>DXCN01000069.1 GCA_019115985.1 Candidatus Rothia avicola | reverse complement strand
CAGGGGGGCCAGCAGGGCTGCGGCGAAGAGGGGCGGGAAGATCTGGCCGGTGTAGTTCATGACGTACAGGGGCAGGTCGAGACCCAGGAAGGGGACGCGGACGACGCCGTCTACCGCGATGTCTGCAAAACCCTGGAAGGTGCCGGTCATGAGGGCTGCGGGGATAGCCGCACCGACCCACATGTTGGCGCCCAGGCGCTTAGCTGCGGTTGCGCCCAGCATGATGGGCATGAACTGCAGGACTGACAGGGAGGCTGCCAGCATGATGAACCAGAAGGGGAAGGCTGCGCGCCACTCGTTGAGCATGGCGGCTGCGGCATCGGCGTCGGCCAGGCGGGGGCCGTTGACGATGTCGATGTTAACGACCTGGCCGGTGAGGTCGGTGTACTGACCGAAGTAGCCCAGCTGCTGCAGGAAGACAATCAGGGTCAGGATCATGGAGGTGCCCAGCAGTGCCCAGAGGATGGGGCGGAAGGAGTCTGAGAGTACGTCGAAGACGCGGGTCAGGGCGCCGGCCTTCTTCTCGTCGGTGGCTACTGCGCCCTTGGAGGAGCTTTCGCCGACGGAGCTCATGCCGGGCAGCTTGACCATTTCGTTGTAGACCGATTCGACCTTGTCGCCGAGCACGACCTGGGTCTGGCCGGACTGCTCGATGATGGAGAGCACGCCGGGGATGTTTTCGATCTTGGTGCGGTCGATGGCGCTGTTGGACTTGGGGGTCACGCGCAGGCGGGTGGCGCAGTGGGTAAAGTGCGAGATGTTCTCGGGGCCGCCCAGGCCTTCGAGAATCTTTTCGCCCATCTGTGAGTTATTCACGGGTGGAACCTTACTAGTGTGTGTGGACCGCTAGCCGGTTCTTAAGACGGAAAAGACCCGAGTTGCCTATCGAACCGTATGCCCTGATGCGGGTAGACGGGTGCTCATGGAAGCGGCGTGGGCGCGGGTGCACCGGTGCCGTATGAGCTGATAGCAACTCAGGTCTTGCCTGCTGAACCAGTAACAATCCTGATGATTGACTACATAGAGTGTGGGGTGTGAACCCCGTTCGTGGTCAAGCGTACTCCCTGAGGTTAGCCCTGTGCAAGTACCTGGGGGTGTTTGGCTCGCAGCCAGGCGGTGTGCAGGCGCAGGTTGATTTCGATAGCCAGGCAGCCCAGGGCAGCTGAGCCTATGGTGGCTAGTAAGTATGATCCGCTGGGAATGGTGAACTGGTGGTACCAGAGCGAGGGTGGGAGCAGGAGTACCAGGGCCAGACCGGCGTACATGCCCGCCACGATAGCCAGGCGGACGCCGCGGACGGGCCGCACTACGGTGGTGATGTTGTAGATACCCATGAGTACAAGGGCGATGAAGGTGGCAGTCTGAATCTCCGCTGTAGCCACCCCGGCGAGAGCGTGCCCGTAGCCGTTGACGAAGACCAGTACCGCCGTGATGATGACGGCTGCCGGTAGGGCATAGTGCAGGGCCCTGCCCAAGAATCCGCTGACGTAGCGGCGGGTGTTGGGCAGCATGGTCAGGAAGAAGGCAGGACCCCCCACAATGAGCAGGTCGGCGGTGGAGTACTGACGCGGTAGGAAGGGGAACTGCCAGCAGAGCACACCCAGGGTGAGGCCCAGCAGGATAGCGAAGGCAGTCTTGGTGAGGAAGAGGTTGGTGACCCGCTCAATATTGGCGATAATCTTGCGCCCCTCGGCGAGTACGCCGGGTAGGCGGTCAAAACGTCCGTCAAGAAGCACCAGGCGCGATACCGACTTGGTGGCGGGTGCTGCGTTGCCCATGGCGATGCCCAGGTCGGCGTGCTTGAGAGCCAGGGCGTCGTTGATGCCGTCACCGGTCATCGCTACTACGTGCCCGGCCTCGCGCAGACCCAGCACCATGTTCTTCTTCTGTTCGGGAGAGACCCGGCCAAAGACGGCGTGGGTTCGGGCAGCCTCTACCAGTTCAGGGCCGGATTCGGGCAGGGTTGAGGCATCGACCGCACCGGCTGAGACGTCCATACCGGCGGCTGCCGCGGCGGCGGCTACCGTGCGGGGGTTGTCGCCAGAGAAGACCTTTAGGTCGATGCCCTGGCTTCTGAAGTAGGCCAGGGTTTCGGGGGCCTCGGATCGTACCTGCTCGCGGAAAATCACGAGTACCTGGGGGGCAAGACCGGCAGGAACCCGGGCGGCTACCTTGCCGGAAGGCTCGCGCAGTAGGGCGGGGGCATGGGCCAGCACCAGCACGCGCAGCCCGCTCTCGGCCAGCTCACCGGCCAGGTCGCGGGCAGTAGAGCCCTCGGGTAAAAGTGCCTCGGGGGCACCGAGTAGCCAGGCACCGGTGCCCGTGAACTCTACGCCGCTAAAGCGCAGGGCAGATGAGAAGGGCAGGACGCCGGTGGCAGCCGGGATGCTGGCACCGGCAGGGGCTGCGGCGTCCGCTGCCTCAGCAAAGGGCTCCTGCAGGGCAGCCGCGGTGGGGTTAGCGTTCTGGTCGGCTCCCAGCCAGCCCAGGGCGGCAGCCCAGCCGTCCTTAACCCGAGAAGCGGCGGCAGCGTCCTGATGCCCGGTCCCTGCCCAGAGCACCTGCCCGGTCAGAGAGCGAACCGAATCAAAGCGCACCCCGCCCTCGGTCAAGGTGCCGGTCTTATCGAAGCAGACGGTATCAACGCGGGCCAGCACCTCAACGGCGGGCTGCTCCTGAATCAGCACCTCGGTGCGGGCCAGCTTAACCGACGCCACGGCAAAGGAAATCGTGGTCATCAGGGCTAGGCCCTGGGGAATCATGGAGGCAACCGACGAGACAGAGGTAATCAGGGCATCACGCCAGGCACCGGAATCAAGGGCCAGCTGCCAACCGCCAGCAGCCTGCATCTGCCCATTGAGCACAATCGCGATAATGGGAACCAAGGCCCAGGTAATCCAGGTGACTACCCGCTCCATACCTGCCCGCAGCTCCGAATGGATGGTGGTGAACTGGCGGGCTTCGGCCGTAATCTTCGCCGCGCGGGAGGTAGCCCCCACCGCCGTCAGCCGTACCTTGCCCGACCCACCAATCACGGATGAAGCCGACAGGACGCTGTCCCCCGGAACCTTACCGACAGGGTCGTTTTCGCCGGTGAGCAGGGATTCATCAAGGTCCAGGCCGTCGCTGGTGAGCACCACGGCGTCGGCAGGGACCTGGTCCCCACGCTTGAGCAGCACAACATCGTCAAGAACCAGCTTATCGAGGGCAACCGGCACCAGCTTGCCATCGCGCAGGGCGGTGGCGGGGGCGCGGCGCAGCAGGGCAATACGATCCAGCTGGCGCTTCGCCGAGAACTCCTGGGTGAAGCCGATAACCACGTTGGCAATAGCAGCCAAAAGGAAAAGGGTATCGAGCCAGGAACCCACCAGAATCACGGCCAGCCCGCAGAGCCCCAGCACCAGGTTAAACATGGTGAAGAGATGGGTGCGGATAATGGTCGCGGTAGAGCGGGAGGTCGCATTATTCTGCGTATTCACTGACCCGGCAGAGGTGCGCTCAGCGACCTGCTCGCTGGTGAGCCCCCGGGCCTCTAGAACGCTATCTGGTGGGGCGCTCACATTCACGCGGTGGGCAGGCGCAGCGTGAGACATAGGGGCTCCTAAGGGCGTTGGACGGGGCGAAGGTAGTACCTAGTCTAGTGGCAGAGGGGTAGAGGCACGTCCGTCTTGAGGATGAAAACGGCCTCATTCGCGGGCAGGAAGCACCAGCCGGTCAGAATAAGAGGCCGCAACATCGAGGTCGTGAAGGACCGCCACCACAGTCGCCCCCTGCCGGGCGTAGGCATGGGCGCGGGTCTGCTCCTGGTGCAGAATATCGAGGGCGGCAGTGGGCTCATCGAGCAGGAGCAGGGGGGTGTGTGCAGGCTTCTTGGGCTATGTGCAGGGTTTTCTCTGCACACAGCCCAAGAACCCTGCATAGCGCTAAGACAGAAGGACGCTCCCCGGGCCGGTAACTGCCAAGCTAACCCACCCGACTTATCCACAGGCCTGGCCGTTATATGACCTGTCTGTGAACCAAAAGAGCCTGAGATGTTCACACCCCTTGCAAGAGGTAGACGGGCTCGGTGACACTGCCCTTATGAATGATGTTGCAGAGATTTACCAGCAGGTGCGCTGCCTTAAAGATTTACAAGATATCGGGGTAAGCCCCTCCCTGGCCTCGACTCGTTTTAGATCTGGTGACTACACCAAAATCAAGCAGGGAATCTATGTTGAAACCTCTATATGGAATCAGTGGAGCACTCGCCAGAGGTGTCTGGCTCACCACGCTGCGCATATCAAAACGGTGCCGAGCGGGGTACTGAGTCACCAGTCGGCTGCGCTTTGGTTAGGAGCTCCCCTTCTGACTCTGCCTCACAAGGTGCATATGAGTTTTGCGTCAGCTTCTGTGCAACACCGCCCTTCAGTAACAGCGCATCGCGGACGCACGGACGTAGTTCGCGAGGCTCGGCTGGTAGTAGGGGCTTCTGTTGCTGCTCCGGGGCACACTCTGCGCGATGTGGCCCTATCCCTACCTCGCGTCGAGGCGCTGGTGATTGGTGATTATTTTCTGCGGCAGGGTGTTATATCTGTAGCGTCGGCGCGTGCGGCCTTGGCTGAGGCGGGTGGAGCTGCACTTGCCGTGGGACAGAGACTGAGTGCTTTAGCAGACTCTCCTGCTGAGACAATCGCGCGTGACCTTATCTATGAGTGGAATCTGCCTCTACCTCAGGAACAGTTCGAGGTATTTACTCACTATGGCCGTATCTACCGTGCTGATTTTGCTTGGCCTGAGCTGGGGGTCATTCTTGAGGTCGACGGTGAGGTGAAGTATTCGGGCGTCTATGGCCGCGCTGATGATGTGGTTCAGGCTGAACATCGGCGGCATCGTGAATTAGAGATGGCTGGCTGGAAGGTGGTGCGTACGCGTTGGAAGGAGCTGATGTCGCACCCTGCTACTCTCCGGCAACGGTTGTGGGAGGCCGGCGTCCGGTGAGCCAGATTGTAGGTGTGCAGGTTTCTTGGGTAGTGTGCAGGGTTTTCTCTGCACATGCAGCAAGAACCCTGCACAAGCTAAGACAGAAGGACGCCGCCACGCACCTACCTGCCCGAAGGCAGGGGAGGGGCGCGGCGGCGTCCTTACACCGTGTAGCTAGCGACTAGCTGGGGGCAACTTCGCCGAAGTGGCGGGCCAGGGTGCCCTCGTGAGCCTCGCGCAGCTCGTCCAGGTCGATAGCGACCTCACCCTGAATATCCAGGGCCTTAGAGGCAGCATCAACCACGCCGATACGGGCGAAGGGGTAGTCGCGGGCGGTGCACATGTCCTTGAAGCGAACTTCCTCAGAACGGGGAACAGACACAACCACGCGGCCCAGGGACTCAGAGAAGAGCAGGGTGAAGAGGTCAATACCGTCGCGCTCAGCAACCTCACCCAGGCCAACGCGGGCACCGACGCCAAAGCGCAGGCAGCCCTCAACCAGGGCAGCAGCCAGGCCACCGGCAGAGACGTCGTGGGCAGCGTCAATCATGCCGTCGCGGCTCATGTTCACCAGCATGTCGCCCAGCAACTTCTCGGCAGCCAGATCAACCTTGGGGGGCAGGCCGCCCAGGTGACCCTTGAAACGGGCCCACTCGGAGCCGTCCAGCTCGTCGCGGGTAGTGCCCAGCAGGTAGAGGGCCTGGCCGTCATGCTCAGGAGCCCAACCGGAGGGAGTGCGGCGGGTGACGTCGTCCATCACGCCCAGCATAGCAACCACGGGGGTGGGGTTAATGGCCTTGCCCCCGGTCTGGTTGTAGAGGGAGACGTTACCGCCGGTCACGGGTACGCCCAGTTCCATACAGCCGTCGGCGATACCGCGCACGGCCTCAGCGAACTGCCACATGATGTCCGGGTCCTCGGGGGAGCCGAAGTTCAGGCAGTCAGAGACAGCCACGGGGCGGGCACCCACGGTAGCCACGTTGCGGTAGGCCTCAGCCAGGGACGCCTTGGCACCCTCGTAGGGGTCGAGCTTGGTGAAGCGGGGGTTAGAGTCGGTTGCCAGGGCAACACCCAGACCGGTCTCTTCGTCCACGCGGATCACGCCTGAGTCATCGGGCATGGACAGGGCGGTGTTGCCCTGAACGTAACGGTCGTACTGGTTAGTAATCCAGGACTTGGAACACATATTGGGGGCAGCCATAAAGGCCTTGATAGCCTCGCCCAGCTCAGCGCCGGTGGGGCGGGCGTCGTCCGCGCTAGAACCGGTGAACTTGTCGGCCTGCAGGGCGTCCTGCCACTCGGGGCGGGCATAAGGACGCTCGTAGGTGGGGCCGTCGTGGGCGACGGTCTTGGGGTCCACATCGACGATAATCTCGCCCTGCCACTCGATGGTCAGGCGGCCGGAGCCGGTCACCTCACCCAGAATGGAGTATTCGACGTCCCACTTCTTCATGATGTCTTCGAAGCGGCTCAGGTTCTCGGGGGTAACAACGGCCATCATGCGTTCCTGGGACTCAGACATGAGAATCTCGCCCGGGGTCAGGGTGGGGTCGCGCAGCAGAACCTTGGTCAGGTCGACGTGCATACCGCCGTCGCCGTTGGAGGCCAGCTCGGAGGTGGCACAGGAGATACCTGCTGCACCGAGGTCCTGAATACCCTCAACGATGGAGTTCTTGAAGAGCTCCAGGCAGCACTCAATCAGCACCTTCTCAGCGAAGGGGTCGCCCACCTGCACGGCGGGGCGCTTGGAGGGCTTGGTATCGTCGAAGGACTCTGACGCCAGAACGGAAGCGCCGCCAATGCCGTCGCCACCGGTGCGGGCGCCAAAGAGGATCACCTTGTTGCCGGTACCTGAGGCGTTAGCGGTGCGGATGTCTTCGTGGCGCATGATGCCCACAGCTAGGGCGTTGACTAGGGGGTTGGCTTGGTAGCACTCGTCGAACTCGACCTCGCCGCCGATGTTGGGTAGGCCCAGGGAGTTGCCGTAGCCGCCAACACCGGAAACAACGCCGGGCAGGACGCGGGCGGTGTCGGGGTGGTCGATGGCACCGAAACGCAGGGGGTCCATGACGGCCACGGGGCGGGCACCCATCGAGATAATGTCACGCACGATACCGCCCACGCCGGTCGCTGCACCCTGGTAGGGCTCAACGTAGGAGGGGTGGTTGTGGGACTCGATCTTGAAGGTCACAGCCCAGCCGTTGCCAATGTTGGTCACGCCGGCGTTCTCACCAATGCCGACCATGAGGTCCTTCTTCATTTCATCGGTGACCTTAGCGCCGAACTGCTTGAGGTGCACCTTGGAAGACTTGTAGGAGCAGTGCTCTGACCACATGACCGAGTACATGGCCAGTTCGGCTGCGGTGGGGCGGCGGCCGAGAATCTTCTTGATGTCCTCGAACTCGTTCTCTTTCAGACCCAGCTCAGCCCAGGGCAGCTCGGTCTCGGGGGTGGCAGCGGCGTGCTCAACGGTATCGAGATTAAACTTCTTGTCGCTCAAAATTCTTATTCCTTATGAGAGGCGTTTAGGCCGAAACCAGCTGATTGAGTACGGAGGTGAAGACGCCCAGGCCGTCCGCGCCGCCGCGCAGACCCACGGTGCCAAAACCTGAGGACGAGGGGCCGAAGCCGGGCTCGACCGCGTGCTCGGGGTGGGGCATGAGGCCAACGACGTTGCCGCGCTCGTTGGCGATACCGGCGATGTCGTTGCGGGAGCCGTTGGGGTTAACGTCCACGTAGCGGAACACCACGCGTCCTTCAGCTTCAAGCGCCTCAAGGGTCTTGGTGTCGGCGACGTACTGGCCGTCCTGGTTCTTGAGGGGGACCACGATGTTCTGGCCCGCTTCGAAGTCGCCGGTCCAGGCAGTCTGGTTGGTCTCAACGCGCAGGGTCTGGTCACGGCAGATGAACTTGCGGTGATCGTTCTTAATCATGGAACCGGGCAGCAGGTGGGTTTCGGTCAGGATCTGGAAACCGTTGCAGATGCCGAGCACCGGCAGGGGAGCGGAACCCGAGGTGCCAGCGGCACTAGCTGCCTCAACGACTTTGCTCATGACCGGGGCCTTCGCGGCGATAGCGCCTGCGCGCAGGTAGTCACCATACGAAAAACCGCCGGGCACAATCACAGCGTCTACATCGTGTAGGGCTGCTTCATCGTGCCACAGCGGTACGGGGGTGCCACCGGCTAGGCGGACGGCGCGGGAGGCATCGCGGTCGTCTAGGGTGCCGGGGAAGGTGATGACGCCGACGCGTACATCAGCCAGGGCGGCATCGGGAGTGTTCTGAGAGAAGTCGCCCACCAGGGGAACTTCGGTTGCTGCGAGGGATTCTGCCACGTTTTTTAGTCCTCCAGGGCTTCGACGTTGACGACGTCTTCAATCACGGGGTTAGACAGCAGCTCTTCAGCTGCCTGGCGGGCCTGCGCGAGCAGTTCTTCGGTGACTTCACCATCAACGGTCAGTTCAAAACGCTTACCCTGACGAACATCGGTGAAGTTGTTCAGGCCGATACGGGGAAGCTCGTGAGAGATAGCCTTGCCCTGGGGGTCGAGGATTTCGGGCTTGAGCATAACGTCAACAACAATACGGGCCATGAATGGGCACTCCTTGGGTGCTGGAATCTATATAGAGCCAGGTCTCATTTTACCGGGTTGGGGCACTGCGTGGGGCAAAGTGAGACGGCGGGGCGCGGGGGTTTTCTGGGGCGTCTGGTTGTGGTGAGCGTGCGCTATATCGCTGAGTGTGCACCCGATAGCCGCACGCTCGGCGATATGGCGCACGCTCGGTACTGACGAGAAGATACTGGGAAAATAAACCATAATTTTCTATATAAACAGCTTAATGGGAAAATTGAGGTGCATTTTCTCAAGAGAGACTCGCAGGAGGCAACATGCAGAGCTGGCCATCTCTTACATATACAGAGCACCTATGGGTGCACCGTGACCCCTTGGCCTCTCGTCGGAGCCAGCGGAAAAATCGAGGTACTTTTCAGGTGCCGTACGTTCCGTATATTTCTGAGGCTCCTGTGAGGCTCAGTGCAGATGTGCTGGCTAGCGCATCTGCGGCATCAGTGGCTATGACAAGGTTCGATCACGAACAGACATCATTTGCTCATTTCCCATTCGCTACGGTGCTTTTGCACGGAGAATCTGCCACAAGTTCGCAGATTGAAAATCTAACGGTAAATGCTCGAAAACTCTCGCTTGCTGCACTTGGTGCGCCGGTAGGGGGTAATGCCGAACTTGTCGCCCGCAACGTCCGCGCCATGAAAGCTGCAATCGACGTGGCCCACGAACTCAGCATCGACGCTTTGCTGACCATGCACGAGGAGCTTACCGCGGGTGTTCAAGATGACGCCGGTGAACTGAGAAAAGAATGGGTGTGGATTGGGGGAGAATCCCCTGTCACAGCCAGGTACGTAGCACCTGCCTGGGCAGATGTGCCTGGGTTGCTTGAAGACCTCGTTGTCTTTTTGGGGCGCCGGGACCTTGACCCTACCGTGCAGGCAGCTCTTGCTCATGCCCAATTTGAAACTATTCACCCTTTTACAGATGGGAATGGGCGTACAGGGAGAGCGCTCATCTCATCTCTATTAAAGGCGCGCGGAGTGACGCAGCATGTGGTGGTTCCCCTGTCGAGCGGTTTGCTCTATGACCTTGAGGGGTATGTTTCTGCCCTGGAGGCGTATAGGCGCGGGGATATAGAGCCCATCATCCTGTGTTTTGTAGATGCCATTGAATCATCGCTGGCTAATACTCGTTTGCTTGCCCAGGACATTGAACAGTTTTATGAGCAGATTCTTGCCTCGCGCCCGAGAGTGACTGAAGCGGTGCGTAAGGTGGCAAGGTTCTGCTGCTCAGAGCCAGCTTTCACGGCTGGAATGCTAGAAGAACACGCCGGAGTGGCTAGATCTACCACCTATCGCATTATTGATTCCCTGGTAGAAACCGGTATCTTGCGGCGGGAGCAGAAAGTGCGCGGGCAAAATGCCTGGTCTGCCCCTGCCTTGACGGAAGCGCTTGACGCGTTTGCCCAGCGGGCGGGCCGTCGGCGTTTTGTCTAGTCCTGAACGGCCAGGAGCGCCTGCGCTGCCTGCAGGTTGGCTAGGGCGAGGGTTTTGTTGGTTCGGGCTAGGGCCAGGGCTGAGATGGTGAGGGCAACCAGGGTGCGGGCTTGGCTACCCGTTTCGGCCTCGGTGAGGTGCGGACGTGCCCTGCCCAGCCCCGCGCGGAAGGTAGCAAAGAGTTCGTCGTAGTAGCCGCTGATGGCTGCGCTGACCACTGGGTCGGTGCCCACCGGGCCGTTGGCTGCCGCTATGAGCAGGCAGCCGGGGTGTCTATCGGTAGAGCTAATAGAGCTGGCCAGGGTTGCAAAGTAGTCGTTGAGGGCATCGGGCTTCGCCTCTTCGCTGGTGATGCGGGCAAGGAGCGGGCGGACGCTTTCTGCCAGGTAGTTCTCTACCACTTCGTCAAAAAGCCCCTTTTTCGACTCGAAGGCGTGGTAGAGACTGGAGCGCTTGAGGCCGGTTGCCTGTTCAAGGTCGGGGATTGAGGTTGCCTCGTAGCCCTGATTCCAAAAGACGCCGCGGGCTGCCCTGACGGCGTCCGCTCGGTCGAAGGTTGCTGTGCGCCCCATGGTGTGCCTCGTTTCATAGCTAGCAAAATTGTGTACTGACCATTCTAGTATATATTGGAATAAGCGTTACAAAAACCTATGAAAGGATATCCCCATGACCGTCGCCGGTATCATCGCCCTACTGCTCGCCGTCGCCCTGCACGTTTTTATCTTCTACCTCGAATCCTTCGCCTGGACCACCCGAGCCCTGCCAGTCTTCGGCATGAGCCGTGAATCAGCCGAACAGACCAAGGAAATGGCCTACAACCAGGGCTTCTACAACCTTTTCCTGGCAATCATCGCCGCTGCCGGTGCCGTGGCCCACTTCGCCGGTGCCCCCGCCGTGGGCCTAGCGCTCATGCTCGCCGGTACCGGGTCAATGCTGGCCGCCGCAGCCGTCCTCTTCATCACCTCACCCGACAAGCGCCCCGCCGCCATCAAGCAGGGTGCCTTCCCGCTGCTCGCCGTCCTTCTGCTCGCTCTGGGCGCAACCCTTTAACAAACGCCCTCGACAGGCGTAGAACTGGTTAAACAGCTTTCGAAAGGAAAAATCATGACACAAGCACGTGAAATCCGCCTTGCCTCCCGCCCCAGCGGCTGGCCCACCTCCGACAACTTCGAATTTGCCACCGTTACCCTGCCTGAGCTCACCGATGGCCAGGTGCGCGTTAAAAACGAGTTCATTTCGGTTGACCCCTATATGCGCGGGCGCATGAACGACGCCAAGAGTTATGTAGCCCCCTACGGCCTGGGGGAACGCATCACCGGCGGTGCCGTCGGACGCGTTGTTGAATCGCACGATGAAAGCCTGCCCGTAGGCACCCTCGTATCGCACCAGCAGGGCTGGGCAGACTACGCCCAGGGCGCCGCTCGCGAGTTTACCGCCCTGCCGGAACTACCTGCCGGGGCGCCGTCCTCGCTCTACCTGGGCATGCTGGGCAT
This sequence comes from Candidatus Rothia avicola, assembly GCA_019115985.1. Lineage (GTDB taxonomy): Bacteria > Actinomycetota > Actinomycetes > Actinomycetales > Micrococcaceae > Rothia > Rothia avicola. Next base: position 68,370 of record DXCN01000069.1, on the reverse strand, counting down.
GACGGCAATGACCGCCTACGCAGGCCTGACCCGCATTGCCCACCTGAAAGAAGGCGACGTCGTGTTCGTCTCTGGCGCAGCGGGCGCCGTGGGCACCGCCGTCGGGCAGATTGCCCGCCTACTCGGCGCCTCCCGTGTTGTTGGCAGCGCTGGCTCGGCTGAGAAGGTTGAGCTGCTGACCAGCAAATACGGCTACGATGCCGCCCTCAATTACAAGGACGCCCCCGTGCGGCAGGCCCTGCCCGAGCTAGTTCCAGATGGCGTAGACGTCTACTTCGACAACGTCGGCGGCGACCACCTCGAAGCCGCTCTCGACGTGATGAACCGCGGCGGCCGACTGGCACTCTGCGGCGCGATCTCTGCCTACAACACCAACGAGACCACCCCCGGCCCCGACAACATGACCAACATGGTCAAGCAGGGCCTGACCATGCAGGGCTTCACCCTGGGGGAGTACCTGGACGTCGCCCCCGAGTTCCGCGAAAAGATGGGCCGCTGGTTTGCCGACGGCAAGATCGCCTATGACGAGACCGTCTACGAGGGGCTCGACTCCACGATCGAAGCTTTCATCGCCATGATGCAGGGAGCTAACACCGGCAAGATGGTGGTCAAGCTCTAGGCTCCGGCAAGCTGAACAAGCTGAAAGGGGACCGCAAAACTTAAAAGGGACCGCATACTACGCGGTCCCTTTTAAGTTTTCAGGTCCCCTCGCGGTTGAGAGGCAATCCGTGCCCATAGGCTTAGACGTACTCGATAGCATCGAGCAACCTCTGCCTCAGGGCCATAGACCGTTCGGCGAAGAGTCTTTGCTGGCGCACGTATTCGGCCTTACCCTCGGGGGTTTCAATGGCAACCGGCTCGTAGCCCCAGTCCTTTAGGTCGTAGGGGGCTGCTTTCATGTCGAGTTCGCGCACGTCCCAGGCCAGTTCGAAGCAGTCCATGACCAGGTGCGAGGGTACCAGGGGTAGGAGTTTGTAGGCCCACTTGTAGATATCCATGTTGGCGTGCAGGCAGGCCGGCTGTTCCAGGTTGCGCTGTTGCTCGCGCGTGGGCTGTAGCTCGTTCATGGGCACCGCCTGGGGCATGAAGAACCGGAAGGCATCGAAGTGGGAGCACCTAATTTTATGGCTCTCAACCACCCGATCGGTGCCCTCTGCCCCCAGGCGCAGTTCTAGGTAGTCGTGGCGGATATTATTCTCCACCGATTTATAGGCCATAGCCCACTCGTGCAGGCCAAAACAGCCAAAGAAACCGGGCTTGGCCGCGGTTTTACCCAGGATAATCCGCGCAAAATCAATGGCTGAGGCGCGGGCCTCAGCAAACTTTTCGGTATCGACAAGGACGCTGGTGCCCGCCTGCGCCGCCGCGGCGGCCTCGTGCGGGGGTAGGCCTGCCTCTTCTAGCTCCTGCCGGGTAGCGGCCCGGTAGAACTTCCAGTCTGCCCGCTCACCGGCATCCTGCAAAATAATGCCTGCCCCGGGGTGCCAGCGCATAAACTGTCCGGGCTTGAGGGTGTAGTAGGTGAAGAGGAAGTCTTCAACGGGGTGGGCTTGGCCGCGCTCGCGGCGGGCCGCGAAGGGTAGGGCGTAGCGGCCTGAGCGTTCTCCATGGGCGTGGGCGAGTGCACGCCAATCGTCCGGGGCAAGGAGGGTGAGGGGCATGGGGTCTATTCTAGCTGGCTCTCTATTATTCCGACCTAGAGGCTGATTCAAAAGTTCCCTATTCGGCTCCTCAGACTCGCGCACTGATGGAGCCCAGTTGATTCCGAGCGTGCGAGGAAATAAATCTGCGGGCGGAACAGGTGTTAGCCTGACCCTCTCGCCTGGTTCGCTGGCTGGCTCGCAAGCTCGGTTGATTCCGTTCGCTCTTGTGTGTTTCGCACCCGCTCACTCTATCAGCCAGCAGCCGCCCCGCAAGTCTGAGTCGCCTGAGTAATTTATGAATAAGCCTCTACAAGTGGATCAAACCCGTATTCTCGAAACTACTCTGATATCTACTGAGTTTCGAGAATACGGGCTGTGAAGAAATCTTTGTCTATTCCTTTTGTTGACTAGTTTTTTGTGAATCCCCTTTTTCTATGTAATGCAATGGAGAATGAAACTAGCAGTATAAAAAGAATTGTGCAAAAGATTGTTGTTGCTTTCTCAGCGGGTGTGTATTTGAGTATTTCCAGGACTTCTTGGTTGGCAGAAAGGTTCATATCTTCAGCCAACATATAACCGTTGAACTTGGTTGTAAACACCCCTAGGATGTAGCCTAGTGGAATTCCTGAAACTATCAGAAAGAGCACTCCTATTTTTCTACTCATAATTATGAGATAGCACCAGAATAGGGGTTACAACGGTATTTTGCCAAGGAAATGGACCAGTTAACAACCGGGCGCCATGACTCCAGGTTGTATTCAGGCAGGGATAGAGGGTACCCGGCAATGTGGCAATATAACTGTTCCTGGACTGAATCATTCCAGCGACCAGCCTTTGTTTTTAGCTCATCCCGATGCGCAAACCACATATGAGGAGCACGGTTGGCCTTCCCCCATGCGGTTGGGGTGGCGTTAATCTTCCAGCCTTGTCCATCAGCATCGCTACCGGTTGAGATGTAGACGTTAGTGTACAAGTCAACTCCTAGCCAAGGATCCGCTGTGATAGGGTAAGTGAACTCGCCAGAGGTGTGGTCAACTACCTGAGCAATGCCGTCGTTGGAAATCTCAAACCAGGTCGGGACCTGCTGCCCAACTGCATCATGTGCCCAGGGGGATGCTATGCCGAAAACAAACTCTCCTTCGGAATCGGTGGCTACGACGGATCCGTCATCGAAGATTTTTATATCTGAGTAATTTGCATCAATTGGGAATTCATGCCTGCTACCGCTGTCTGAAGAATCAATTGAGAAGATTATTTGTACTGAGCCGTCTTCCTTTTCACTAACTAGGTAGTCTTCGGGGTTGGCTGAGCTGTTCAAGGAAATAGAGACATCGTCGCTAACAGCGAACTCGAGGTCTGATGTTATATCTTCTGCGTATGAAGCTTGTGGGGCTACTGAGCCGCTTAACGCTACCACTGCGATAAATATCCCCGCAAGGGCCTTTCGAGGTAAAGGTCTCACTGTATACTCCTTTAGTGCTTGACCAGCCTGTTGGCTGAATTTGGGGGTAAAGAAGATGCGATACCTGAATGCTATCTTTGCCAACTCTTGCAGCGCAAGAGATATCCAGAAATTTTTGAAGAATCTGTGAGGGGTATTCTTGGGGTAGGCATGCAACCACCCCCCCTAAGAGATAACTGCACCACTAAGCGGCAATCTTGAGGATGGCTAACCACAAATATTCTCAAGTCACACCTGAAGAACCGTTGCTACATCAGCATGCAACCGGGCTGCCAGTCACGCAATCCGCTACGCTCCTGCTGGGTTTCTAACTCTGGCTGATAAGGGCTTGCGTGGGCCTGGGGCTGCCCACAGCGCCGGGATGCAAGCCTGAACAGAAGGTAAGCTGCTGGGGCCAGAAGCAGAATAATCGGGTGCCTAACCGACTGTGATCGGGGATGGTCTTTTTAGTTGCAGGACTCCCCTTATGGATAACACTCTAAGGAAGAGTCAGATGACGAAGCAACTCAGGCATTTTTTCTACTGGAAGTGGTTTATGAAGACCGGGGTAGGTTCCATGTTCCCAGAAGAGGAACGGCTCACCGGGGCGCCACATCACCAGGCCCATTGGGGTGCAGGCGGTGTGAGACTTTATGCTAGCCTGGTAGCCTATAACCTCTTCATCGCTACTGTAAAGCTCTTGAGGGTGAGATATGGTGTAGCTCTGTGCTGTGTCTGGGCTATTGATGAACCAAACCTGCCACCAGGTCACAGTGTTTACATTGTTATCTAATCTATCTACAGCTGATTTGGCATGGTATTTGGAGCTGTCTTTTACATTAGAGTATAAACTCTGTGGTATGGTGCCTTTTCTGAAAAAGGTTATGAAGGCAAGAAGAACCTGGCGTAGATAGTCTGCGAGACTTGAATCTTCGGGTTCCAGTAGCCAGTTAGATAAAACATTATTTTCGTCGATGGATAGGGAGCCTATCAGGGCATCTTGTTGTTCCCAATCCCACCGTAATATCTTTACGAGGGCACCGGATAAGGTTCTTTGATTTGCTAGCTCGATAAGGATTTCAAGGCGATAAGGGGTCTTATAGTAAAGGTAGGGGGTAGCCACATAGGTTGAAATATTTTTATGGAATCTCACCAGAAGGGTCTCATCGTACATTTCCCCTATTCGGAGTAACCCGCATATCTGAGGTCCTACAGGCGGTGTAGGAGCTTGAAACTGCTGTATCCAGGGTAGAAAAACGGGAAAATTAACGCCCAACTATATCACCCTTACAACTGATTGAGGCAATTCGGTCACCATTTCTGTTGAGGAGCTTCCAGCAACTTCCCTTATGCCCGTCCTTATCTTTATCTATCATATATTTCTTCCGCTCTTCCCTATATCGGACAAACTTGCCTGATACTTTGTGCTTGAAAAGAGATAGGTTAACCCTATTTGTGTACCCAGCTAGAAGCAGGTGTGAAGGGATTCTGACTCCGCAGTATGGTTCAAAGCCGGAATTGTTGAGACTACTTAATTCCACTGTTTGCTGATTAAAGGAAAGGAGTGTTGGGGTGGAGTTAATTCCTTGCCCCATAGGTGCGCAATGCGTTATCTGTGGCTCTAATTCATAGCTATGAGCTTTATTTGCTGGGAAATTTATCCCTGAAGCGATAAGTATTATAGTTGCTGTAATAGCTAATTTCTTACACATGTGGGTGTTCCTTTAGTGCTTGACCAGCCGGTTGGCTGAATTTGGGGGTAAAGAAGATGTGATGTACAGCAATACTATATTGGTCTATATACTCCTGACAAGTCTTTGGGTGAAAATATAGAAAATTTTTTATAAGCCCTTGAAATGGGCAAAAGCCGAGCCCCGAGCCAGCAGCGTGGTGCTGCCAGTCCGGGGCCCGAGCGTCCTCGTGGACAGATCTAGTTCATAACCTAGCGGCCGGTACCACCGTAAACGGTAGCCTCACCCTCGGTATCAAGGTCAAAAGCTGAGTGCACAGCGCGCACAGCCTCATCAAGCTTCTCAATATCGGTAATCACCGAAATACGAATCTCAGAGGTTGAAATCATTTCGATATTCACACCGGCGGTGCTCAGCGCATCAAAGAACTTAAAGGACACACCGGGGTTAGACTTCATGCCCGCACCCACCAGTGACAGCTTGCCGATGGACTCGTTGTACTGGACCTCTTCAAAGCCCAGCTCAGCCTTCCTAGCTTCAAGCGCAGCCAGGGCGGCAGCGCCCTGGTCCTGGGGCAGGGTGAAGGAGATATCGGTGACATCGGGGCGGTCGGTTGAGACGTTCTGAACAATCATGTCGAGGTTCACGTTGGTCTCATTGAGAATACCGAATACCTTGGCCGCAGAACCGGGCACGTCGGGCACACCAATAACGGTAACCTTAGCCTGGCTGCGGTCGTGGGCGACGCCCGAGACGAGGGGCTGTTCCAAGGGGATCTCCTTCACATTAGTTTCCATACCCTCATTGTCGGGGATAACGAGAGTGCCTTCAAGCTGTGAGAACGAAGAGCGAACATGCAGCTTCAGGTTGAAACGGCGCGCATACTCCACCGAACGCAGGTGTAGAATCTTGGCGCCGTTAGCAGCCATCTCAAGCATTTCTTCGCTCGTGACGGTATCGAGCTTGTGGGCGGACGGCACGATACGCGGGTCAGCGGTGAATACACCATCAACGTCTGAGTAAATCTCACAGACGTCAGCACCCAGCGCAGCTGCCAGAGCAACCGCGGTGGTGTCTGAGCCGCCACGGCCCAGGGTGGTGATGTCACGGGTCTGGCGGTTCATACCCTGGAAGCCTGCGACAATGGCGACGTAGCCTTCATCAAGGGCCGTGCGAATACGCTCGGGGTTGACCTCAACCAGGCGGGCAGAACCGTGCACGCCGTCGGTAATCATGCCGGCCTGGGAGCCGGTGAAGGACTGGGCGCGGCCGCCCATGTTGTTGATAGCAAGGGCTAGCACGGCCATGGAAATTCGCTCGCCGGCGCTCAGTAGCATATCGAGTTCACGCGAGGGGCCGGCGTTGGGGGTTACTTCAGCCGCAAGATCGAGCAGTTCATCGGTGGTATCGCCCATTGCTGAGACCACCACGACGACCTCGTTGCCAGCCTTCTGCGTGTCCACAATACGGCGAGCTACACGCTTAATACCCTCGGCGTCAGAAACCGAGGACCCACCGAACTTTTGGACAATCAGGCTCATTGAAACTTTCTCCAGTACAAAGGTGTTGAAGGTGCCGGTCATTTTCCGGCCTAAATCTATCGTAGGGGTGGGCGTCGCACTTAGACGATTTTTGCTCAAATGACGGGAATTTAACGTGTGTGACGGTAGATTACGCAAGAGCTTTAGCCTATAAAAATGTGGCTCCTCTAGGTATGAGGAGCCACGTTTTATGCCAGAAAGACGCTGAACTACTTGCTATGTGTTACTAGGGGCGATGCTCGGTTGGCATTCCAGCGGAAGAGACCCAGTAGGGCCGTTAGGCCGGCTACTACTGCCAGGATGTTTGTGGTGAGGTAAAGGTAGTCCGATACCGCATACAGTTGTGATACTGATGCCTGGCTAATTACCCAGGCACAACCCAAGAGCGCGATAAAAGCAAGAAGTAGCCCCGTTATGCTTTGGATATAGTTGCTGGCCGTTGTAACTGCCAGAGCCAGTACGATGCCTGCTGTTAAGCCCGGTAGTCCCAAGGGTAGAGAAAGAAGGGCAGCTATAGAAATAGAGCTAGCAATCGCTGAGAGTAAAGCGGGGGTGTGCTCTTGAATAAATCGCGTGGTGGCAAGGCAGAGAGAAAGCAGGGTAAAGATATGAGTCAGGTTAAGAGCCTGGCTCCAGAAAACACTCTGCTGAGAGAAAAGGTGATCGTAATGATAATGAGGGGGTGGTGCGGAGGCTACGAGTAGGCTGTAGACAGCGTTCTGTAGAAAAATAAGCCCTAGAGTGATGATAAAAATTATGGCTATTTCCACAGGGCGAGAAACCTGAGAAGTGCCGCGGTCTTTTGTGCCGGATAGAGCTAAAGCAATAAGGCTTAACACTAAGGATATAAGGCTCATGCTGACAATGGTCAGGTCAACATGACGGGCTGGACCGCTGTAGAAAATGAACTGAGTTATGGTTGCAAGTGCTAATGATATTGGTATTAAAACGAGTCGGATGCGCATTGTGCCTCCTTCCGATTGCATGATTTTTAACGCCTACAGATAATGAGCTTGGGGTCGCAAACATCGCGTGGGTCGAGGTAGTCACGCCAGTTTTCGCAAACGACCGAAGGCTGGGACGTGCCAGCAGGGAGCGCACAGGGAATAGGATGTGGAAAGGCCTGTGCCGATGGGGTGAGGCCTATGAGGAAAAGAGAGCCAGCTAGAAACGCTAGGCTGATGATTTTTTTAGACATATCTATATTTTTCCACAGGTGAAAGTGATTTTCAGTACTTTTTGTGGTTTGATAGATGTCCTCTGAGTGTGACTAGGTCCAGGGGTTCACGTAGGTCTTACCCGGAATCGGCGGAAGCTCGGGGGCGACCGTGCGCAGCGGAGTCTTCTTGAGCTCTTCTAGCTTGGCCTCGTAGGCATCGCGTAGCTCTTCTGACCGCATGCCCTCACCGGCCTCTTCAGCCTCAAAGGCAGCAGCCGCCGCGAGTTCAGCCTGCCCTTCGGCAGGGGAGGAGGTAGCGGCGTCCTCGCTATCAAGATCATCGAACATGGAACCAGACCAGCGGGCCCGCGGGCCCTTAGCGGCCTGCTCCGCTGCGGCCTGCTGCTCCTTGGCCTCGGTTTCTGCCTCAAGGGCGGCCTCAAAATCTTCGGCAGGGTTGGCGGCCTCGGCGCGGGTGCCCTCGCTGATAATGCGGCGGCCCTCAAGGGCGCGGCCCAGGGTGATTTCGTCGGCGTATTCCAGGTCGCCACCCACCGGCAGACCCGACGCCAGGCGTGACACGCGAATACCGATGGGCACCAGCAGGCGCGAGAGGTAGGTGGCAGTAGCCTCACCCTCAAGGTTGGGGTCCATGGCGAGAATCAGCTCGGTGATGCGCTCGTCCGACAGGCGGGCCACTAGCTCGCGGATGCGCAGCTGCTCCGGCCCGATACCGGCCATAGGGTTAATGGACCCGCCCAGCACATGGTAGCGGCCGGTAAAGGAGCGGGTGCGCTCAACGGCCACCACATCCTTGGACTCCTCTACCACGCACAGCACCGCCGGGTCGCGCTGCTCGTCGCGGCAGATAGCGCAGAGCTTGGTTTCAGAGACGTTGCCGCAGATTTCACAGAAGCTCACGGTCTTCTTCACGCGCGCGATAGCGTCGGTGAGCTTGGCCATCTCAGAGCTTTCCGCATTCAGAATGTAGAAGGCGATACGCTGGGCTGACTTGGGGCCCACACCGGGCAGCCGGCCCAGCTCGTCAATCAGGTTCTGGACGGCACTCTCGTACACAAAAACTCCTTGTTAGCCCTGGTGAAGGGGCTGTTCGTCAATTACTTTGCCGCCCAAAATCTTCTCAACGGCCCGCTGGCCAATCAGCACGGATGACTCAAGGGCGGCGTCGTCGTCGCTGGGGGTGAAGTCCTCGGGGGCTTCGGCCGGGGAGGGAGCCTGCGCCTGCTGAACGGCCCGCTGGCCGGCCGCAATCTGCGCCGCGTGGCGCTCTCGGAAAGAGAGCTTCTTACTGCCGGGTTGCTGTGCGGACGCCTGGGCCTGCGTCTCCTGCGCCAGGGGAGCACCGGGGGCGCTGGGCACGCCTGCTAGGGGCGCGCCTGCTAGGGGTGCGCCAGCTAGGGGTGCGCCAGCAGGGGGCGCTGCCTGCGGAGCCTCAGCCTTATGGTAGCCGACCCCGGCGACGTACTCGGGCTCGTCCTCGGGGGCATCGTCAAAGTAGCCGCCATCATAGTCACCGTACTCGTAGGCTACCGGGGCCTGGCTCTGTGTCGGTGCTTGAGCAGGTGCCTGGCTCGGGGCCTGAGCCGCTGCCTGTTCCTGGTGTTGAGCCTGGGGCGCGGGGCTACTCTCGCTCTTGGCCTCTTCTTGGAGGGCGGCGTTGTCGGCGTCCTTATGCCCCTGCTGGGCCAGGCCCTCACTGGTGGGGACGGGCTCAAGGGAAACCGCGTGCGGGCTATCCTCGTGGGGCACCTGGGAGGTGGGTTCGGCCTCCTCTGACTCCTGGGCGGTATCGCGCGCCAGGGCAATATTCTGCTGTTCCTGGGGGCCGCGGGAGGGGTGCTGGGCCTTGGCGATCTCAACGGGATCGGCCTCACCCTCAATCACGCGCAGACGCGGGGCTGAGGGGGCTTGCGCCTCGGCCGCATCGCCGCTGGGGATAGCTGCTACCGACCAGGAGGTGACGGGATTGTTCCAGTCATCGGGGCTCCAGGAGGGCGGCTCCGGTGAGCGGGGCTGGCCGTGCGCTGCCCATGCCTGGTCGCCACCGCGCGGACCCTCAGCGACATCGGCAGCAGGCTGCCTGCTCGCAGCCTGGGGCGCGGGAGCCTGAGACGCGGGGGGTTGGTCACTCGGCTCCGTGCCGCCCGGGGGGGCTATCTGGGCAGGGCCGTTACCAGGGGCAGGGTTGCCCTTGGCGGGGACGGGGTTTCCGTTTGATGGGCCTGCCCCACCGGGACCGCTGGGCCGTCCGCCACTAGGACGCCCACCGCCGGGGGTATCGCCGCCGTCGCCGGGCTTCTTGACTTCAGCACGCAGTTGCACCTGCAGACCCAGCACCTGGAAGAGGGCCTGCTGAAGCTGGGGCAGGTACTCCTTGACGGCCTTAAGGACGGGCAGCTCGGCCCGCAGGAAGAGAGCCCCGTTTTCAAACTTGGACGGCTCACACAGGGCAAACTGGGCCCGGGCAAAGGGGGCAGGCACCTTGGCCACTACATCGGCCCAGGAGTTAGCCACCATATCGACCGTGTTTTCACCGGGAACCGGACGCGCTGGACTCTGAGGAGCGGGGGAGTGCTGGGCCTGCTGGAGCCCACCGAGCGGCGGAAGCCCCTGGCCTGCTAGCGGGGCACCGCTCAAGGGAGCGCCAGCCAAAGGAGCTCCAGCCAAGGGGGCTCCATCCAAAGGGGCAGTGGCTAGAGGCGCCCCACCCGACTGGGTAGGAGCCTGAGTTTGCTGACCGGGCTGGCCCTGCTGGCTGGGCTGGTCTTGACGTTGGGGCTGAGCCTGCTGCTGAGACTGGGCCTGCTGAGCAGGGGTTTGACCTTCGACGCCACCCTGCTGGGCTAGCTGCTGCCGGGCGCGCGCCAGGGGGCTGGCGGCGTCCGCACCGGTACCAGAAGCGGAACCTGCCGGTGCAGGGCGACCGCTCGCGGGTGCAGGGAACTGACCCGACGCCAGCTTGCGCTCAAGCCGATCAAGGCGGGCAGCTAGGTTACCGAGGCCCTGCTCCCCGGCAGCTAGCAGAATGCGGGCGCAGAGTAGCTCCAGATGAAGCTGGGGGTTCATGGCCCCGCTCATCTCATTCAGGGCCTCGTTGGTGACGTCCGCAGCCCGCGACAGCTCAGCAGAACCCAGCTGCTCAGCCTGGGCGCGCATACGGTCGAGCTGGTCAGCGGCAAGGCCGCGCAGAATCGAACCTGCCGAATCGGGCACAGCCTTCACAATAATGAGGTCGCGGAAGCGCTCGAGCAGGTCCTCCACAAAGCGGCGGGGGTCCTGGCCGGTCTGAATCACCCTATCGACCGCCGCGAAAACCTCGGCGGCAGAACCAGAAGCAAAAGCATCGACAACCTCGTCGAGCAACTCGCCGTGGGTAAAGCCCAGCAGGGCAACGGCCAGGTCGTAGGAGATGCCCTGCTCGTCAGAGGCACCCGCCATGAGCTGGTCAAGAATCGAAAGCGAGTCGCGCACCGAACCGCCACCGGCGCGGACGACCAGCGGCAGCACGCCGTCGGCAACCTTAACACCCTCTTCGGCGCAGAGCTTAGCCAGATAGTCCCCCAGAATCTGCGGGGGCACCAGGCGGAAGGGGTAATGGTGGGTACGCGAACGAATAGTGCCGAGCACCTTGTTAGGCTCGGTGGTCGCAAAAATAAACTTAATGTGCGCCGGAGGCTCTTCCACGATCTTGAGCAGGGCGTTAAAGCCCTCGCGGGTGACCATGTGAGCCTCGTCGATAATGAAAATCTTGTAGCGGTCGCGCACCGGCGCAAAAGTAGCGCGTTCGCGCAGGTCACGGGCGTGGTCCACACCGCCGTGGCTAGCGGCGTCCATCTCAATCACATCGAGGGAACCGCCACCGTCGCGGGAAAGCTCCTTACAGGACTCGCACACACCACACGGGGTAGGGGTGGGGCCCTCCGCACAGTTGAGGCAGCGCGCCAAAATACGCGCCGAAGTGGTCTTGCCACACCCGCGCGGCCCCGAGAATAGGTAGGCGTGGTTCACCCTGTTCTTCTCAAGGGCATTCATGAGAGGTTCGGTGACATGCTCCTGCCCGATAACGTCAGTAAACGACTCGGGGCGATAACGGCGATACAGCGCAGTACTCACAATCAGCCTCCTTCCTCTTCTCACACAGGCCCAGTAAGCCCCCAATCCATCTGTGGACAGCGGGTGCAGCTTTGGCGGGCAGGCCCCAGGCGGAGCCATTCTTAACAGTCTAGTCGGCCCAGCCCGGCAAGAGAAAGACGCCTGCCCCTCCTTGAATAAAAAGAAGACAGGCGCTTTACAGGCTTAAGTCATCGGCCTTGAACTAGGCGGGGTGGCGCTCCAGCAGGTTCTTAACCACCAGCTTGCCCAGCTCGTTAGAAGCCAGGGGGCTGTCACCGGTCAGCAGGTTGCGATCCTGATGAACCATGCCACTCATAGTCTCATTGGCGATCTTGATGCCAGCTGCCTTAATGGCCTCACCCAGGGCCCAGGGCATCTTGCCGGGCAGGTAACCAATTTCAATGTTGGCACTGGCATCCAGTGCGTCCGGGAAGACACACATGGTGTAACCGGCCAGAGGGTTGGTCTCCCGGTCTAGGCCAGCAGCCAGGAAGCCAGCGGGGCCGTGGCAGAGGGAAATCAGCAACTGGTCTTCTGCCAGGGCCCGGTCTAGAGCTGCCTGCAGGTCTTTGGACTCAGGCAAGTTAAGCATGGCGCCGTGACCACCGGGAATGAAGATGCCGGCGTACTTGCGGTCCTCTTCGAGGGCCTTAGCCAGGGGCATGGGCTGCTTGAACTGGTCCTTGAGACGCTCCCAGGCGGAGCGGATGGCCTCATCCTCCTGGGGGAAGGCCCACCACTCAAACTTGATGGGGGCACCGGTCAGGGTGGCTACCTCAATCTCTACCCCGGCCTCTAGCATGTGGTAGATAGGTAGGAGGGACTCAACGGGGTGGTTGCCGGTCGAGAACATCTTGCCGTTCTGCATGAGCATATAGCGTTCCTCGGTGCCGACTACCAGGACCTTGGTGTAGGGGGCCACCTGGTCGTTGCTGTAGGTGCCGTCAAAATCAGTCTTGGGGGCGGTGTACTGGCTCAGAGAGTAGGGGGAAGGAAAGAAAGCGTTCTCTTCTGCCGGGTCAATCGTGGGGTTCTTGCTGCTGGTATCCATCACCTAGCTGCCTTTCGGGTCTGTATTTTACAAAAATATGTTGCTGTGCAACATATTTTTAAAATCTACCCCTCCTCGGCGGTAAAATTCAAGCCATTAAGGAAGCCCCAAAGATAAACAGGTAAGACCCATGCATCAAGCACCAGAGCCCTACCCCATCTCGGCGGATAGCCCATGTGATTTGGGCTGGGCCCTCACCACCACACTAGGGCGCTATCAGGCCTACGTAGAGCCAATCCTGGCAGGCTTTCCCCGCGGGTCGCGCGGCTATCAGCTGCTCTACACTGTGGTGCACTACCGGTTAGAAAGCCAAAACGACCTTGCTGCTTACCTAGGCATAGACCGAACCGTCCTCACCTATGTCATCGAAGACCTTAAAAAAGCCGGACTGGTTGAACGGCAGGTGCTAGCCCAGGATCGCCGAGTACGCATCATCCGCCCCACCAGCCTGGGGAAAGAAAAAATAAGCCAAATCCAGACAGAACTAGCCAAAGCAGAAGAAATCTTTTTTGCCGGAATCAGCACTGAGGACGCCGCCAGCTTCCGCTACCTGCTCAGTAATATCGCTGTAGCCTTCCGGCAAGAAAACTAAAATCTTTTGTTGGAATCTAGCTGTTTGGGTAAAATAAAGACCCCCTACGCACCCGTCAGAGCCCAGATACCCTTGCTGCCTTCCGGCCCTGGGGGAGTTTTCCAAGATGACGCCACGTAGGGGGCAATAGAAACTATAGTGGTAGGAACGGCCGATAGCAAATCTTCTGTTTATCGCTAAGCGACTGCGGATAGGGCTAGTTGCTGCATCAAGGGTGGCAACTAGATTGCGCGCAGGCGCGCGGTGCCCACTACCGGCACCCAGGCGGCAACCATCACGAGCAACAGGGTCCAAGCCAGCTGGTCCGTGGACCGGGTGAGTGCCACGGCCAGGGTCATGAGCAGGCCGGTGACCAGCAGGTTGAGCCAGTAGAGGCCCAGGTTCATACGCACTACCAGCTGGTAGAGGCTGAAAGCGATCAGGTAGAAGAACATGACAGTACTGCATACAACCACCAGGGTTTGTGCAGCTGACAGGTGACTTTCGCCCTCAAAGAGCAGGGCCACGTTTTCAAGGGCGGCACCGGTGGCAGCCAGCGTGGCAAAAACGAAAATGTGCAGGTAGCCCCATGCGAAGGCTCGGGGGCGGCTGCTCTTGATGGAGGCCACCACGTCCAGGGAGAAGTAGAACCACCACAGGGCCCCGGTAATAGAGACACCGGCTAGCACTAACAAGAAGGCCCGGGAATCCCAGCCACTGTGTTCGGTGTAGGCACGCACGCTAGCGGTGGTGCCCACCAGCCCCTCACCGAGGGTGATAATTACTAGCAGACCGTAGCGTTCCACAATGTGGTGGGCATGCCAGGGGGTGCCGCCCCCCCTGCTTTTCTGCCCGGTAGGGGCCGTAGAGTTCAAGGGCGAAAAGTAGGACGAAGAAAATAGCAAAGACGGTGAAGCTGGGCTTGGCGGCGGCCAGGATAACCCAGGCGATCTGTGCCAGAAAGAGGGTCACAAAGTAGGTGCCGGTGGAGGCCCGCCGCTGCGGGTCTTCAAGCCAGGCGCGGCCCCACAGTGCCAGCATGGCCATGCGCATGATGACATAGCCCAGCACCATGACGCGCACATCCAGGTGGCCATGGTACTCCATGAAGGTGTGGAAACCCTCTGCCAGGCCCACCCCAAAGACGGTGACGCCCACCATCTGAACCATGACGCAGATCCGCACGAACCAGTCGTCGGTGTCGTAGGCGGAGGCGAACCAGGAGTAGTTCACCCAGGACCAGGTAATCATGGCCACCACCCACAGGTAGACCGGCACCGCCACCGCAAAGTGCCCATCGGCAAGGGCGTGGGCAAACTGAGCGCCGGCCACACCAAAGCTAATGACCAGGGTCAGGTCATAGAGTAGCTCCAGGAAGGAGGCCTGCCGGTGTTCTTGGAAAGGATCTCGCCCCGTCATGGGGATCAGGCCCAGTAATCGTTGATTCATAGCATTCTCATTAGGGTGGAAATAGGGGGCTGTCTGTACAAGGGTAGTCCTTCGGGTGGCATAAAACAGGAGATTGGCGCCTATGCTGTCAAGCACTTCTAGCTCGGATTGAGGCAGGTAGATACCTCCCCAAGAGAACCTGAGTTGCATGATGGGCTTGCGGTAGGGTATGCTCTTATCTGTTCGCTTTCGTGAAGCTATGCATATAGCTCAGCAAGAGCCTGGAGGATTCGCCTAGCGGCCTATGGCGCACGCCTGGAACGCGTGTTGGGTTCACGCCCTCGGGGGTTCAAATCCCCCATCCTCCGCCGAAGCCGGTTTCATCGCCCACTTGATGAAACCGGCTTTTTCTTTGCTTAGATTCTCAGGTCTACTCACCTATTCAAAAGGTGGGTAAGGCAGGCTCATAGTGGCCTTGGCTTGCTTATAGGGTTCGGCCTAGTCCGCCTCGGCTTCCCGCTGGGAGCCTGCCACTACCCGGCGTACAATAGACCGCATGATTTTCAAAGGTGTAGGTGACATTCGCCCTTACCCCGACCACGGGCTTACTCAGCGTACCTGGGGCTCCATTGCGCCTTCGCAGGTGCGCCTCGACCGCCTCATCACCACGCAGAAAAACCTCAACCTCGAAACCCTGCTGGCCGAAGACTCTACCTTCTACGGGGATCTCTTCCCCCACGTGGTGCGCTACCGGGGCGAGCTCTACCTCGAAGACGGCGTCCACCGCGCCCTGCGCACCGCCCTGCAGCGCCGAGCCGTCATGTACGCCCGCGTGCTCGACCTCGACTCCCTCGCCCCCTCGCTGCTGGCCCAGGGCTAGGGGTATCAGTTACAGCTAGGAAGCAGCTACCAGGTGCACCTCGGGGGTACCGTCCAGGCGGACGGGCCGCCCGCTCTCATCAAAGCGCGCACCCAGACCCAGCTGAATAAAGCGAATCGTGTTTTCAATATGGCGCTCGCGTGCTGCCCTATCGCTGGCCTCATCGGTGCGGTCGGCGCTGGATGACAGGGAGCCATGAACCAGCTGCGCAAGCTCGCGGATGTCATTCTCGGGTAGGTAGCCGCGCTCAATCGCCGCAGAAAGAATGCCTGCCAGAACCATCTGTAGCTCGCGCACGTGATTGCCCAGCTTGGCGAAAGCCTCGGGCGAAAGAACCGACCGCATAGCGGGGCCGGGGGGCATATGGCGGCGGGAAAGGTCCTCAATCTGCAGGCGTACGTAGACAGCCAGCTGGTCGATGGGGTTCTCTACCCCGGCCAGGGCCTCGCGCAGCTCGGTGAGGAAGCGCTCGGTCTCGTCGAGAGCGTAGGCAATAAGTAGTTCGCCCATGTCGGCAAAGTAGTTGTAGACCGCAGTGCGGCCGATCCCGGCGGTCTTAGCCACGTGAGTCATGGTGAGGCCGGGTAGGCCGCGCTCGTAGAGCAGACGGCCGAAGGAGTCTAGAATAGCGCGCTTGGTGTTCTCGCGCTGGGCAGCATTGGTGGCGGCAGTAATTCGAGGCATAATGACACCCTACCGCTATCTGTCACTAAAACCTATTTTTCACGACAGAACCCAGCAAACTGTCAGCAAAACCTGTCACCGGTTCACCGGCGCGGACGCCACTGCGCCCCACCCCACACCCGGCACGTAGTGCGGGGGTGCCTAAAAATCGGTAAGCTAGTGGGCGCCCAGGTGGCAGGTGGGCACTCTTCAAACCGATACTCAACCCAGGGGATAACTGTGTCTACACCTCCCACCAGCTTACCGGCGTCCGCCCACAAGCAGGGCACCGATACCGGCTTCGCCCGCCCCGCCCGCACCTACTACGACCTGCTCCTGGCAGCCACCTGCGTGGTCTTTATTCTCTCCAATATCGGGGCTACCAAGGGCGTCACCTTCGGGTCGATCATCACCGACGGCGGCTTCTTCCTCTTCCCCCTGGCCTACGTGCTGGGCGATGTGATCAGCGAAATTTACGGCTTTAAACTAGCCCGCCGCGCCATTATTACCAGCTTCGTTGCTGCTGCTGCCGCCGCCGCTAGCTTCTGGGTGCTCATTGCCCTGCCCGCAGCCGACTTCTACGAGGGGCAGGCCGCCCTTGAAACCGTGCTGGGCCCCGTGCCCCAGATTCTCGCGGGCTCCCTGCTGGGCTTCCTGGCGGGCCAGCTACTGAACTCCTGGGTGTTGGTGAAGCTCAAAGAGGCTACCGGCGGCCGCCACCTCTGGGGCAGACTCATGGGGTCAACCCTGGTTGGCGAACTGGCTGACACCGTCATCTTCTGCTCCATTGCCGCCCCCATCATTGGAATTACAAGTTTCGGCGACTTCCTCAACTACGTCATCGTGGGCTACGCGTACAAGTGCGCCGTAGAGCTGCTCATGCTGCCTATCACCTATCCCGTTATCGGCTGGTTCAAGCGCAAGGAGCCCACCTACAGCCCTGCCCGATAGGGTAAGTGTCCATCACACTCGCGCGGCGTCCACGTGTGGCGTAGGCGCTGCGAGAGTCTCGTGGGCACTCAGGCGGCGGACGCTCGCCGCCACGGACGTCCGCCCGCCGCCACGGACGTCCACCCGCCGCGCACTGCCCGCCAAGTACCCTGCACCTGCCACCAAGAGGGTGATGTGTCTCTCACTGCATAATGGTGAGCACTGAAGACCGGTTTTCCCTCAGAAAACCTGTGTAAACTTTCGGTTCATTGCATACACCACACTCTCTTGAAAGGGAGGGCACCCGTGGCATCAACCACCACCGGCCAGCAAGAGGGCGGCAAGCTCAGCCGCTCCCTCTCCCACGGCCAGCTCACCATGATTGCCCTCGGCCTCGCCGTGGGTACCGGTCTCTTTTTGGGCTCCGGCGCAGCTATCTCTATCGCGGGCCCGGCCGTCATCGTCTCCTACGCCATTGGCTCACTGATCGCCGCTATTATCGGCGCCTGCGCCGGTGAAATGGCCGTGCGCTACCCCGTGCGCGGCGGTTTCGGCACCATCGCAGGTAAGTTCCTCAGCCCCTACGCGGGCTACCTGACCCGCTGGGCCTACTGGATGACCACCGTAACCCTGGCCGGTGCCGAGGTCGTAGCCGTTGGCGCCTACATGGCCTACTGGTACCCCAACGTCCCCCTCTGGATCTGGGTACTTATCGCGGGCGGTGCGATCTTCGTGCTCAATCTGACCAGCGTCAAGTCCTTCGGCGTGGTGGAATTCTTCCTGTCCTCGATCAAGGTGAGCGCGGTCGTCCTCTTCATCATCTTCGGCCTGGCCCTGGTCTTCTTCGGCCTACCCGGTCAGGACGCCACCGGCGTCTCTAACATCACCGCCCACGGTGGCTTCATGCCCAACGGCCTCTCCTCCATCTGGATTGCCCTGGCCGTGGTCATGTTCTCCTTCGGCGGTATCGAGCTGATCTCCATTTCAGCGGCAGAAGCCAAGGATCCGGTCCGCTCCGTGCGCTCCTCGGCTAAGGCTATGATGTGGCGCCTGGCTACTTTCTACGTGCTCTCCCTCTTCATCGTGGTCGCCATCATCCCCTGGACCAGCGCCGCCACCCTGGGCAAGGATATCGAAGGCTCCCCCTTCGTTATGGTCTTCACCGAACTGGGTATCCCCTATATCGGCGGTATCACCAACTTCATCCTGATGACCGCAGCCCTCTCCGGCGCTAATGCCGCCCTCTACGCCGCTACCCGCCTGTTGCACGCCCTGGGCCACGAGGGTATGGCACCCAAGGTGCTCTCCCGCACCAGTTCTTCGGGTATTCCCGCCCTGGCATTGACCGTCTCATCCCTGGGTGCCGTGGTTGCCATGGTGATGGCCATCTCGGACGTCGGCGGAATCTTCGGCTACATGATGGCCCTGGTGACCGTCTGCGTGCTGGTGGTCTGGTCCATGATTCTGCTGTCTTACATGGCCTACAAGAAGGTCGAAGGCGACGCCTCCCCCTTCCGTGTCTTCGGCGGCTCCGCCACCGCAGCGCTTGGCCTGACCGGCGTGATTGCCACCTTCATCGCTATGTTCTTCGCCGGCGGCTCCATGCTCCCCTCCATCTTCGTGGGCCTGGGCTTCTTCGGCCTGATCACCGTCATCTACTTCGCCGGTGTTAACAAGAACATCAGCACCTCAGACGACGCCTTTGACGAGGTCCGCACCGTCACTACCCAGGTGCCCGTCGTCGACGACACCAAACAGCGCTAAAATCAGTAGCAGGTCTACACAAGGACGCCGGTAGCCCGCTCCCCGCCGCCCGGCAGGGGAGCAGCGCACCGGCGTCCGCGCATTAACACCGCTACCGCACACGACGTTTTCTCACAGTAAGGCTTACCGTGGCACACACACCATCGCAGGGGCAGGCCCAGGCGACCACCCTCAAACGCTCACTCACACACGGGCAGATGACCATGATTGTGCTGGGCTCGGCCCTGGGCACCGGCCTCTTTTTGGGCTCCTCGGGCGCTATCGCCCTGGCGGGCCCGGCCGTCATTTTGGCCTACGCTATCGGCTCCCTGGTCGCCGCCATTATCGCCGCCTCTACCGGCGAAATGGCCGTGCGCTACCCGGTGCGCGGTGGCTTCGGCTCCATCGCTGGCCGCTACCTGGGCCCCTACGCCGGCTACCTGACCCGCTGGGCCTACTGGACCGTCACCGCCATTATCACCGGTATTGAGCTGGTCGCGGTTGCCACCTACCTGCAGTACTGGTGGCCCTCCCTGCCCCTGTGGGTGGGTATCGTGCTCTTTGGCGCGGTAATCGTGCTGCTGAACATCCGTTCGGTCAAGTACTTTGGCACTATGGAGTTCTTCCTGTCCTCCATCAAGGTCATCGCCCTGCTGCTCTTCATGCTGGTGGGTCTGGCCCTGGTCTTTGTGGGCTTCCCCGGCCACGAGGCCACCGGCATCGCCAACCTCACCAACGACGGCGGCTTCATGCCCACCGGCTTCCACGGGGTCTGGCTCTCGCTCGCGGTGGTCATGTTCTCCTTCGGCGGTATCGAAATGCTCTCCATCTCCGCTGCTGAAGCCAAGGACCCGGTGCGCTCAGTACGGGCCTCGACCAAGGCCAACATGTGGCGCCTGGCTACTATCTATGTGGTCGCCCTCTTCATCGTGGTATCGATTATTCCCTGGCAGTCAGCCGCCCAGCTCGACGGCTCCGTTGAAGCCTCCCCCTTTGTGCTGGTCTTCTCAGAAATCGGTGTTCCGGCCATTGCCTCTATCACCAACTTCATTATTCTGGTTGCTGCCCTATCTGCCGCCAACGCCAACCTTTACGCGGGCACCCGCCTGCTGCACTCTCTGGCGAGCGAGAAGATGGCACCTGCGCCCCTGGCCCGCGTCAGCGGTGGCGGTATTCCCGTACTGGCCATGTGGGCCTCCACCTCGGGCGTGGTGCTGGCGATTCTACTGGCCCTCTTCCTGCCCGGCCAGGCCTTTGGTCTGATGATGACTCTAACCATGGTCTGCGCCCTCACCGTCTGGGTTCTGATTCTGCTGGCCTACATCGCCTTCAAGGGGGTTGAGGGTAACTCTTCGGCTTTCCGCATGTGGGGCGGGCGGGTTACCGCGGGTCTGGGTATCTTCCTGCTGCTGGCCATCTGGGCGGCCCTTTTCGCCCGCACCGGCAACGCTGCTCCGGCGACCATGGGTATCGCCTACTTCCTGATTCTGACCATGATTTACTTCGGCGTGGTCAAGCGCGTGCACACCGGGCACGAGGACGCCTTCGCCGAGGCGGACGCCGCCGTGGCACGCCACCGGGGGGAGTAGGGCTAGATATGGCTACGACCTACACCGTTGAGGTTCCCCTACGCTGGGGTGACATGGACGCCTACGGCCACGTCAACAACGTGACCATGATGCAGGTGCTCGAAGAAGCCCGCGTGGCCCTCTTTGGGCCCCCGCCCTCCTCCGGTGAACCTGCCCCGCTGGTAGGGGAGGCCGCCGTGGGAAAGCCGGGGCGGGCGTCCGCCCAACTACCCCTCTTTGAGACCCTGCCTGCCGGCACCCAGGCCCTGGTTGCTGAAAACCACGTTAAGTACCGCAGCCCCCTGGCCTACCGCGGGGTGCCGGTGCGGGTGCAGATGCAGGTCAGTAAGGTGACGGCAGCCTCGCTGGTGGTTGCCTACGAGCTGTATGACCCGGTGACCGGCGTCCACTGCGTGTCAGCCAGCACAACTCTGGCCTTCTTCAATATCGAGACCGGCTCCCTGGTGCGCCTGAGCGCCGAACAGCGGGAGCAGCTGGTGGCCTAAGATCGTAGATGCCCTTTAAAAAGTGCACATGCCCTGTGAAAAGTGACAGGCATGTGTACTTTTGTGGGGGTATAGAGGACGAGGGCGCTTAGCGTGCGAGCAGTTTGGCGAGCTTGCCGAAGGAGCCCTGCCAGGAAGCCAGGGTCTGCTCGTGCACACCGGCGGGCAGGGGGCCCTGAGTGAGCTTTACAATCGTACCCTCGCCGACGCCGTCCTCGGTTACCGCGGTGCCCGCCTCGAATTCAAGGCGCAGGCCAATCAGGGTGTCTGAGGGCTGGCCCGACGGGGTGGGCAGGGCCTCCCGGTACTCGATGGTGTGGGGCTCAGCCAGGGTCACAAACCGCATGTACATGGGGGCCTGGAACTTGGCCTGATCCTTGTGGCGCATCACGAACTGCTTGCGGCCGCCAATGACCGGTTCCAGGGTCAGGGTGTTGGGAATAATCTTCCAATCGGTAGGGCCAAACCACTTGATAAAGAGAGTGGGGTTGGTGAAGGCCTCAAAGACCTGCTGCGGGGTCGCCGCGAACTCGTGGCGGTAGGTGATGGTTTCCTCGGGTTTGAGGTCGTCAATCTTAAAGTCGTTCATGCTCTACTTCTCGTCGCTGGTGGGCTTGGTGGTGTCGGCCTGGTCGGTTTCAGGCTGGTTGCTCTCAGCCTGCGCGGACGCGTCCGCCCCGCCCTCCTGCCCCCGGGCCGACTTCTCGGCTGCCCGGCGGGCCTCGGACTCAGCCTTTGCCTTCATATTGGCCTCCCAACGGGCCTGGGCAGCAGCCGCCCGCTCGGCGTCCTTAGCGGCCTTGCGCGCGGCGGCTTCCTCCTGGGCCTTTTGCTGGGCAACCTTCTTGGCGTAGTACTTACCCAAGAACTCATCGCGGTAGTCAAAATATTCCCCGGAGTCGATGGCCGTGCGGGCGTCGTCCACCATCTTCACAATAAAACGCTCATTGTGAATCGAGGCCAGGGTGGCTGAGAGGCGCTCGTCGGCCTTGAAGAGGTGGTGCAGGTAGGCGCGGGTGTAGTGGGTGCAGGTGTAGCAGTCGCAGCCCTCGAAAATGGGGGAGAAGTCGGTGCGGTAGCGGGCATTGGTCAGGTTGAAGCGGCCATCGGGGGTGTAGACCGCCGCGTTGCGGGCCACGCGGGTGGGGGAGACACAGTCGAAGGTGTCGACGCCGTTTTCAATGCCGGTGAAGATGTCATCGGGCTCCGAAATGCCCAGCAGGTGGCGGGGCTTGCTCTCGGGCAGCTCCTCGTTGCACCAGCGCACAATAGTGCCCAGGTTTTCCTTTTCGAGTGCCCCGCCCAGGCCAAAGCCGTCAAAGGGCATAGCGCCCAGGTCGCGGCAGGCCTTGCGGCGCAGGTCCTCGTACTGGGCTCCCTGTATCACACCAAAAAGGGCCTGGTAGGGCTTGCCCACCCGCTCAGCGGTTAGACGCTGGTGCTCAGCAATACAGCGCAGGGCCCACAGGCGGGTGCGCTCTAGCGCCTCTTCCTGGTAGGCGCGGGAATTATAGAGGGTGGTCAGCTCATCGAAAGCAAACATGATGTCAGCGCCAATCTGGTGCTGCACCTGCATGGATACCTCGGGGGTAAAACGGTGAATATCGCCGTTGATATGGGACTTAAAGTTGACCCCGTCATCATCCACGTGGGCCATGCGCTCCTTGCCAACCGCCACGTCGTCGTCACCGATGGGGCGGCCGTCCGCGCCGGTAGCCCCTGCCACGGTGCCCATGTCGATGACCTTCTTGAAGCCGGAACCCAGGCTCATCACCTGGAAGCCCCCGGAGTCGGTGAAGGTGGGGCCGTCCCAGTTCATGAACTTACCCAGACCGCCTGCGGCGTCGAGGACGTCCGGCCCCGGCTGCAGGTAGAGGTGGTAGGCGTTGGCCAGCAGGGCCTGGGCGCCTAAGTCTTTCATAGCCTCGGGCAGCACGGCCTTGACGGTTGCCTTGGTACCCACCGGGGTGAAGGCGGGGGTGGCAATATCGCCGTGCGGGGTGTGAATGACGCCGGTGCGCCCCTGGAAGGCGCCGCCGTTGGCCTCCACCTGCTTGCCGGTGGGCTGGGCGGTATCGGTCAGGCGGTTGCCCAGTTCAAAAGAAAAAGTGGAATCAGAAAATTCGGTATTGAGCACGGGAACAAGTCTACCGGGTGAGTGTGGAAGGACGCTGTGGTCCCGCTCCTTGAGGGCAAGCGAAAGCTTCATAGGTATGCAGGAAGCACATACCTATGAAGCTTTCGGCGGCATTTGGTGCGAGTGTGGGGTGCGAGTTTAGTCGTCGGAGACGGTCACGGTCACGGGGATGTTGCCGCGGGTGGCGTTGGAGTAGGGGCAGACCTGGTGGGCTGCGTCGGCCAGCGCCTGGGCCTCGTCCTGGGGTAGCTCAGGGATGACGACCTCAAGCTCAACAGCCAGGCCAAAGCCCTCGCCCTGCTTGCCGATGGAGACCTTAGCCCCTACAGACGAGCCCTCGATATTCTTCTTCTGCATGCGGGCAACCATCTGCAGGGCAGAGTGGAAGCAAGCGGCGTAGCCGGAGGCAAAGAGCTGCTCAGGGTTCAGGCCCTTGCCGGAGCCGCCCATCTCAACGGGAATGGCAAGATTGGCGTCAAAAGCGCCGTCAACGGTGCGGACGTGGCCGTTACGGCCTTCGCCGGTGGCCAGGGCTTCGGTGGTGTAGAGGGGTTCCATGGGTTTTCCTTTCGGTTCTGTCTCTAAAAATAAGATTACACAATTAAATTGTACACAATCCAATTGTTAACTAGGAGCTTGCCCACAACCTATACTGGGTGGAATGAACCAAGACAGCAGCCTCGCCCTCGACAACCAGCTCTGCTTCTCCCTCTACCGCTCCAGCCGGGCCGTCACCCGCGCCTACCAGCAGCACCTGGGGGAGCTAGGCCTGACCTACCCCCAGTACCTGGTCATGCTGGTCATGTGGGAGAATCCCGACGGGCTAGGGATGAAAGAACTTGCCGCCCGCCTCGACCTCGACAGTGGCACCCTAACCCCACTCATCAAGCGCCTGATCGACCACGGCCTGCTGGCCAAGACCCGCGACACCCGCGACGAGCGTCGTACCCTCATCAGTCTCACCCCTGCCGGGCAGGAGCTGAGAGGACGCGCGGCGTCCGTCCCCGGGGCCATCTACGCCGCCTGCGCGGTCGAGGGCCTCGACGCCCTGGCCCTCAAAGCCGAACTTGACGCCCTAGCCGAGCACCTGGCCGAAGGTTAGGGCAGCCCGCCCTAGAAAACCCGCGCCGCCGCTTCTAGCACCATCCAGGCCTGGAGCTGGGTCGAAAGATCAACCGGCTGGGCGGGCTTGAGCACCTCAGAAATATGCCGGGTGACATCGGGCGAAAAGAGTGCGACAGCCTCACCGCGGATCTCGGTCGGGTCGATGCCGAGCTCGTTCATGGGCAGGTCGGGGTCGAACTCGCGGCGTCCGTCCCACAAGAGCTCGGCGGTTGCAAGGACGAAATCCCGCGCCTGCTCCCGCACGCCCTGCGGCAGGGCAGCGTGAGTGGCAACCTCGGCAAGATAGCGCACCAAAATACCGGTAAAAAGTCCGCCGTCCCCGCCGCCCTGGGTCGCTAGAACCCGCAGAGCTTCTGCCTCTGACACCTCAAAATCTCGGCCAAACTCCCGGTCAATACCGGCTAAAACCTCGGCGATATGCTCAGCCGGGTCAACCGTCAGCAGCTCAGACTTACCGGCATCAAGCACCGCCAGATAGGCCGCGAGAACCGGCCCCTGGTTATAGGTGTAAAGGCCTCGCTCCACCGAGGAAATCTCGGCACGATTCCCGCGCCCGGCTATCTTGACCCCGTCCAGGTAGAGGCCGCGCTCGGCATCAAAGAGGTTGGCGTGCAGCCAGTTCAACAGGGCAGCAGCCTCGTCATACCGGTGGGCCCGCGTGAGAGCCAGGGCAATGGGAGCGGTCGCCGGGGTGTTCTTAAAATCGTGGTCCTTCGACCAGAAGGCACCCCCACCCACCTCAGGGGTGCAGGCAGCTGCCAGCTCCCGGTACAGCCGGGTGGCGGCGTCCTGGGCCGCAGAATCCCCGTTGCCCTCCACCGCGAGCGCCAGCCGGTTGAGGCGCTCGCAGGCCAGGGTCAGCCAGGCCATGTCGTCGTAGAAGGAGTTGGGGTAGGAGCCGAGGTTGCGCATCTGGATGCCGCGCAGTACCGCGCGGGCCTGGCGCAGGGACGCTTGTGCCTGGCTCTGCCCGTCGGGGGCGGTGAGTTGGCGGAAGCCTGCATCGACGAGGTTGTCGAGTAGGTGGGCCTGCCACCAGTAGTGCCATTCGCCGCGCCGCTGGCTGCGGCGGCGGGTGTCGGGGTGGAGGGTGCGCCCTAGCAGGGTGCCGGGGACGCCTGCGACCCGGTGCCCGAAGAGCCGCGTGACGGAGTGGGCTGCTGTGCCTGCCCGCTGCCCCAGGGTGTGGCGGTGCTCGGCGGTGAGCGCTGCGAGCTGGTCGGGTGAGTGCTGCAGGTGCTTGGGGTGCATGGCGTTTCTTTCCTAGGCGCATCGGTGGGCGGTGGTGTGGGCCGGTTTTTAGTTTACCGGCTGGGTGGGTTAGTGCGTCTGTGCCGAATGTGCCTCTTATTCCCGAGCGGGTGGGCTTACTCCCGACATTCGGGAAAAGGTGTCACATTCGGTGGCAGGGTGCTTCTGCTAAAGTATGGTGTATGCACACCTCTTCTTCTGCTGGGCGGGTTTCTGCCGTCTGGGTTTATTTATCATCTGCTGCCCTGTCGATGCTGGGCAATTCTATTGCCGGTATTGTGTGGCCCTGGCTGGTGCTGGAACGCACTGGCAGCCCGGCTGCGGCGGGTATCGTGGCTGCTGCGATTGCGGTGCCGTCGCTGGTTTTTGCCTATTTTGGGGGCAACTTGGTCGATAGTCTGGGTCGTAAGCCGGTGTCGGTGATTTCGGATATTATTTCGGGCCTGTCGGTGGTGGCCGTGATTGCGGTTGATATGGTTTTTGGGCTGACGCTGAGCTGGTTCATCATCATCGGTATTTTGGGTGCGGTGGGTGATATTCCGGGTATGAGTGCCCGCGCCGCCCTGGTGGGTGATGTGGCTGCGACTTCGGGCAAGAAAGTTGCCCAGATTTCTGGCTGGAACCAGGCCCTGAGCGGGGTCAGCTTCCTAGTGGGCCCGGCTGTAGCCGGTGTGCTGATGACGGCCCTGCCCATTGAGCAGGTTCTGTGGATTACGGCTGCTTGCTCTCTGCTCGCCGCCGCGCTGACCGCCTCCCTGCGCCTGCAGAAGGCAGGGGTGGGCGTCCGTAACGAGGGGCAGGACGCCCCCGCCCAGCCGGGTGAGGACGGGCAAGCCGACGCCCCGGCGTCCTCTCCTGAAATCCCTGCCGGGGACCCCTTCAAGGGTTTTGCGGGCTGGAAGAAGGCTCTGAGCTACCCGGTCATTCGCCTGCTGGCTCTGGATTCCCTGCTGTCCATGGCCCTGGTTATGCCCTACCTGATGGTGCTTCTGCCTGCCCACTTCCAGGGGATTAACCAGCCGGGGCTGTACGGGGCGTCCATGTCTGCCTTTGCCGTGGGCATGATGGTGACCAGTATAGTGGCGGGGAAGATTATTCCCTTTCCCCGCCGGGCCTGGGTGGTGGGTATGGTCTTCTATACCCTGGCCTTCTTTGGCATGGCCTTGCTCGAAACTTCCTGGTTAGCCATCGTGGGCTTGGGGATTTCTGGCTTGGGCGGGGGTATTATGAACCCCCTGCAGACCCTGCTGGTGACTGAGGGCGTACCCGAGCAGATTCGCGGCCGGTCTTTCTCAATCTTTATGGCTATTAGCCAGGTGGCTGGGCCGATTGGCCTGGTGGCGACTTCGGCGGTGCTGGCCTTCGTGACGATATACCAGGTGGCCTGGGTGTTGGCTGGCCTCTGGCTGCTGGTGGCTATCTACCTGGTGGTGCGCGGCCTGCAGCTGCTACCGGCCAGGAGCGCTGAGTCAGTAGAAAAAGGTGCCCCTGCGCCTGTGGCCGAGTAGCTTCAAAGTCCCGGGCCGAATGTGCCTCTTATTCCCGAGCGGGTGGGCTTACTCCCGACATTCGGGAAAAGGCGTCACATTCGGCGGCTCATTGTTCCTCGGCTGGTGGGGGAGCGCTGGTGGAGGCCAGGGAAAATAGGAAGTCGTAGCTCTGAGTGTTGGCGGTTTGTTTCCCTTGGGTCTCGTAGCTGTCGATGAGGTGAGAGATTTTTTGTCTGAGCTCTTCGGCCTGCTCAGGGGTGAGCTGTAGCTGGGAGACGAGTAGGGCTGAACCTTTGGCAGGTACCAGTAGAGGTTGGTCTGTGCTGGCGGAATTGAGTGCCAGCTGCCAGGTGTTTTTGGCGTGGTCAAGCTGGGCATTGATGAGCCCTAGGGAGAGGGCCGCGTCCTCGGTGGTTGCTGTTTGGGCGTCGAGAGTGAAGCCCTCGCGGGTGGTGAGCTGCCATACTCTGTCGCGCTTGTCGCGGGCCTGCTCGGGGGCTTCGGTGATAATGCCACCTTTGGCAAGGGCTCGCAGGTGGTAGCTGAGGGCGTTAGGGGGCAGGTCTAATTCGCGGGCTAGGTCTGTGGCGCGGGCGTAGGTAAGCCTAGCTAGGGTGGTGACGATGCGGACGCGGACGGGGTGGGCTAAGGCCCGCATTTGAGTTCGGACGGTGGTGGGTTTGGGGGGCTGCTCCGGTGTGGTCATGGGGTCAGTCTAGGAAATATTGGGTGTTTCCTCAAAAATTATTGCGCAATATATATTGCGCAATAATTCTTGCTTAAGTTAGGGTGTGGCTATGACATCGCATACCTCATCCCTCTGGCGCAACCGCGAGTACCGCCTCTGGTTCAGCGGCGACCTCTTCCTTGACCTGGGCACCAGTATAGGCAACTTCGCTTTTCCTCTGATTACCCTGGCGGTTACCGGCTCACCAACGACAGCCGGAACGGTTGCTCTTTTCCAGGGGATGGGGCAGGTTATGGGAACCCTGCCCGGCGGTGTCCTTGCAGACCGACACGACCGGCGTAGGCTTAGACTTCTTTCCTGTTTCCTAGGTATCTTGGCTCAGGTCATTTTCCTTGCCCTCCTGTTGACCGGCACCGCCACTGTCGGCACCCTCAGTGCCTTGGCTCTGGGAGATCGGCTCCGCTCATCTCTGCTGGCAGAAGCCTCTGACGCCATGATTAAAGAGGTGGTGCCCGAAACGGACCTTCCTCGGGCAATCGCTATCAATCAGGGGAGGGACGCAGCTGTCGGTCTCGGCGGTGGTCCCGCCGGCGGCGCTCTCTTGGCCGTCGGTCTTGCCTACCCGCCCTTAGCTCAGCTTCTAGGTCAGATCATCTCTTTAGCTACCACCTGGGCCATGACAGGTAGCTACGCGCCGCAGGGTGCTAAGCCTTCTCGCTTCTCCGCCCGTAGCGCCCTTAATGATTTCCTAGAAGGGGGTGCCTGGCTACTCCAACGTCGCTTACTTGTCGTTTTGGCCTGCGCTATTTGCCTGCTGAACTTCAGCATTAGCGGGACCCTCATGACCCTCACCCTCAGCTACACCCAAACCGGAACAAGCCCCGTAGCTCTAGGTGCTTTGATGGCTACGGTCTCAGCCTCCATGATGGTCGGAGCTCTTTGTGCAGGCTATCTTGTTCAGAAACTCCCCACCGGGCGTGTCCTGATCACCGGTTTCCTAATGTTTACTATCTGTCTGGGGCTGCTTCCCTGGCTCCCCGGAATCGGCTGGGTAGCTTTCACGTTAGCTCTCGCTGCCCTCGTCATACCAACCCTCAATGCCGGCCTTTTGGGCTTTTTAACCCTCATTACTCCCAACGACATCTTGGGGCGGGTTCAGTCCCTCATTGGTTTCGGGTCTGTCGGCCTTGCTTCCTTGGCCCCGGCGCTTGCCGGATGGGGCCTGGGCCTAGCTGGCCTTTCCGCTACTGCGATTTTCTTTACGATCACCTGCTTCTGCGCCACCCTCGTGGTAATGAGCAGTCGTGACCTCATAGCACTACCTGCCTCAGATCAATGGTCTGACTTCGCCCGTAGCAGGGACCTGCTCGACAAGGCCTAGCCTCCGCCCGCTCCGCACCGTCACGGTCTGCCCGGCGAAGGGGTGGGGGAAGGTCAGCGACCTGGCCAGCAGCTGCAGGGGCAGGGCGGGCTCGTCCTCGGCGATGGGCAGGACGGCAGGGTAGACCACATCCCCCACAATCGGGGCCCCGGCTGCCGCCAGGTGCACCCGCAGCTGATGGGTCTTGCCGGTATGCGGCTCCAAAAGATAGTGGGCCAGGGGCGTGCCCGCCTGTGGCAGGGGCAGGGCCGGGTTGGCTTCAGATACAGCGGGTAGGACGCCGTCCGCCACCTCAAACACCGTCAGGCAGGTAATACGTGACTGGGCATTCAGCCCCTCAAAGGACGCCCCCAAGCGGCGGCGCTCGCGCCGCTCAGCCCTGGTCTCTACCGGCAGGGGGCCGGTGTCACCGGGTAGAAGTTCAACATCGGTGTGGGCTACCTGCATAGCCCCGTGCTGGTTATCAATGCGCGAGCGCACCGTCAGGCTTTCACCCACCCCCAGCCCGGCGATAGGGGCCGCGACGGCCTCGTAGGTCTTGGTGGGTTCGCGCCGCTGGAACATGGTTTGAAAGGGGGCACGGGCCTCAGGCGTCTTGGCAAAAAGAACCACCCCGGCAGTTGCCCTATCCAGGCGGTGAATCGGAATCAGATCGGGGTTGTTCTCCCGCACCCGCAGCTGGGTCAGGGCCGTGTGAGCGACAAAGGAGCCGTTGGGGGTGGTGGGCAGGAAATGGGGCTTATCGATGGCCAAAACCCACTCGTCCTCGTAGAGCACCGGCATGTCAAAGGGGACGGGCTTTTCAACCCCCAGTTCCCGGTAGTACCAGATCTTTTGCCCCGTCAAAGGCGCATCGGGGGCAACCGCCTGCCCGTTGGCGTCCTTGACCTCATCGCGCTCAAAGCGGGAGGTGAAGAGGGAACGCTCGTGAGGGTAGAAGCGGGCCACCAGATAATCCAGCACCGTGCTTGCGCCAAGAATGTCGTCCTCGGGATTGCCTGCGTCGGGCAGCACAAAAGAGACGGCGTCAATCCCGTTGCGCTGGGGCAGGGGCTTGGGAGCAAGGTGGCGGTTGATTCGGCGCATGGGCTCTATTATCGCAGAGCCCTAACCAGCCATCAGCTCCCGCACCACCCGGTAGCTGGCCTCAAAGGCGGGCAGGGGCAGGAACTCGCAGTTGGAGTGGAAGTTGTGCGCCCCCGTGAAGAAGTTGGGGGTGTAGATTCCCTGGGTGGAGAGGTAAGAGCCGTCGGTGCCCCCGCGCATGGCCAGGTTGATGGGCTCGATACCCAGCCGGGTGAAGGCGGCGCGCAGACGCTCGGCTGCCACAGCGTTGGCGCTGGTTTTGGCGTCCTCAAGGTTGCTGTAGATATCTGAGATATCCAGCTGCACGGACGTCCGCGGGTTGGCTTCTGCCGTCCGCTCAGCTAGGTCGCGCAGGAAGTCCTTTTTGGCCTCGTAGCCGGCTCGGTCGTGGTCGCGGATGCTGATATCGACGGTTGCGGTGGCCTGGTTGCCCGCCATCCCGTTGACCCAGAGGTAGCCCTCGCGCCCCTCGGTGTGCTCGGGGGTCTGGGTGCGGTCGAGGGCCGCCACAAAGTCGTGGGCCACCAGAATCGGGTTGACCAGGTTGCCCTTGGAGTTCATGGGGTGGGCGGTCACGCCCTCAACGTGCAGACGGGCATGCCCGGCATTGAAGGTAGCCTCGACCAGCTCACCCAGTTCGCAGCAGTCCAGGGTGTAGGCATAATCCACGGGGAAGTGCGCCAGGTCCATGGTGCGCACGCCCAGCAGGCCGATTTCTTCATCCGGCACAAAGGAGAGGTAGATATCGGGATGGGCGGACGCACCTGCTCCGCTTCCCTGCCCCTGGGCACCCGCCTGCCCGGCGGCGTCCGCGTCCGCAGCTAAGAGGCGCACGGCTGCTTCCATGACCGAGGCGATCCCGGCCTTGTCGTCCGCTCCCAGCACGCTGGTGCCGTCGGTGACGATGATGCGCTGGCCCGTGTAGCGGGTGATTTCGGGGTGCTCGGCCTCACGCAGCCAGATATCGAGGTCGGCGTTGAGGCAGATGTCCCCGCCGGTGTAGTCGATGATGCGGGCGTGCACATCGGGGGAGAGGTTGACATCAACTGTATCGAGGTGGGTGCAGAAGCCGATGGCAGGGGCTTCGGTGCCCGCGGGCAGGGTGGAGGGAATGCGGGCGGTCAGCACGCAGGTGTCGCTCAGATGCACGTTGTGGGCACCGGCTGCCGTGAGTTCGTCCTTGAGCAGGCGGGCCAGCTCCCACTGTCCCTGGCTGGTGGGCACGACCGATGCTGAGGCGTCCGACTGGCTAGAGATCGCCGAATAGCGCAGAAAACGGGCGGCTAGCGCTTCTTGCAGGGCGGCATCCGGGGTGTAGGTGGGAGTAAAAGTGGTGGTGGTCATGGTGAGTAGTTTACTCCCGCGGCGCGCGGAAACTTAGTCTGGCAGCTCCTGGCAGCTCTTGGCAGCTCCTGGCAGCTCCTGGCAGCTCCTGGCAGCCGGGGCAGCGGAAGCTAATGCGGTCGGTGTCTTCCTCGCGGGCGTACAGGTGGCCCGCTGTGTAGCGGTCGGCGCCGGTGCCGGTTTCTGAAAGGTCTTCCTTGATGATGGTTTCCCCGCAGCGGTAGCAGGGGCGACCCTCCCGCCCGTAGCACCAGAGCGGCTCGGCACTGGTGTGGGTGACCCGGTGCGGACGCCCGCGGTTAGCATCCAGCAGCAGGCGGGCAATCGAGACAACGGCAGCTATATCGGGCACTGCCCCCACCGGGGTGCGCGGGTCAAGCCCCGCGAGAAAACAGGTCTCAGCCCGGTAGATGGTGCCGATACCGGCCAGGTTCTTCTGGTCGAGCAGGGCTACCCCCAGGGGGCGCTCCGGCCGGGCAGCTAGGTTAGCTACCGCGCTCTCAAGCGACCAATCGGGGCCAAGCAGGTCGGGGCCCAGGTAGGATAGGCGGTCAGCCTCCTGACTGGTGGGGAAAACCTCAAATAGCCCCAGGGTAAAGCCCACGGCTTCGACCGGGTGGCTGCCGGGCACTACCTGCCCGTCGCTATCAAGCCTTGCGTTAGCCTGAATCAGAGCCCGCACCTGCTCGGACGGCCGCCGCCACTTCTCTCGTGAGCCGTCCGCATCCAGCCCGTAAAGGTGCCAGATGCCGTCCATCTTCAGGTGGGAGTGCACGGTCATCTCACCGATACGCAGCAGAATATGCTTACCCCGGGCCAGGGCCCCGTGAATAGGCTGACCCGCTAGGTTGACGTTGGCAACTTGGGGGTAGCGGAAATCTGTAGTGTGGGTTGTTCTACCGGCAAGAGCGCGGTGGAGTGAGCGGGCCTGCCGCCATACGGTATCTCCTTCAGGCACTGCTAGGCACTCCTCCGTGGTATCAAAATGTGATCTATCTAATATGACTTATCTATGACGCCCTGCGCGCCCTTCTGCTCACAGTGTAGACCAGATTCGCCGTAAAACTTGCGTGCCACCTGCTGAAAGGGTGTATAGTCGTTTCACGTCATGCTTCACCGTTGAAGTTTATGGCCTAGCACTAACTCAATACAAAGGGCAGGCTCATGCGATGTTGCTAGAGTAGGCCCTGACTCCTTAGGCGGTCTCCCAGCCGCCTGCCCCCTAGATGGAGGTCAGAACAATGAATCTGCTCTTTACCGCACTCATGGTTGTTATGGTCATGATGCTTGTGATGTCTCTCGGTGCTTTCTACGTGCACCTTACCCGCAGCGTCCGCGCCTTCCGCGCTGGCTACGAGGGTGTGGAGTACGACCTCACCGCCTAATCGATGACAGGCCCTAGGCACCCAGAACCTCCCTTGCCCCACGCAAGGGAGGTTCTGCTGTTTTTAGGAGTAGTCCTTCCGCATACGCAGGCCGCGCGGGGTGGCGTAGAAACCTGCGGCCAGCAGGGCCCGGCGCAGGGTGATGACGGGGTGCTCGCCGCCTGCTGCCGCTGCGTCCGGTTGGTCGGGAGCAGGGGGTAAGGGGCCAGGTGTGCTGAGCACATCTACCCCGCCTGCGGTTTCGATGACGATTTTGTCGGCTACTCCGGCGCGCACCAGCTGGCCAATCAGGGGTGCGGACACCTCGACCCGGTCAGCTCGGTCGGTAAAGGGCAGCAGGGTTTTGCCACCGCGTTCCAGGTAGAAGGTCAGCTCCCCGTCAACCAGGATAACGACGGCCCCGGCCTTGCGCCCCGGTTTGTGCTTGATGGGGGTGCGGTTACTGTCCCAGGCCACGGAGGCGGGCCAGGGCAGGGTGGCCCCGTAGGGGTTGGCGGGGTCGGTGGCAGCGAGCAGAGTCACCGAGTGGCGGGTGCGGCGCACCGGGGTGTAGGCGGACGCGCCGGGTGCGGCGTCCTGCCCCTCGTTCTCTACGGCGGTGGTGTCGTCCGCCGCCCGGAGTCTATCGACGGTGGAAGAGCTCGAGAACTGGGCGGCCCCCAGCCCTTCAATGAAGTAGCCGCGGCGGGCCAGGCCCTTTTCTTCAGCGGCAGAAAGCACCCGGTAGACTCCGGCGAAGCCACCGGGGGTGTCTTCAACTGTGACAGCCCCGCGGGTGAGCACCCCGTAGCGGTCCATGAGCAGTTCGGCGCGGGCGGCAGCTGCCACGGTGGTGTCGAGCGGTTCGGCTTCGATACGGGCCCAGCGTCCGCCATTGATGGGGGCGACCTGGGCAGATAGCGTCGGGGCCCGGCCCACGCCCACCCCCAGGCGGGAGGCAGAGAGGCGGGAGGTGCCCCGCCGCATTCCCACGGAACGGGCCCGGGGGGCGGGGGCGGCCACCTTGTGGGCCGATGCTCCACCCGTTATCAGGGCCCGCACCGGAGCGAAGGTATCGCCGGTGACTAGCCCGGCCCAGACCAGGTTCCAGAGGGCGGTTGAAATCTCTTGGGTGCTCGGGAGCGTGTTGCCTAGCGAGGTGGCCAGGGCGGCGAGCTGGGTCTGAATCTGGCTGAAGAAGAGCCCGCCGGTCAGTAACTCATAGAGGGTGTTTTCAAGGGCCCCCAGAGCGGCGAGCGCCTCGGCGCGTTCTACCTCATCGGGCAGGGTCAGGGCTGCGGTTTCGCCCAGGTGCAGGGCGACCCAGCCGTCGTCCCCGGCGAGCTGCCCGGCGCCCGTCCAGATGACGTCCCCGGCGCTCATGGCTGAGTCGAGCAGGGCGGGGGTGTAGTCGCTGATACGGGCCTTGAGAATCAGGGGTTCGAGGGCTGAGGCGGGCACCCGCACCCCGGCGAGCTGGTCGATTACGGTGAGCAGGCCGTCGTAGCCGCTGAGCATGGCGCTTTCGTCCCGGCGGACGCTGATGGGCTGGGCCGGTGCCCCGAAGGTACCGGGGGCGGCGGTGGTTTCGGTGACCTGCCAGGAGCCTACGTTCTGCCAGGGCGGCAGGAAGCGGGCGTAGGTGCCGGGGGCAACGGGTTCGACATCGGCGCGTAGGGCCGCCAGGGAGCGGGCGCGGAGGGTGCGTAGGACGGAGGCGTCCACCCACTCGGTTCCGGCCAAGTAAGCGGGGTCGGTGGAGCCGGTACGGGCGGTGGCCAACTCAGCACGGAGTTCTTCGGGCAGGAACTCACCGGAGATAACCCGCCGGTCTGCTGCCAGGGTACGCAGGGCGGTATCGACCACCGAGACGCCCAGGGAGAGGGCGGCAGCGGCCTGGGCAGCGGTAAAGGGGGCGTGGGTACGGGCGTAGCGGGCGACTAGGTCAACCAGGGGAGCCTCGACCGGCTCCAGGAAGGCCAGGGGGACCCCAATCGGCAGGGGCACGCCCAGGGCATCGCGCAGGCGGGCGGCGTCCTCAATGGCGGCGTAGAGTTCCCGCCCGTGCAGGCGGAAGCGCAGGGCCCGCCCGGCTTTCACCAGGGCCTCAAGGTGGTCGGTGGCTTCGGCTTCGGTGAGGACGCGCTCACCCGGCTGACCTGCCTCGGCCTCGGCAGCCGGGACGCTGGCGTCCTGACCGGCGTCCGCCCCCGCGTCCCCACCGGTGCCCTGATCCAGGAGCACCCGCAGGCGCTGGGCTGCCTCGGCGGCGGTGAGCGGGCCGAGCAGGCGCAGCAGGTCGGCGGCTCCCTCCACCCCGCGCAGGCGGTAGCCCGTCGCGGTGCGCTGTAGACGGGCCTCGGTGGAACGGATCACCTCAACATCGAGCAGTTCGCGCAGCTCGTCCTTGCCGAGCAGTTCAGCTAGCAGGGCAGGGTCCAGCGCTAGGGCAGCAGCGCGGCGCTCAGCCAGGGGGGAATCCCCGTCATAGAGGAACTGGGCCACATAGCCAAAGAGCAGGGTGCGGGCGAAGGGGGAGGGGGTTTCGGTTTCCACCTCACTGATGCGCACCTTTTTGGCGTCGAGGTCCTTGTGCAGGGCGGTCAGGGCAGGCAGGTCGTAGACGTCCTGCAGGCACTCGCGGGCGGTCTCCAGCAGTAGGGGGAAGGTGGGGTACTTGCGGGCCACATCCAGGAGCTGGGCGGAGCGCTGGCGCTGCTGCCACAGGGGAGTGCGTCGGCCCGGATCCTTGCGGGGTAGCAGCAGGGCGCGGGCGGCGTTCTCGCGGAAGCGGGAGGCAAAGAGGGCAGAGTTACCCACCCGCTCGGTCACGATGTCTTCGAGCTCGGCCGGGTCAAAGATGAAGAGGTCAGCCCCGGGCGGTTCGGCCTCCATAGCAGGGATGCGCAGCACGATGCCGTCGTCAGCGGCCATAGCTGAGGCCTTGACCCCGTAGCGTTCCTCAGCCCGGGCACCGACAGCCAGGGCCCAGGGGGAGTGCACGGGCATACCCAGGGGGGAGTGCAGGATCAGGCGCCAGTCCCCCAGCTCATCGCGGAAGCGCTCAACCAGCAGGTGCTTCTCGCTGGGTACCTGGCCGGTCGCCTCTGCCTGCTCTGCTACGTAGGCCAGCAGGTTATCGGCGGCCCACTGATCCAGACCAAGGCCGCGCAGGCGGGCATGGGCGGCACCGGCGTCCTTACTGTTCTCAAGGGCCAGCTCCCGGGTAAAGGCCCCCAGGGCCCGCCCCAAATCGACAGGACGGCCCGGCGAATCCCCGTGCCAGAAGGGCAGGCGCCCGGGCACGCCGGGGGCAGGGGTCACCGTCACCCGGTCGTGGGAGATATCCTCAATCCGCCAGGACGAGGCCCCCAGGGCAATGACGTCCCCGGCCCGGGACTCATAGACCATCTCCTCATCTAGCTCACCGACCCGCTTGGGGGCCTTGGAATCCTCAGCCCCGGCAATGAAGACCGGGAAGAGGCCACGGTCAGGAATCGTACCGCCGGAGGTCACCGCCAGGCGCTGGGCTCCGGGTCGGCCCTCAATCGTCCCCGCGTCCCGGTCCCAGACAATGCGGGGGCGTAGCTCGGCAAATTCGTCCGAGGGGTACTTACCGGCCAGCAGATCCAGGGTCGCCTCAAAGGCCGCCCGGGGCAGGGTAGCAAAGGGGGCCGTTGCCCGCAGGGCCTCAAACCAGGCCTCCACGCTAATCGGCCCCAGGGCGCAGGCGGCTACAGTCTGCTGGGCCAAAATATCCAGGGGGTTAGCGGGAATAGCCAGGGGCTCAATCTGCCCGGCTAGCATACGCTGCACGGTCACTGTGGCATTCAGCAGGTCGCCCCGGTGCTTGGGGTAGAGGTAACCCCGCGACACCTCCCCCACCTGGTGCCCGGCGCGCCCCACCCGCTGCAGGCCCGAGGCCACCGAGTGTGGGGCCTCCACCTGAATCACCAGGTCCACATGGCCCATATCGATACCCAGTTCCAGGGAGCTGGTGGCCACCACGCACCGCAGCTGCCCCGACTTCAGGGCCTCCTCAATCAGGGTGCGCTGATCCTTCGACACTGACCCGTGGTGGGCCCGCGCCAAGACCGGCGGCTCCCCGCCGGTAGCCGCGTAGGTACGGGCACCGGTGGAGGCGCTCGCGGTCACCTCCCCCAGCTCCCCGCGGGCCTCTAGACGGCCCAGGTAAATCTCGTTGAGGCGGGCCGTCAGCTTCTCTGCCAGCCCGCGCGAGTTAGCAAAGACAATGGTGGAGCGGTTAGCCTCCACCAGGTCCACAATGCGCTCTTCCACATGCGGCCAGATGGAGGCCTGGTAGCCGTTGAGGTTCGGGGTTTCGCCCCTTGTGCTCCCACCCGGGGCGGACGCCGCCACCTGCACCTCCTCGATGGTGAGGGCAGGCTGGGTTCGGGGCTGTGCCTGTGCCTGTGCCTGGAGGGATGCTGCTGTCTCTTCGCCAGGAAAAACGCCCACAGCGTCCCACAGGGCCTGCTCACCGCCCATCCGACTACCGGGTGTGCGCGCAGGAAGAGGCTGGTCAAAGTAGTCAGACGAGGGCTCATCTGGCTGGGAGCCCAGGGCAGGGCCCGCCACCGGGCGGATGCCCAGGGCCTCAGCCATGGTTACCCCCTGAGGCAGGGACTCCGCCAGCCGCACCGAGACTTCCGGCCGGGTGCTAGCGTCCGCCAGGGTATCGGCCTGCACGGTGCCGTCGTCGAAAGCGCGGTCCTCGAACTCGGTGGCGTCCAGGGAACGAATCTGGGAGCGGGTACGCTCGGTGAGCTTATCCAGGTAGGCGCCCGATTCGGCGGGTGCTGGGGCGGGCCGGGGACTACCGCCCTGCTTGAAGGAGTTATCCCCCTCCCCGTAGGCGTTGGGGCCGCCCAGGGTCGTCATATCGGGCACCGGCACCGAAAGGGTCAGCTCCCACTTCTTGGCCGAAGGCGGGCGCACAATCTGCACCGGCACACTACCACCCAAAAAGCGGGCGACGGTTTCAACCGGCTCCACAGTCGCCGACAGCCCCACCCGCTGGGCTGGGGTCTCAAGAATCTGGTCCAGGCGTTCAAGGGTCACTGCCAGGTGGGCGCCACGCTTGGTACCGGCAACCGCGTGCACCTCATCGATAATGACCGTGTGCACCTTGGTCAGGGTCGAACGGGCCTTAGAGGTCAGCATCAAAAAGAGGGATTCAGGGGTGGTAATCAGAATGTCCGGCGGGTTAGAAATTAGCTGGCGGCGCTCCTTAGCCGGGGTATCACCGCTGCGCACACCCACCCGCACCTGCGGAGGCTCTACCCCCAGCTGCCGGGCTGTCTGGGCAATACCGATGAGGGGAGCGCGCAGGTTGCGCTCAACGTCCACACCCAGGGCTTTGAGGGGGGAGATATAGAGGACGCGGGTGCCCCCGCCCCCTGCCTGCTGTGCTTGCCCGCCAGCGGCGTCCGCCCCCTCATCCTTAGCGGCCCCGAGGCCCCCGCCCCCGTGGTTCTCAAAATGCAGACGGTCAAGGGCCCACAGAAAGGCCGAGAGGGTTTTACCCGACCCGGTTGGAGCTATAACCAGGGTATGGTGGCCCGCCGAAATCGCCTCCCAGGCCCCTGCCTGGGCAGCCGTGGGCGCAGAAAAAGCCCCCTCAAACCAGCGACGGGTGGGGGCCGAGAAAAAACTCAGGGCACGGGAGGTAACGGGTTCTGCCATAGCCCCCATTATCCCCTTAAAACAAACGGGCCGGGCCCACCGGGCAACCTGGAAGGCAGCCCGGCGTACCCGGCCTTGAGAGCACGGAGGCCCGCCGCTTGGCTAGGGGGTAGCCCCTACAGCGCCCACCGACAGCTGGGCGACGGCAGGGTTAGAGCAGGCTTCCGCCGCAAAGTTCAGCACCAGGGCCTGGGAAGCGCCAGGAGCCTGCACCGAGTAGCCCGCAGCAGAAACACTCTGGCAGGCATCCCCGTAGAGCTGGGCCCGGGTCTCACGCAGGGTAGCGGTCAGAGAATCGCCGGGAGCAATCACGCCACCCGAAGACGACCACTCGGTAGCATTCGCAGCTACCGCCCCCACCTGCTGGCCGGCCGCATTAACGTAGTGCACAGCGGGGTAGCCGCTCATGGTGCAGTTGGCATCCCCGGTGTTGGTGAAGGTCAGGGTGATATAGCGCGAACCCGCTGCGCCACCGCCCTGAGCCACCGCGGCCTCAATGTAGAGCTGGTCGTAATCACAAACAGCAACACCGGCTGCCGAGCTGGCGAACTGGCTACCGCTTGCGGCAGGGTTCTGGGCGCTCGCGGTGGGTTCTACGGTGATAACGGTGCCGGTGGGCACCGGTTCCGGGTCAGCGGAGGTACTGGGGGGCGGGGTGACCTCTTGTACAGTGGGCTGCCGGGTGGTTGCCGCTGCAGAAGGCTCGGCGCTGGTAGCTGATCCGGTGGGTGAGGGGGATGCCGACGCGGACGAGGCCGTAGCAGCCGGGCTACTCACGGTGGTTTCTGCGGTGGTGGTGCCGGTAGTGGCGCTACCGCAGGCGGTGAGTACCGTGAGCAGGCTGAGGGCAGCGAGGGGGAGAAGGGGGATACGTGCTTTCATGCAGCCTACATTCCGGGCTGCAGGGTGACGTGTGCCCCGTCCATTCCCTCGGTGTATTCGGTCTGGCAGCTCAGGCGGGAGCATTCGTTGGCGATGTCATCAATCATGTCGAGCAGGTCTTCCTCTGCTTCTTCGCGGGGTAGGGTTGCTTCGATATGCTCGGGGTCGATGAAGGCGTGGCAGGTGGCGCAGGAGGCGTTACCACCGCAGGTTGCCAGCACGGGGAAGCCTGCTGCGAGGACGGCCTCAAGCATGGTCTGGTGGGGTTCCCAGGTGACGTCCTTGGTAGTGCCGTTTTCGTCAGTGACCGTGATGTTTACGCTCAATGTGTTCTCCGTGTGCTGGGCAGCTGTGAGGCTGCGGGTCTAGGGTCTGTCCCTATTTTATGGGGGTAGGTGCGCCTATCCCCGCTTTTTGTGGTGAAAACTACGGTGGGCGGACGCCTGCCGCCAGCGTGGTAACGGGGTGTTACGCGGGGCGGTAGATGGGGAGGGCAAGAAAAAACCGGCCTCCCGAAGGAGGCCGGTTTTTATCACTGGTGCGCCCGAAGGGATTCGAACCCCCAACCTTCTGATCCGTAGTCAGATGCTCTATCCGTTGAGCTACAGGCGCATCACGCGTTGACCGGCTGTGTCAGCCCGTCGCGGCAACAGGTAATACATTACGCAGGTTTGGGTGGCTGTGCAAATCAAAAATGCGTGACCCTTCTCTCAAAAGGGGTGAATCTGGGGTGAAAACCGCGTAAATGCGCGGAAAAGAGGGGGTGAAGAAAGTTGAAAAAAGTTTGCCCGGGCCCGCATTGTGTTGAGCAGACCACAGGTCAAGAGGACTGTAACGAAATATTTACGTACTAATGAGGACAAACCGGGGCGAGCTATGTACTCTGGAAACACACGATGAAGTGAAAGTGCACCGCGCGACGCGTTTATTCATTGATATGGGTGGCGCGTTTTTCTGTTTCTACCCGCCTGCGGGCTAGCGGCAGGGCGGAGCACGCGCACCTGAACAACACAGTGGAGTGTTTCAGGTCAACGATTTATAAGGGGAAGCGTCAGATGACTGACATTTCAATCGACAACGTAACCGCACAGGCACCCACCACTCACGCAGAGCTGCTGCAGTGGGTTGCTGATATTGCCCAGATGACCCAGCCTGAGCGTATCTACTGGGCCGACGGCTCACAGGAAGAGTACGACCGCCTGGCCGGTGAACTGGTAGAGGCCGGTACCTTCCGCAAGCTCAGCGACCACGAGTTCCCGAACTCCTACGTTGCCTTCTCAGACCCCGACGACGTGGCTCGTGTAGAAGAACGTACCTTTATCTGCTCAGCTACCGAAGAGGGGGCTGGCCCCACCAACAACTGGCGTGCCCCCGCCGACATGAAGGCCACCCTGACCGAGCTCTTCACCGGATCTATGCGCGGCCGCACCATGTACGTCATTCCTTTCGTCATGGGCTCGCTCGATGCCACCAACCCCAAGTTCGGCGTCGAAATCACCGACTCAGCCTACGTGGTGACCTCCATGCGCATCATGGCGACCATTGGCGCCGATGTGTTGAAGAAGATGACCGAAACCGAGGCCTTCTTCGTCAAGGCCCTGCACTCGGTTGGTGCCCCCCTCGAGGCTGGACAGGCGGACGTTCCCTGGCCCTGTAACCCCGAAAAATACATTGTGCAGTTCCCCGAGGACCGCGAAATCTGGTCCTTCGGTTCGGGCTACGGTGGCAACGCCCTGCTGGGTAAGAAGTGCTACGCCCTGCGTATTGCCTCGGCTATCGGCCACGATGAGGGCTGGATGGCCGAGCACATGCTGGTGCTCAAGATGACCAATCCCCGGGGCGAGAGTAAGTACATCTCGGCTGCCTTCCCCTCAGCCTGCGGCAAGACCAACTTCGCTATGATGGACCCCACCATTGACGGCTGGAAGGCCGAAATGGTTGGTGACGACATCGCCTGGATTGAATTCCGCGACGGCAAGCCCTTCGTGGTCAACCCCGAGGCAGGCCTCTTCGGCGTAGCTCCGGGTACTGGCTGGTCCACTAACCCTAACGCCATGCGCGCCATTGCCAAGGGCAACACGATCTTCACCAACGTGGCCCTCACCGACGATAACTCTGTCTGGTGGGAGGGTAAGACCGACGAGGTGCCCGAGCACCTGATTGACTGGCAGGGCAAGGACTGGACGCCCGAATCTGGCCGTCCTGCTGCCCACCCCAACTCCCGCTTCTGCACCCCCATATCCCAGGCAGACATGCTGGCTGAAGAATACTACGCACCGGACGGTGTGCCCCTCTCAGCCATCATCTTCGGTGGACGCCGCAAGACCACCGTGCCCCTGGTCGCTGAGGCTTCCAGCTGGGAGCAGGGCGTCTTCCGCGGTGTGACCCTCTCATCCGAGACCACCGCTGCCGCCAAGGGCGCTGTGGGTGTGGTCCGCCGTGACCCCATGGCTATGCTGCCCTTCATCGGCTACAACGCCGGTGACTACATCCAGCACTGGATTGATCTGGGCAAGAAGCACGGCGAAGAGAACATGCCCAAGATCTACTACGTCAACTGGTTCCGCCGCACCCCCGACGGTGGCTTCGCCTGGCCCGGCTTTGGCGAGAACTCCCGCGTGGTCAAGTGGATTTTCGACCGCCTGGATGGCAAGGCCGGCGGCCAAGAAACCTTCCTCGGCGTGGTGCCAGGTAAGAGCGACCTCGACCTCACCGGCCTCGATATTAGCGACACCGAACTCACCGCTGCCCTGGCCGTCAACAAGGATGAGTGGGCTCAGGAGCTGCCCGGAATCGACGAATGGCTTGCCTTCCTCGGCGACAAGGTACCCGCTGAAATTCACGCCCAGCGCGATGCCCTAGCCGCTGAACTGAACTAGGGGGCGTGCTCCCCGCAGGCTGCTGCGGGCGTCCTTGTAACCGAAAGTAAAATAGCGCCACGGTTAAGGAGGTGACCTGTGCGAAAAACTTTTCGTATAGGTCACCTCCTTATCGTGTGGGCAGATAGGCGGACGGCCCCAAAGAGTGGACGTAAAGCCGACTTAATATTCTGTAGAATGCTTAAGGATGGCTGAATTTTGTGTAGCCCTGCCGTGCTTCCCCCCACAAGCTCATCGGTTAGCCAGCGA
Source organism: Candidatus Rothia avicola (assembly GCA_019115985.1). Taxonomy (GTDB): domain Bacteria; phylum Actinomycetota; class Actinomycetes; order Actinomycetales; family Micrococcaceae; genus Rothia; species Rothia avicola. The sequence continues at coordinate 25,878 of DXCN01000069.1, read as the reverse complement.
CCTACCACAGAGCTTCGTGCACGGCACCCTGGGCACATCACTTGCATGTTGGAAGGAAAGAACAGAGTGGGAAATCTGCTGAGCGTCAAGAACCTCACCAAGAACCACGAGCACCTTCGTGCCCTCAAGGGCGTGAATCTAGAGGTAGCTGCCGGTGAGATTGTAGGTCTTCTCGGCGAAAACGGTGCAGGAAAGTCAACCTTCCTGTCGATTCTGGGCGGCTGGGACCGCCCCGGTGGTGGCACCATCACCCTGGACGGCGAAAAGTACGCCCCCCACACCCCCGAAGAAGCGCTTGAAGCCGGTGTCGGTTCAATCCGCCAGAAGTTCAAGGTAGACCCCGAACTCACCGTTGCCCAGGCTATCTTCCGCTCTACCGAGCATGCCGGTGACGATGAAGAAGTCCTGATCGCCCGCGCCCAGGAACTGATTTCAGAGATTGGCCTGGCAGTGGACCCCCGCGCTAAGATGGGCGATTTGGTACGTGCTGAGCAGGCCCTGGTTGAGGTCGTGCGCATGGAAGCCGAGAACACCCGCCTGGTGCTCATGGATGAAGTTGCTGCGACCTTCAACGACTACGAGATTTACCAGCTGCACGAGGTGACCCGTAAGCTGGCCGCCGAAGGCCGCGCGGTCATTTACATCACCCACCGCATCGACGAAATCCGCTCCCTGGCTAACCGCGCCGTCATTCTGTCTGAGGGCACCATCAACACCGAAATTAACCCCGGTACGATGACCGCAGAAGAAATCGCCTTTAAGATGTTCAACCGCGAAATCGAGATGGGCAGGCGCCCCGACGAGTTCGCTGGTGAGGACGCCAAACTGGTGATTGAGAACCTGACCAGTGCCAAGGGCTCTCTCAACAACGTCACCTTCTCGGTAGACCGCGGTGAAATCTTCGGCCTGACCGGCCTGCGCCGCTCAGGCATCAACGAGGTCGCCGCCGCCCTGGTCGGCGTGGACGAGACCGCCAAGTTCGGCACCCTCAAGATTAACGGCGAGGACGCCACTATCAGCTCCCCCGAGGACTCGGTTGCCCACGGCATTGGCTACCTGTCAGATAATGACGACGAGCTGGGCCTAGCCAACGAACGTTCCATCGCTAAGACCCTGATGGAAAACGCCGGTCTTATGGAAAGCCCCGAAGGCTTCCTGCACGAGGTTTCCGCCCTGCGTGAGGTAGCTGAGCAGATTCAGAAGCTGCGCATCAAGACCACCAACATTCAGGGTGAAGTTGGCAAGCTTTCGGGCGGTGACCAGCAGAAGGTCGCCCTGGCCCGCTGGATGACTACCGACTGCGAGATTCTGATTCTCAACCACCCCACCCGCGGCATCGACGTGAGCGCCAAGAGCGAGATTTACAAGATGCTGACCGAGCTGACCGAGAAGGGTACCTCTATCATCCTGATCGGTTCAGATATGTCGGAGCTCATTGGCTTGTGCAACCGTATCGCTGTGATGCGTTCGGGGGAGCTGGTCTCAATCCAACAGAACAAGGCTGCTACCGAAGACACTCTCATGGGCGAGGCCCTGGGCGAAGACCTGGTCTAGCCGCCCACGGGCGTCCTGACGCTACAAAGAACCCCGGCAGGTAACCTGCCGGGATTCTTGAGCTATAAGGCGTGAGAGACTGCCTCTACCTGTGACTTACAGGGAGATGCGGCCTGAGATGGCGTTCAGCTTGTGACGAGCCAGAGCCAGGTTAGCGGTGTTGCGGTCCAGTACCAGGTAAACGAAGAGGCCTGAGGTCTCTGAAGTGTTCAGAACGTTAATCAGGTGGTACTGGGATGACAGGGTAATCATGATGTCTTCGATGTTGCCGTTCAGACCCAGGTCATTCATGGTCTTGAGCTTGGCACGTACTACGTTGGAGTTGCCAGCTGCAGCAACGGTCAGGTCGAAGCCGGGGGAACCGCCGGAGGCCAGAGCCATGCCGGAGGAGATGTCAACGAGAGCTGCACCGGTTGCTCCTTCAATGGACAGGAGTTCCTGGATGGAGGTATCAAGCTGTGACAAGATAGTTCCTTATGTCTAGTTCTGCACCGGCGTGCTACGGGGGAGAGGCCGGTGAAGAGACGGTGGGTGCGGTCAGCGTGACCCTTGTCTTCAGTTAGCGTGTGATGACTGGGTGTATGCGCCCGCGAGTGTTTACAGTATCAATACTACTCTTACAGGTGCCCTAACTGCTACAAGTGAGCGGTCAGGTGGGCCGTGTGAAACTCCTTGCAGATCAGAGCACTGTGCTTGTCAGCGGTGCAAAGGCGGGGGAAAATTAAGACCTTCAGGCAGGCAAAGGTTTGAGCCGTGAACCTTTTTGGCTGTACCGTGAGAGAGAAAGCTTCACCCTAGCTCATACGATTCAAGGAGTTGGCCCGTGCGTCTTACCGCATTTTCTGACGTGTCGCTGCGCGTCCTGATGCTGCTATCGGGTCTCGACGGTGAGCAGATATCTACCCAGAAGATCGCCGAGGGCGTGGGTACTCCTTACAATCATGTGGCGAAGTCAGTGGCCTTTTTGGCCAATATGGGCCTGGTGGAGTCCACCCGCGGACGCACCGGCGGGGTGCGCCTGTCAGAGGCCGGCGCCCGTGCCACGGTAGGGCAGGTACTTCGTGCCTCTGAAGGCGATATTCCCATGGTGGAGTGCGAGGGCGGTGCGAACGAATGCCCCATGCGCCATTCCTGTTCCCTGAAAAAAATTCTGGCGAACGCCCGCGAAGAATTCTTCAAAATGCTCGACCCGGTGGTTATTTCTGAGCTGCCTAACGAGCAGCAGATGGGCCCGGTTTTCTTGGAACTGGGTCTTGGGCCCCTGGCTCAGACAAAAAAGCTGCCCCAGGCGTCCTTCCTCTGACAAGCCCTCATACGCCGTTCCCGCGCAAAAAAGGCGGGGGCGGCTCTTTTTTCTCCCAAAACTGGCATTCGTTATGCTAAATTGATGGTGGTTTAACAACACCCTGTCACCAAGGAGGAGCCGTGCTCTCAGCAAAGTCCCGCCCCGTCATCGAGGCAACCCTGCCCGTCATCGCCGAGCGAATCAACGACATCACCCCCGACTTCTACCAGCGCATGTTCGCCGCCCGCCCTGACCTGCTCGACGGCATGTTCTCCCGTTCATCCCAGCTCGAAGGCACCCAGCCTAAGGCCCTAGCCGGCTCCATCGCGGTCTTTGCCTCCTACATCCTGGCCAACCCCGACAAGTACCCCGACGAGGTACTCTCCCGCGTCGCCCACAAACACGCCTCCCTGGGTCTGCGCGAAGAGGAATACCCCACCGTCTACAAGTACCTTTTTGAGGCTATCGCCGCCAACCTGGGCGATATCCTGACCCCTGAAATCGCAGAAGCCTGGACCGAGGTCTACTGGCTCATGGCCGACGCCCTCATCAAGCTAGAAAAGGGCCTCTACGCTTCCCAGGCCAACGACGTCATGTTCGCCCCCTTCCGCCTGGTAGAGCGCAAGGAAACCGGCGAGAACGTACTCGACCTTACCTTTGAGCCCGCCAACGCCGTCGCCATGACCGATGCCATTGCCGGCCAGTACGTTTCTATCGTTACCAAGGCTAAGGACGGCCTGCGCCAGGCCCGCCAGTTCACCCTGCTGCCCGCCGAGAAGAACCAGCGTCGCGTCGCCATCAAGCTGGACACCGCCGGCGAAATGACCCCCATCCTGCATGAGCTACAGGTCGGCGCTATCGTTGAGGTCTCTAACCCCTACGGCGACGTCACCCTGGGTGGGTTCGGCGACGACGACTCCCAGCCCCTCTACCTCTTCTCAGCCGGTATCGGCGTCACCCCCATGATTGCCTTCCTCTCCGAGCTGGCAGCAACCGGCTCCAAGCGCGAGGTTGTTGTGGTGCACGCCGACCGCTCCTTCACCACCTGGCCCCTGCGCGATGAGATGACCGCCTACGTTGAGATGCTGGAAAACGGCCGCCTGGTCTCCTTCATCGAGGCCGACGGCGAGGGCAGCTTCGATGGCCGCGTCAACGTGGCTGAGCTGAACGTGCCCGCTAACGCCTCTGCCTACCTGTGCGGCCCCTTGGGCTTCATGCAGGGCGTCCGTTCCCAGCTGATTGAAGCTGGCCTGCCCGGTACCAACATCCAGTACGAGATTTTCGGCCCCGACCAGTGGATGCTGCACGACCAGGCCCGCGCCTCCTAGCCTGAACTGCTAGGGCAGGTAGAAAAGGACGCCCGCCCCGCCTTCCTGCCATATGGCAAGGAAAGCGGGGCGGGCGTCCTCATTTTTACCTTTTGTACCGTGCCCTGCTCACTTTAAGCCTGAAAAGTGGGCAGGAGCTGGTACAAAGTGGAGGGCTTGGGGTGCTTAACCCTCGCGCACAATCTTGAGAATCTGATCGCGCACGCGCTCCATGGTGGCCTGGTCGGGGGCCTCAAGGTTCAGGCGCAGGAAGGGCTCGGTGTTAGAGGGGCGCAGGTTAGCCCACCAGCCCTCGGTCTTGTGCTCGAAGGTGGTGCCGTCCATATCGGATACCTCAACGGTATCGCCGAAGAACTCGGCAACGCGGGCGATAGCACCGGCCTTGTCTTCCAGCTCAGAGTTGATTTCGCCGGAGGGGACGTAGGGGGAGTAGGCGGCGCCCAGCTCAGAAAGGGGCTGCTCGCCCTCACCCAGGGCAGCCAGAACGTGCATAGCGGCCAGCATGCCGGTGTCGGCGTTGAAGAAGTCCTTGAAGTAGTAGTGGGCGGAGTGCTCGCCACCGAAAACGCCAGACTCTTCAGCCATAACAGCCTTGATGAAGGAGTGGCCCACGCGGGTCTTGATAGCGCGGCCGCCCAGCTTCTCAACCAGCTCAGGCACAGCCTTGGAGGTAATCAGGTTGTAGATGATCACGGGCTCGTCGTTGCCTTCAGCCCTGGCGCGGGCAATCTCGCGCTCAGCTACCAGGGCGGTGATAGCGGACGGAGTGACGGGCTCGCCCTTCTCGTCGATGACGAAGCAGCGGTCGGCGTCGCCGTCGAAAGCCAGGCCGATATCTGCACCGTGCTCAACAACAGCCTTCTGCAGGTCAACCAGGTTGGCAGGTTCCAGGGGGTTGGCGGGGTGGTTGGGGAAGGTGCCATCCAGCTCGAAGTAGAGGGGCACGATTTCCAGGGGCAGGCCGGGCAGGATTGCATCGCCCAGTACAGCGGGGGTGGTCATGCCGCCCATGCCGTTACCGGCGTCCACAACAACCTTGAGGGGGCGGATGCCCGAGAGGTCAACCAGGTTGCGCAGGTACTCGGCGTAGGCCTTGAGCACGTCCTTCTCAGATACAGAACCGGGGTACTCAACGGAGGGAATTTCACCCTCGTCCAGGTACTTCTGGGCCAGGTCACGAATATCAAAGAGACCGGACTCTGATGACAGGGGAACAGCGCCCGCCTTAGACATCTTCATGCCGTTGTACTCGGCAGGGTTGTGGGAGGCGGTGAAGGTGACACCGGCAGCGTTCTCAACGCCACAGGCGAAGTAGAGCTCGTCGGTAGAGATCAGGCCGATGTTGATGACGTTAGCGCCGCGGGCGGTAGCACCCTCAGCGAAAGCGGCCATGAACTCGGGGCCGGAGGGGCGCATATCGGCGCCCACCAGAACGTCCTGGCCAGCCAGACCGAGGACGTCTACGAAAGCTGCGCCGGTTGCGCGGACGGTCTCGGCGGTGATGGTTTCGCCCACGATGCCGCGAACATCGTAAGCCTTAAAAGATGCGGTTAAATCAATAGTATTCACGAAAGGTAAGTCTAATTGCCCTGTGACCTGTTTAGACAGTCTCCAGACAGATTTCTGGTGTGATTTATGGCGATAAACACCAGGTTTCTGCGCCATAAACTGCGGGGTGGCGAACCCGGGGCATGGTTTGATGGTGCCTATGGGTGAACTTTTTTCTTTAGATAATCCGATCCAGAACTACGCCTGGGGTTCCTACGAGACACTGGCCCTCATGCGCGGTGTGCCCGCCCCCACCGAACAGCCGGAGGCTGAGCTGTGGGTGGGCGCGCACTCGTCCGCCCCCTCCGTAGCTCACGTCGACGGCGGCGCCTTCCCGCTCGATGCCCTGGTGGGCGAGCAGCCTGCCCGCTTCCTCAACCCGCAGCGCACCAGCGACATCTTCCCCTTCCTCTTCAAGATTCTTGCTATTGAATCTCCCCTGTCGATTCAGGTGCACCCCACCGACGAGCAGGCCCAGGCTGGGTTCGCGGATGAGAACGCCCGCGGCATCGCCCTTGACGACCCGGCCCGTAACTACAAGGACCGCTTCTCTAAGCCCGAAACCGTTATCGCCCTGTCGCCCATGCGCATCCTGACCGGCGTGCGCGAGTTCGCAGAGTTGCGCGCTATTGCCGAGCACTTCTCCCTGCCCTGGCTCACCGGAGCCCTGGATGCGGCTAAGACAGCCAAGGAGCTGCTCACCGTTATTATCCGCATGCCGCAGGACACCGCCGCGGCAGCTGTCGAGCAGACCGTTGCGTCCGCGCGTGCCTGGGTAGCTAAGAACGGCGAAGTTCCCGGTAGCGAATCAACCGCCGCCGGTGTAGCCGAGCTGGTAACCCTGATTGACAGCAAGTACCCCGGCGACCGCGGCTTGCTGGTCGCCCTGGTCATGAACCTGGTCTACCTGGCCCCCGGCGACTCTGCCTATACCCCCGACGGCCAGGTGCACGCCTACGTCTCGGGTACCGCTATTGAGCTGATGAACCCCTCAGACAACGTCATGCGCGCCGGTCTTACCCCCAAGCACATCGATGAGGAAGAGCTCATCAAGATCCTGGGTGAGGGCCAGGGCGCACCTACCATCCAGCGTCCTACCCCCACCAGCGAGAAGGCCGCCGAGTACTCTATGTGGGACGAACGCCTCTCTGTCACCCACCTGGTCGTTGAAGAGGGCGAAACCATCACCCTACCCCTGGCCGGTGTAGCCACCGCCCTGTGCGCGGGTGGCACCGTTGTGGTCAGCGACGAGGTCAAGACCTTCACCCTGACCGGCACCCGGTCGGTCATGTACGTGGGCGAGCCTACCGAGGTGACCGTCACCGGCGCCGGTGAACTCTACATCGCAGCCCAGCGCTAAGATGGGCGGACGCCACCGCACGGCTTTCTTTGTTGTCTAGGCCACGTTCGCGGCGAGAACTTGGGTAAAGTAGAAGGGACGAAAAAGCCCGCCCCGCTCCACGCTTTGGGGGAGCGGGGCTACGAGTCCTACAAGGAAACACATGAAAATTATTCTGACCGTCACCGGCCTTGACCACGAAGGCATTATCGCTGGCGTCACCACCAAGTTGGCTGAGCGCAAGGTCAATATCGAGAATGTCTCCCAGACCCTCATGCAGGGCTACTTCACCATGATCTTGCAGGGGAGCTTCGATGATTCTGCCCAGTCGATGACCGACCTTCAAGAGGCTATGAAGCCGGTGGAGGAAGAACAGCGCGTGCAGATTCGTATTCAGTCTGACGCCATCTTCCAGGCCATGCACACCCTCTAGGAGTTACCGACTATGTTTAGCGACCGTTCCGGTAACATTCTTGAGACCCTGCAGATGATCAATGAAGATAAGCTTGATATCCGCACGGTCACCATGGGCATCTCCCTGCTGGACTGCGCCGATTCTGACGGTGCGGTAGCCCGCCAGAAGATTTACGACAAGATCACAACTCGTGCAGCCCGCCTGGTTGAGGTAGCTGAGGGTATTGAGGCTGAACTCGGCATTCCTATTATCAATAAGCGTATTTCGGTGACCCCGATTGCCCTGGTGGCGGGTGCCTCAAACGACGAGGACTACGTGGAGTTCGCCAAGACCCTGGACGCCGCCGCCAAGGCTGTGGGGGTTAACTTCATCGGTGGCTTTACCGCTCTGGTTGATAAGGGCGCTACCCCGGCTGACGAGAAGCTCATGCGTTCTATCCCGCGTGCGCTTAACGAAACTGATGTGGTCTGCGCATCGGTGAACATCGGCTCGTCCCGTGCAGGCATTAACATGACCGCCGTGCGCACTATGGGCGAGGTTATTCGCGAAACCGCTGAGGGCTCTGCTGAGGCCCACGGCTTTGGCTGCTCCAAGCTGGTGGTCTTTGCCAACGCTGTTTCTGATAACCCCTTCATGGCAGGTGCCTTCCACGGGGTGCAGGAGGCCGACACCGTTATTTCGGTGGGGGTCTCTGGCCCCGGCGTGGTCAAGCGTGCCCTCGAGAAGGTGCGCGGGGCGTCCTTTGACGACTGCGCTGAAGCTATTAAGAAGGCGGCCTTCAAGATTACCCGTATGGGTCAGCTGGTGGGCACCCTGGCCGCTGAGCGCCTGGGCGTGGAGTTCGGCATCGTCGATCTCTCGCTGGCCCCCACCGCCGAGGTGGGCGACTCGGTAGCCCATGTGCTCGAAGAGATGGGCCTGGAGTCGGTGGGTACCCACGGCACCGTCGCTGCCCTGGCCCTGCTCAATGACGCGGTGAAGAAGGGCGGGCTCATGGCCTGCTCGCACGTGGGTGGCCTCTCGGGCTCCTTCATCCCGATTTCTGAGGATATCGGCATGATTGAAGCTGCTGCTGCCGGCAAGATTACCCTGGATAAGCTTGAAGCCATGACCGCGATTTGTTCCGTGGGCCTGGACATGGTGGCGATTCCCGGCGATACCTCGGCCGCAACCATTTCGGCCATGATTGCCGATGAAGCCGCAATCGGCGTCATGAACCACAAGACTACCGCGGTGCGTGTCATTCCGGCGATCGGCCTGGAAATTGGCGAGATGGTGGAGTTTGGTGGTCTGCTGGGCCGCGCCCCCGTCATGCCTGCCCACCCCGAGTCGGCTGAGGTCTTTGTGGCCCGTGGCGGCCGTATCCCCTCCCCGGTGCACGGCTTCCGCAACTAATCCCCCGCCCCCTTGTAGGCTATGGGCTGTGGTGCGTGGGCTAGTTGACGAAGCTGGTCATCATGGCTTCGAAGGCCAGGCGGGCACCGGCGTTGGTGCGGATGCGGCGGCGGGTGGTGGCGACCGTATCGAGATGGGCTAGGGTGCGGTCGGGGCTGGTGCGCTCGGCGTAGGCGTAGATGTCATCGGCTAGGTGGGCGTTGATGATGTCTGCCCCGGTGGCCAGCTGCACGGTGAGCACATCGCGGAAGACGGTTTGGATGTCGGCCAAGAACCGGTCGAGGGTGTCGGTCTGAATACGTTTGGCGCGGCGTTTTTGGTCCTCTTCGAGCTGGCGTACCTGGGCCCGGTGGGTGGGGGAGAGCTTCTCGCCGTCCTCATAGCCCAGGGCCGTGAGCAGGGCGGAACGCTCGGCCTCGTTGCGGGCTTCGGCGTCCGCTTCGGCTTCTGCCTCGGCAATGGTGATCAGGTCGTCGGCGGCCTCCATGGCAGCGGCAATGGAGCGCAGGGTGATGGGCATCTGCACCACGGTGCTGCGGCGTTTGCGGGCTTCGGGGTCGGTGGCTAGCTTGTGGGCTACCTCCAGATTGCCCTGGGCCAGGCGGGCAACAAAATCTGCCTGGTGGGGCTCTAGGTTCTCCCCGCGGGCCTGCGCGTCGGCAAGGAGTCGGGCGGCGACGTCCGCCACCGAGGGCAGGCGCAGCTTGACCGGGCGGCAGCGGGAGCGGATGGTCACTAGGACGTCCGCGGGCGAGGGGGCGGTGAGCAGCCAGATGGTGTAGGGCGGGGGCTCTTCAATCGCTTTGAGTAGCACGTTGGAGGTGCGCTCGGGCATGCGGTCGGCGTCCTCAATGAGCATGACGCGCCAGCGCCCCACCGCGGGGCGGTCCTGGGCTTTGACCACGAAGTCGCGGGCCTCTTCGATGGTGATGGTGGTCTTTTCAGTGGTGAAGTGCAGGAAGTCGGCGTGGGAGCCGCTGAGCACCGTCTGGCAGGAGCGGCAGTGCCCGCAGCCCCGGGCAGCCGAATCTGGCTGGTCGCAGAGCAGGGCGGCGGCGAAGGCTAGGGCAGTGGTGGAGCGTCCCGCCCCGGGAGGGCCGGTGAAGAGCCAGGCGTGGGTTGGTTTCTCTTCGGCGGCGGCGCGGGTGAGCTGGGCGCGTACGTCGAGCTGGCCGGTGAGGGTGTCAAAGACGCTCATGCGATGCTCCCCAGGGCTGCTGCCAGCACGTCCTTGTGGACGTCCTCGATGGGGCGGGCGCCGTCAATGCGGGCGTACCGCTCGGGGTTGGCGTCGGCTAGCTGCTGGAAGGTGGTGTGCAGGGTGCGGTGGAAGGTGTCATCTGCTGATTCCATGCGGTCGGCGGCGCCCCGGGCACCTGCGCGGGAGCGTCCTTCGGCTAGGGGCACATCGAGCAGAATAGTGGTGTCGGGCAGCAGGTTAGAGGTAGCCCAGCGGCTGAGATTGACCACGGTGTCAATGTCCAGGCCCCGGCCGGCCCCCTGGTAGGCGGCTGAAGAATCAATGTAACGGTCGCAGAGCACCACCTGCCCGGCTTCAAGGGCGGGGCGAATTTTCTGGTGGGCGTGGGCTGCGCGGGAGGCAGCAAAAATCAGGGCCTCGGTGTGGGGGTCGATCTCACCGTTGCCGTGCTCAAGGACCAGGGCGCGGAGTTTCTCACCGATATCGGTTCCGCCGGGTTCGCGGGTGACCAGCACCGAGTAGCCGCGTTCGGTTAGGGCGTCGGCCAGGAGTTTAATCTGGGTGGTTTTGCCCGAGCCGTCCCCGCCTTCAAAGGCGATAAAGGTGCCGGGGTAGGGGCGGGCCGCGCTGCTCGCGTCCGCCGGGAGGGTGCGGACGCCCGGGTCGGCTTCTGGGGTGTAAGAAAGTGCGTGGGTCACGGGTATAAGCCTACCAAGGCGCTGCGCCTGCCGTCCGGTCTACCCGAGACTACTCTCTAGCCCGTCCCATGTGTCACCCTGTGACCTGCCTCTGGCCCGACTGCGCCTGGGCGCGTATCGTTGAACCTATGACTGAACAGAACCTTGCTCCCGAAACCCGCCTGGTTGCTGGCGGCCGCCCCGCCCACGACGACCTGGCCCCCGTCAACCCGCCCATTGCCATGTCCTCCACCTTCCGGCAGACCGGCCCCTCAGACCTCAACACCTACGCCCGTTTCTCGAACCAGAGCTGGGACGGCATCGAAGAGGTCGTCGCCGACCTTGAAGGGGCTGAGCTGCCCGGCCTGGTCTTTGCCTCCGGTATGGCAGCCGTTGCCGCGGTACAGGACCTGGTGCCCGTTGGCTCTATTATTCTGCTGCCCAAGCACACCTACATGGCATCTGTGTCTATGGCTAAACGCCTTGAAGCCCGCGGTATCACCACCGTGGTGCGCCTAGACATCGAAAACACCGAGTCCGTCATTGCCGAACTAGAAAAGGCCGCTGCTACTGCGGGCGTCACCCCCGAGACCGTCAACTACGCTGCCCCCAAGGTACTGCTGTGGATGGAGTCCCCCACCAACCCCATGATGGAGGTCGCCGACCTGCCCGCCATCCTCGGTGCCGCCAAGCGCCTGGGCGTTGTCTCTGCCGTTGATAACACTTTCGCCACCCCGCTGGGGCAGAACCCGCTGGCCCTGGGTGCCGACGTGGTCGTCCACTCCGCCACCAAGTCCATCGCCGGTCACTCCGATGTGCTGCTGGGCATTACAGTCACCTCTAACCCCGTCCTGCGCGAAGCCATGGCCGCCCACCGCACCACCAACGGCGCTATCGCCGGCCCCTTCGAGGCCTGGCTGGGTCTGCGCGGCGTCCGTACCCTGGGTGTGCGCCTTGAACGCGCCGCCGCTAACGCCCTCGAACTGGCCCAGCGCCTGCAGGCCCACCCCGCTGTTAAAGCCGTGCGCTACCCCGGCTTGCCTACCGACCCCGGCTTTGAGCGGGCGTCCGCACAGATGCGCACCTTCGGCTCAATTCTCTCCATCACCCTGGACGCCACCGCCGAAGAAACCGACCGCGTGGTCAAGGCCCTGAACATCTGGACGCCCGCAACCAGCCTCGGTGGCGTAGAATCACTAATTGAACGCCGCCGCCGCCACGGCTCAGAACCCCACTCAATCCCCGAGTCACTCCTGCGCCTGTCGGTAGGCATCGAGAACGTCGATGACCTCTACAACGACCTGGCAGCGGCCCTAGAAAACCTCAAGTAGCGAACGGACGCCATGACCCCCATTGCCCTGATTATGCTGGTTACCTACTATGTGGGCCTTGCCCTGGCCCTGGTAGTTGCCGCCCTGTCGATTTTCGCGCTGATTGAGGCCGCCCGCGCTTCAAGCTACGCCTACCAGAGTGCCTTCAAACGCACCAAGGGCTTCTGGGTTGGTGTGACCGCTGCCGCGGCTGTTTTCTCTGTGCTGATGGTCTGGCAGTCCCTGGCTGTCGGTGGCGGGTCTGTCTTTATGCAGCTCATTGCCGCAACCGCCGTGGGGGTCTTCCTCGCGGACGTCCGCCCCGCCGTAGCGGTGCGCCGCCGCTAGCCGCAGCTTGCGTTAAGGTCTGAAAAACCCACACATATTCACGAAGAAACCCCCGGAAAAGACCGGGTTTTCCATGAATATGTGTGGGTTTATCTTTGCTTTGGGGGTTGGGAGTGGGATAATGGGGGGTATGACTTACAAATTGGTACTGCTCCGTCACGGGCAATCAGAATGGAACGAAAAGAACCTCTTCACCGGCTGGGTAGACGTTGCCCTGACCGAGAAGGGTCGCGCCGAAGCTACCCGCGGTGGCGAACTGCTGAAGGAACGCGGCATCCTCCCCGATGTCGTCCACACCTCCTTGCAGCGCCGCGCTATCAACACAGCTAACCTGGCTCTCGATGCCGCTGACCGCCACTGGATCCCCGTCAAGCGCAACTGGCGCCTGAACGAGCGTCACTACGGTGCGCTCCAGGGCAAGGACAAGACTCAGACCCTCGAAACCTACGGTGAAGAGCAGTTCATGACCTGGCGTCGCTCCTACGACGTTCCGCCTCCGGCCCTCGACGACAACGACGAGTTCTCCCAGGCGAACGACCCCCGCTACGCAGACGTCGAGAACGCTCCCCGCACCGAGTGCCTGAAGGACGTCCTTGAGCGCATGCTGCCCTACTGGGAGTCAGACATCAAGGAAGACCTGAAGGCTGGCAAGACCGTTCTGGTTGCTGCCCACGGTAACTCTCTGCGCGCCCTGGTCAAGAACCTCGAAGGCATCTCAGATGAGGATATCGCCGGTCTGAACATCCCCACCGGTATTCCCCTCTACTACGAGCTCGACGAGAACTTCAAGCCTGTTGGCCCCGGCGAGTACCTCGACCCCGAGGCTGCTAAGGACGCCATCAAGGCTGTTGCTAACCAGGGTAAGAAGTAAATCCCCGGTAGGTACCGCTTAAATCAGAAAAACCCACCAACCAGGTGGGTTTTTCTGATTTAAGCGGTACCTTCTGGCGGAGATGGTACCTGCCCAGTCTAGATGCTGGGGACGGCGTTCCAGTCGCCGGTGACCAGGTAGGTGACCTTGCGGGCTACCGACACACCGTGGTCGCCAAAGCGCTCCAGGTAACGGGAGGCCAGGGTGACGTCAACGGTGACCTGGGCGTTCTGGCCCCAGTCGGGGGATGCCATGCGGTTGAAGACCTCAACGTGGAGTTCGTTGATGCGCATCTTGTTCTTGATGATGTCCTGGGTGTGGGAGAGCTCGCGGGTCTCGAGCAGGCTGATGACGCTGGCGATAATTTTCTGGTCAAGCTCGATGATTTCGCGGAAGACCGGCACGATGGACTCGGGCAGGACGTGCTCGGGGTAGCGCATACGGGCAACCTGGGCGACGTGGCGGGCAAGGTCGCCCATGCGCTCCAGGGAGGAGCTCATGCGCAGGGCGCCGACAATCATGCGCAGGTCGGAGGCTACCGGGCCCTGCAGGGCCAGAATGTCGATAGCGCGCTCATCGAGTTCGTTTTGCATGAAGTCGATGCGGGCATCGTTGGTGATGACTTCTTCGGCTTCTTGAATATCGGCCTGCATGAAGGCGTCCGAAGCGCGGCCGAGAGCCTCCTGGACCAGGGTAGCGATATGAATCAGCTCTTCGCCGACGTGCTGTAGTTCGGCTTGGAAGACTTTGCGCACGTGCGCGTCCTTTCCATGTGGGGAAGTGTGGGGTGCCGGGCAGACTCCTGCCCATGGCTACCCCTTTAGGGTGCCAAGGCCACATGAACACAAACACATGGTTGGGTAAACGTTAGTTGAACCCCGGGATATTTAGGGGTCTACGGGGCGCGGGGTAGGGCCTGTAGGCTCTAAGCTGGTGTCTGTGAACCCTACTGTGATTGCTTTGTCTGCCGCTGTGCTGGGGCTCCTCATCGGCGTGGTGAGCATGCTCGCCGTGCAACGGAGTGAGCGTCAGCGCGCTCGCTGGGCCGACGTTGAAGAGCCAACCATCAGCGACGGCGCCGCCGAGGTGCTGGCGGTCATTGGCCGCGCCTACATGGTGGTGGACGCCGTGGACGGCGTGGTGCAGGCTTCTCCGGGCGCCTACGCCTTAGGCCTGGTGCGCGGGCACACAGTGGTCTCTGGCGAGCTGCTAGAGATGATCGACGCGGTACGGTCCAAGGGCATTATCGTCGAAAAAGAAATTATCTTAACCCGTGGCTTCTACGACCAGAGCCGCCTGGTGATTGACCTGCGCGTGGCCCCGGTGGGTGACGAGTACATCTTGGTACTGGCTGACGACCGTACCGAGATCGCCCGCGCGCAGACCGTCCGTACCGACTTCGTTGCCAACGTATCGCACGAGCTCAAGACGCCCGTGGGCGCGGTGGGGCTCATGGCTGAGGCCATCGAGTCGTCGGCTGACGACCCTGAGTCGGTACTCTATTTCTCGGGCAAGCTAAAGAAGGAATCCCAGCGGCTGGCAGCCCTGGTCCAGGATGTCATCGAGCTCTCCCGCCTACAGTCGGCCGATATGGTGCTGAGTTCCACCCTGGTCGATGTTGAGCAGGTGGTCGCTGAATCGGTCGATCGTAACCGTCTCACAGCCGAGGGTAAAAACATTGAACTTCTGGTGGGCGGTAAGGCCCCCCGCCCGGTCCACGGTGACCCCGAGCTGCTGGGTACCGCCCTGCGCAACCTGATTGAGAACGCCATTCGTTACTCTCCCGAGAACACCAAGGTGGGCATCGGTATAGCTGTGAAGGGTGACACTGTTAGAATTTCTGTGAAAGACCAGGGCCCGGGCATTCCCGAGGACGAACAGGACCGCATCTTTGAGCGGTTCTACCGGGTTGACCCTGCGCGTTCCCGCCAAACCGGGGGCACCGGCCTGGGCTTGAGCATCGTGAAGCACATTGTGGGCCAGCACGGCGGTGAGGTAACCCTCTGGTCCCAGCCCGGCTCCGGTTCGACCTTCACGATTGCCCTGCCCAGCGTCGATGAAGAAACCGAACAAGACCTGCTGGGGGAGCACCCGCCGACGGGATCGCTTACCCAGATAACAGACCACAACACCAACGCTGCTCCGCGCCCCGCGGGGTCGGCTCAAACTGCGAAGGAAGCAAAGTAAGTGACCCGTATTTTAGTGGTGGAGGACGAAGAGGCGCTGAGCGAGCCCCTGGCCTTTTTGCTGGGTCGTGAGGGCTTTGAGGTGCAGGTGGTCGATAACGGCCTGGACGCCGTGGTTGAGTTCGAGCGAAACGGCGCAGACCTGGTACTCCTCGACATCATGCTCCCCGGCCAGTCCGGTACCGAGGTCTGTAAGCAGATTCGCGCCACCAGCGCGGTTCCCATCATCATGCTGACCGCTAAAGACTCAGAAATCGATAAGGTGCTCGGCCTTGAGCTGGGTGCTGACGACTACGTCACCAAGCCCTATTCCTCCCGCGAGCTCATCGCCCGCATCCGCGCCGTCCTGCGCCGCCAGGGCGAACCCGAAGAGCACGACGCCGGGGCGATTGAGGGCGGCCCGGTACGCATGGACGTTGAGCGCCACGTGGTGACCGTATCCGGCGCAACCGTAGCTATGCCCCTCAAGGAGTTTGAGCTGCTGGAGATGCTGCTACGGAACGCAGGACGCGTGATGACGCGCTCGCAGCTAATCGACCGGGTCTGGGGCGCTGACTACGTGGGCGATACCAAGACCCTTGATGTGCACATTAAGCGCCTGCGCTCCAAGGTTGAGCCTGACCCCTCGTCCCCGCGCTATGTGGTCACTGTGCGCGGCCTGGGCTACAAGTTTGAACCCTAAACCGGCGCCCTAGGCCGGGTAAAGCAGTGGGGCGGCCCCTTCAGTTACCTGAAGGGGCCGCCCCACTGCTTTAAAGCGAAAGGGTTTTAGCCGTTGCTGCTAGCGGTTTCGGTAGCGCTGGGAGTAGCCGCTGCGGTGGGCAGGTAGGGGGCGTACTCTTCCAGGGTGCCGTCAAGAACCGGAACGTTGAAGGTAGCGGTGCTGGAGGTGACGTTGGAGGAGACCTCGACGTCCTTCAGTAGCAGACCGGGGTTAGCGCCGGCCTCAGCCAAGAGAAGTTCGTTCTCGTCGTTTTCCAGACGGACTTCCTGGCCAGCGGGAACCTCAACGGTGAGAGTTTTGGTGGGGAAGGCCAGGGTAACGGTGGCGTCTTCCTCAGTCTGGTTCAGAATGGTACCCAGTACGCGGCCCTGTGAGGCCTCATCGGCTGCGATGACCATGATGTTGCGGAGCTGGATGTCCTGCTGGTTGTTCTCGCCTAGCAGGTTAGCCATCTGGCCGTCGGAGGCGGAGTAGACGATGGTGGTGGCGGGCTGGTTGGTGTAGGTGCAACCGGTGGTAGCCAGTAGGGCACCAGCGATGGCAACGAGGGCGCTGGCGCGCTTGACGGTCAAAGAAGCGGTGTTCTTCACAGCTCTAGCTCCTTGTATAGGGTCGTAGTCTGCCGAGCGGCAGAGAAAGTGTGTGTGCTCCGCGCCGAGGTACGGAATTTTTGGTCTGTTCAGGTCACATTCTATCTGGTTTAACGACGATACGTCTGTATCAACGAGGCAAAAGGGCGTAAAAGAAGCGCACAGGTTCGCTGAGAGCACCGGGCCTATTGTGAGACTTTAAGGGTGCTGTCTTTCGTTGCATGGTAGAATAGGTAGGCTGAAAGGGGTTTATCCATATGGTTTTTGAGGTTGGCGAAACAGTCGTGTACCCTCACCACGGTGCCGCAACGATTGAAGAAATCAAGATGCGCAAGATCCGTGGCGAAGAGAAGATGTACCTGAAACTCAAGGTCGCTAACGGTGACCTGGTCATTGAGGTTCCCGCTGAGAACGTCGATATGGTGGGCGTGCGCGATGTCGTTGACGAGCGCGGTCTGCAGGAAGTCATTGACGTACTTCAGGCTACCGATACCGAAGAAGCAGCAAACTGGTCCCGCCGCTACAAGGCTAACGTTGAGAAGCTGGCATCTGGCGATGTGCTGAAGGTTGCCGAGGTTGTTCGCGACCTATGGCGCCGCGAGAACGACCGCGGTCTGTCTGCCGGTGAGAAGCGCATGCTGGCCAAGGCCCGTCAGATTCTGTCGTCTGAGGTTGCCCTGGCTAAGGACATCGACGAAGAAGCTGCCGAGGTTGAACTCGATAAGATTCTCGAGGGCGTCTAAACTTTCGGGTATGCTCACTAGCTGTGAGCACTCTAGATTTTTCTAATACAGCGAGCACCGCAACCACATCTGCTGGTTCGGTGCTCGCTGTCGTTATTGTGGCGGCCGGTTCTGGGTCGCGCCTGGGCGCAGGTAGGCCGAAGGCGGCGGTGCAGGTTGCCGGGCGCACCCTGCTGGAATGGGCCTTGGCCGGTGCCCGGGAGTCGGGCGTGGCGGCACGGCTGGTGGTGACGGTGCCCCCGCAGGACGTTGCGCTGCGGCAGGTCTGTGCCCGCTACGGTGCCCTGGCGGTGCCCGGCGGCGCAACGCGCGCCGAGTCGGTGACGGCCGCCCTGTCCGCGCTTGCGGACGCCGCCCCCCTGCCGGGTGCCCCAGAGCAGCTGCCCACCGGCGTCCTGGTGCACGATGCTGCCCGTTGCTTCACCCCCGCTAGCGTCTACCACCGGGTGGCGGCCGCCCTTGAGTCGGGGGAGAAAGCTGTGATTCCGGCGCTGCCCGTGGTCGATACCATTAAGACGGTGGACGCTGCCGGGTACGTGAGCGGAACCCCGCCCCGGGCGCAGCTGCGGGCTGTGCAGACCCCTCAAGGCTTTGACCTGGCTACCCTTGTGCAGGCCCACCGCGATGTTGCCTCCCTGGCTCCCGAGGTTGCCGAAAGAATCACCGATGACGCTATGTTGGCTGAGACACTGGGGCTAACAGTTGCGACCGTCGAGGGGGCTGCCGAAGCCTTCAAGATTACGACCCCTCTTGACCTGACCCTAGCTACGGCCCTCTACGACGAAAAGAGAGAATCATGATTCCCCGTATCGGTACCGGTACTGATGTGCACGCCTTTGGTGAAGAAGGCACCGAACTGTGGGTGGCAGGTTTGCGCTGGCCGGGCCAGCGCGGGCTCTCAGGCCACTCGGACGGCGACGTGGTGGCTCACGCGGCTGCTGACGCCCTTTTCTCGGCCAGCGGTAGGGGCGATTTGGGTTCGAACTTTGGGGTCGATCGGCCCGATATGGCTGGGGCCTCTGGCGTGCGGATTCTCTCTGAGGCCGCTGCGATTGTGCGCGCTGCCGGGTTCGAGATTGGCAACATTGCGGTGCAGCTGATCGGCAATAAACCCAAGTTTTCCCCGCGCCGGGACGAAGCTAACCGCGTTCTGTCTGAGGCTGCCGGGGCCCCGGTGACGGTCACCGCTACGACCACCGACGGGCTGGGTCTGACCGGCCGGGGTGAGGGCGTGGCGGCTACCGCTGTGGCTCTGGTTTACCCGCGGAGCTAGATGGTATAGGGGCTACTGGAGACCGGTGCGCTGCCCCAGCCAGGGCAGGGCGTCGGCGAAAGCCGCTTCCCAGACCTTCCACTCGTGTTTACCCTGGTAGGTTTTCCACTGCACGTCGAGCCCGGCCTGTTGAGCCGCGGTGTAGAGGCCTTCTAGCCCCGAACGGTAGGAGGGGTCGTCATCCGTCCCTATGGAGAAAATCCCGGTGGGGCCGGGTTTCGTGTAGGTGCCTTGGGCCAGCATACTGGCCGGGTCGTTAGCCCGGTAGGCTGCTGGGTCGCCGCCAAAGCCCTGGCTGATGGTGAGTTCTTCACTGCCGAGGGAGGGGTTGGCTTCGCCCGACATATCCAGGAAGGTGGGGTAGATATCGGGGGCCCGCAGGGCGGTCTGGAAGGCGCAGGTGCCGCCGTTTGAGAGCCCGGCGATAGTCCAGTGAGAATGGTCGGTATCGACCTGTAGGTTGCTGGTAATCCAGGTGGGTACAGTCTCTTGCAGGTAGGTGGCTACCTGCCCGTGGGCGGTATCGCTGCAAAGCGGGTTATTCCAGTCGTCACCGAGCTGGTCGATCACCACTACAACGGGGGCTAACCCGGCGTGGTCCGCGGCGTAGGAGTTGAGTATGCTCTGCACCCCGCCGAGGTTGAACCAGTCAGCAGGAGCACCGGGCTGCCCGGCCATGAGGACGACGACGGGCAGCAGAGGACGCGGGGTACTGAAGTAGGCCGGGGGCAGGTAGATATAGGCGTCCCGCGGTGTAAAGGCAGGATCATTGGCCGGTATATTTTCGCGGATGACGGTTCCCGCGCTCGCCAGATCGGCGGGGGCCTTCCACGTGCTTGCTAGGGTTTGCCCGCCGGTATCGTAGGCGGTGACGGGGGTAGAGGCATCTGCCTGGGCTAGGCTGCTGGTGGGTACGGTAATTCCCAGGGCGGACGCCAGAGTGGGGTAGCCCCCGTAGTAGGCGTTGAGCCCCAGCCCGGTAAGAATAAGCCCCAGAACTACCGTGAGGGTAGCTGCCGTGACCGAAAGAGCCCGGCGTAGCCGTCCGCGCCCTGCCCAACCTGCCGCAGTGAGAATTACTGCGTAGATAGCCACCCACAGGGCGTAGCCCGACCAGAACCAGGTGGGCGCATCAATGCCCTCAGCGACAGGGTGCCACACGTTGTTGGTGAAGTAGGCAGTGAGCGCGATGAGAGCTGCAACCACCAGCACCATCAGTAGTTGGGTACGCCAGCGCACAGGGCCCCTAGCCCGCACCAACAGTACTAGCGCCAGCATCGCCGCAAGCCCAATCGTTAGCGGCCCCCAAAAGTCGGCGCGCAGGTCAATGGAGCGGGCAAAGTCGGCGAACATTACTTCTCCGGGGAGCCTATGGCCTGCACGATACCCAGCACGTCTTTAGCCTTCATTTCGGGCAGATAGGCGTGGGAGACCGCAATGCCGATTGCTGGTAAATCACCGGAGTCGGGGGTGACCAGATACATGGGCTCAAAACGCGGGCGGAACTTGGCCTTGAAGGTCAGCAGGGAGCGGAAGCCGTAGAGGGGCTCCATACGCTCACCCAGGTAGTCCAAGAGCCGGTCAAGGCTGCCGCGTTCTGCCGGAGCAACAGAGTGGGCCAGGGGAGCGCCGGAGAGGGAGAGAATCTCGAGTCCCTCGTCCTTGGCGTCCTGGGCTGCCGAGGCAATCAGGAACTCCATGGAGGCCGCGAAGACGCCCTCGGCGTCGCGGCGGCGCATGAAGTCCAGGGTGAGCCCGATGACGCGGCCCTGCCGGTGCACGGGCATCCAGGAGGTTACCCCGTGAATGAAGCCGCTCTCATCAAGGGCGAGCAGGATGCGGGTGTCGGGGTCTTTGAGCTCTTCGAGACCTCCGAGCGTAAAGCCCATCTCGGGTAGGGATTTCTCTGAGACCCAGCCTTCAGAAATCTCAACGATCTGGGCCCATTCGGCCAGGAGCAGGTCGTTGTAGGTGGTCCACTTAGTAGTGATACCCTGTTTGCCGGCCTGGTTGAGGGCGGTGCGGATGGACTGGAATTTTTTGCCCGAGAACTTGAGGTCAGCCAGGTCGATGATGGCTTCTTCAGCGACCTGCCAGGAACTCCACCCCAGGGTTTGGGCGGCTTGCTGGGTGGGAGGGTGCACCGAGTAGAGGGCCGGTGCTAGGCCCCGGTCGGTGCAGAAACGGGCGAACTCCTGTACGGCCTGATTAACCCGCTCGGGGGCCGCTGCCGGGTCGCCCACGGTCAGGGCTATACCCCCGTGGTCGATATAGGCAAAGCCCTCTTGTCCGCTGCTAGAAATCCAGTAGTTGCGGTTATCCCAGGTGCCAATCCAACCCAGGGTGCCCGCCCCGTGGGTACGGACCAGCTCAAGGTAGCGGTCGCGGTTCTGGGCGGTATCCCCGGCAGGAGCGGCCAGCACCCGGTAGGTGCAGATAATAAGGGTGAGCCAGGTCAGGGCGGGGAGCAGCCAGTGTAGAGAGGTTGTGAGCCAGAAGGTCCCGGCATAGGAGGGAGGGAGTACGTACCAGGCGGCTGAGGGTAGGAGCTTGACCAGGTAGTCCAGGGCAAAGGGCAGGGGAGCGGGCTGAGGGGCAAAGCCCTGTGGGAAGATCGCGGCTACAACCGTGACCAGTACCAGCCCGGCAAGGGCTACCAACCCCACGGTCCGCGCGGACGCCCGCAGAGCCCGGACCGATGAGGCCAGCGGGAAGTAGCGCAGGGTGGCTAGGACCAGGGCAATGAGGGCGGCCGGTACCAGCACGGGCACGAGCAGGCGGGCACCGGCGTCCTCAAGCTCTGCGATTGTGCCCAGAGGCGCAAGACGCTGGCCCAGCACACCGGAATAGATCACCAGACGCAGCACAGAAAAGAGCAGGACGACCCCCTGCAGCACCAGGGTGCCGTAGGCAGCTAGACGGCGCCCTCGCGTCAGGCCCAGGGCTAGAACCAGCTGGAGGATCAAGGGGAAGAAGGCGAGCGCGCCTGCTAAGAAGCCCCTGGTCTGGTCTAGGTAGACCTGGTGGGCGCATAGGGCGCTGGCTGCGTTGCTGGCGCAAAGCGAGTCAAGGGCGGCATCGGTAAGGCTGCCTGCTCCCACATCGTAGCGGGCTGCCGCTAGGGGGCCTACGGGGTCGGGGGCGTGGGCGGCGAAGAAGATGCCCAGAGAAATTGCAGCGATGGTGAGAGCTACCAGGGTGCGGGCCTCATGACGGGTTCCCACCAGGGAGTGCTCGCGGGTGGAGGCCGGAATCAGGAAGACTCCGCAGGCCCAGCCGGTGAGCGCTGCCAGTACTAGCCCGATATCGTGCAGGGAACCGCCAAAAAGGAAGAGGCCCAGCAGCAGGGTGCAGGCAAGCAGGCGGACGCGGCGCCGCCAGATGGTGGAGTAGGTTCGGCTTGCTGCCAGCAGGGAACCGGTTAACATAAGGGGCAGGCCAAAGACCGAGTGGGTGGTCAGTGCCTGGGCCCAGCCGGGGACGAGCCCCTCTGCTGCCGAGAAGAAGATGGTGAGGGCTGCCGCAGGGACCAGGTAGCTCGCTAGCGCTGTGAGGGCGAACCGCCAGGTGCCCAGGGCCCGCTCGACCAGAGGCCCGACCAGCACAAGAATGATCAGGAAGAAGATGGTACTGACCGGCTTGTAGTTAATGATGGTGCCGGTCAGTGGTTCCCAGGTGGTGGTGAAGTTACCCGGCTGGAAGGTCAGGGCCGTTGCCCGCTCCCGCCCCAGCAGGAGCTGGGTGAGCAGGCCTGCGAGGGCAAGCAAAGCCAGCAGAGCCGTTAAGGGGGTAGCGGTGATGTAGGTGGTGAGGTATTCACGGGCCCAGCGCAGACGCCGGGCGGACGCGCGCTGAGAGTCGGTGAGGGCCGGGGCCGGGGTAGAGGTCGAGGGCACAGCAGAATCCTGGTCAGTTATGCAAGAAAGTGAGGTGTTATCCTCGCTCAGTATAGCCCCGGCGTAGCAGCGCTAGAATAAGGCTGTCCCCTGGGCGCCCAGATTCACGAACTGCCGCGCGACGGCCATTTCTCCCTGCTCATTAACCACGCAGCCAGCGTCCTCGCACCGGTTCTACAGCGCACGGTAAACTGTTAGGCGTGACTCTACGTTTTTATGATTCAGCAACAGCAAGCGTCCGTGACTTCACCCCGGTTCACCCCGGCGAGGCCCGGATCTACTACTGTGGTGCCACCGTGCAGGGGGCTCCGCACATCGGGCACGTGCGCTCGGGCCTGGTCTTTGACCAGCTCTCCCGCTGGCTGACCTACCGCGGTTACAAGGTCACCACGGTTCGTAACGTCACCGACATCGACGACAAGATTCTGGTGAACTCGGCTGCCTCTTTCGAGCCAGGTTACGCCGGGGAGCACCCGGCCGAGGAATGGTGGGCCCTGGCCTACCGCTTTGAGCGGGTCTTTGGGGCCGCTTACGCCTCCCTCAACATCGCACCTCCCACCTACGAGCCGCGCGCAACCGGGCACATTCCCGAGATGTTCGCCCTCATCCAGCGCCTTATCGACCGTGGTCACGCCTACCCGGCGACCGACGGCTGCGGCGACGTCTACTTCGACGTGCGCTCCTGGGAGAACTACGGTGCCCTGACCCGCCAGAAGATTGACGATATGCAGGATGCTCCGGATGCCGACCCCCGCGGCAAGCGCGACCCCCGCGACTTTGCCCTGTGGAAGGCCTACAAGGAGGGCGAACCCGTCACCGCCTCCTGGGATTCCCCCTGGGGTAAAGGCCGCCCCGGCTGGCACTTGGAATGCTCAGCCATGGCCGGCAAGTACCTGGGCGAGACCTTCGATATTCACGGTGGCGGCCTCGATCTGCGCTTCCCCCACCACGAAAATGAGATGGCCCAGTCCCAGGCAGCAGGCTACGGCTTCGCCAACTTCTGGATGCACAACGGCCTGGTCAACTACGAGGGCGAGAAGATGTCCAAGTCCATTGGCAACATCATCACCCCCGCCCAGATGCTCGAAGCCGCCCGCCCCCTGGTCGTCCGCTACTACCTGGGCCAGGCCCACTACCGCTCCGTGCTCGACTACCACCCCACCTCACTTGAGGAGGCCCGTGTAGCGGTCGAACGTATCGAAGCCTTCCTTGCTGCAACCCGCGACTATCACCGTGAAGACGCTGCGGTACCCGAGGCCTTCGCCGAGGCTATGGACGACGACCTCAACATCCCCAAGGCCCTTGCAGCCCTGCACGCGGGCGTCCGCGCCGGTAACGCAGCGCTCGCTGCCGGTGAGTCTGCCCAAGGCGCCGCCGAGCAGGTCTACGCCATGGCCAAGGTCCTGGGGCTGGTAGAGCTTATGTCCTTCAGTCAGGCAGGGGCTGCCACCAACGAGCTCGGTGAACACGCAGCGCTTGACTCCCTGATTCAGACCATGCTCACCCAGCGCGCCGAAGCCCGCGAGGCTAAGGACTGGGCCCGCGCCGACCAGATTCGTGACGCCCTGGCAGCGGCCGGTATCACCGTCAAGGACGGCGCAACCGGCTCGACCTGGTCCCTCTAGGCCTCATAGCCCTCCCGCTACCGTGCTTCATCTCTCGCCCCACAGGGGGCAGGGGGTCGGTAAGCTAGAAAACAATTCATAGACATCAAACAAAGGACACAACCCATGGCGAAGGCAGGCTCACGCCCCGGCGCAACCAATAAGAAGAAGGGCCCCACCAAGGGCACCGGTGGCCACGGCCGTAAGGCCCTCGAAGGTCGCGGCAACACCCCCAAGGCAGAAGACCGCGTCTACCACAAGGCCTACAAGATGAAGAAGGCCGCCGAAAACCGCAAAGCAACGAACACCCTGCGCTCCCGCCAGCCCCGCCTGGGCGGCAAGCGGGCCTCTGACGAGCTAGTCACCGGCCGTAACTCCGTACTTGAGGCCCTGCAGACCGAGATTCCCGCCAAGACCCTCTTCGTCATGTCCCGCATCGAGGTCGATGACCGCGTCCGCAACATCATGACCGAAGCCAACAAGCAGGGCCTGCCCATGCTCGAAATTGGCCGTAACGAGCTGGACCGCCTGACCGACCACGCCGTCCACCAGGGCGTCGCTCTGCAGATTCCCCCCTACAAGTACCCAGACGCCGGCAACCTGGTCCTCGACACCATGGACCGCTGGTACGACAAGCAGCTGGACACTCCGCCTCTCTTTGTTGCCCTGGACGGCATCACCGACCCCCGCAACCTGGGCGCCATCATCCGCTCCGTCTCAGCCTTCTCGGGCAACGGCGTCATCATCCCCGAGCGCCGCTCGGCAGCCATGACCGCCTCAGCCTGGAAAACCTCATCCGGTGCAGCTGCCCGCATCCCCGTTGCCAAGGCAACTAACCTCACCCGCGTGATCCAGCAGGCCAAGGACGCCGGCATCTTCGTCGTCGGTCTAGACGGCGGCGGCGACGTAGACCTGCCCAACCTCGAACTGGCCTCTGAACCGCTCATGATCGTTGTTGGCTCAGAAGGTAAGGGGCTCTCACGACTGGTCACCGAGAACTGCGACCAGATCGTTTCGATTCCCATTAGCTCAGCAATGGAATCACTCAACGCCTCTATGGCAGTTGGTATCTCCCTCTACGAGGTATCTCGCCGCCGAGCTTCCTAAGCTTTCATAAGAACGAAGTGCTCTCCCACGATAGTGGGGGAGCACTTTTGTTTATCTTAGGCTTGGGAGGGGGGGCAGGCTCTCGCTCGCTGCCGACCCTCTCGCTGGTTCGCTACGCTCACAAGCGATTCAC
Source organism: Candidatus Rothia avicola (assembly GCA_019115985.1). Lineage (GTDB taxonomy): Bacteria > Actinomycetota > Actinomycetes > Actinomycetales > Micrococcaceae > Rothia > Rothia avicola. Next base: position 351 of record DXCN01000069.1, on the reverse strand, counting down.
GCCAGCCCCGGTGCCAGCAGCTTCGCTGTGAGCCTGCCCCCCGCACAAAGATAAGAAACTTATGTGAGCCGGAATAAGGGTCTGGCTCACAAATAATCCCTAAAATCAAGCCTTCTGAAGACCTTCAAAAAAACTTTAAAAATATTTTTACGGTGTTTAGTTTAGCTTTGACTAGGTGTTTTATCTGTTGTGGGTGGAGATTCTGAGGCAAAAAGGCTCCTATGGTGGCACTTTTGGGTTGCGCGCTCTGGCAAACCTGCGTAGAGTATTACGAGTCGCCACGGCACAGGGGAAACTCACCAAGCGACAAAACACCTAGTCACATAGCGAATTCAGGCCCAAGCCGGAAGT
>DXCN01000068.1 GCA_019115985.1 Candidatus Rothia avicola | reverse complement strand
AAAAATGTTCACATATCTTTGATTTAAATCATAAGGTATATCGTGGGCTATTTCACTAGACTTGGTATCAAATGACCGCCGTACCCCAAGCATTGTACGATTATTGGTAAGAGGTGCTAAATTTTTTTCGTGGTCACGAAGTAGTGCTAATTCACGCTCTAGTAATTTGAATATTGTTTGTTTTGCCTCTATGACCTGCAAGTTTTGACTGTTTGAAAAAAAACTCGAGTATTTCATAATGTATTTCTTGTATTAAATTGTAATAATTTTTATTAGTGTAATACTGTATATAGTGATCCTCGTTGAACACAGTGAGTTTAGTGTAACGAATCCTCTCTTGCTCTGGTAATTCTCTAAGGTTGGAGATGAAGATACTTGCGAGTCGTTTAGAAGAATAGCTGAAGTCTTTGCTGGATTTTACAACATAAGTTATATTCTTTAAGAATTCTTTTTCTATTTTTTCCTCTATTTTCCATTTGTGGTAACTTGAATTTCTCAGCCCAATTGAATGTTGGTTGATAATCTGTGTAGAAGCACTGAGGGCAACTATTGCCAATGTAAGAAATGACGATGCCCATGCACTAATAATATAAGGCGTAATGCTGCTGGTTATCGGCAGTATAAAAGGTGTTATAAAGAGAATATAGAAAAGTTGTTTAAATAGAGGGTTAGATGTAAAAATTACAGACGGCTTATCAGAAAGGCTGAAAGAAAAAACAGGCTCACCAAGATATTTTTCACCATGAATAGTTTTATCAAAGGAAAGACTAAATGAGGTTCCTAGAAAAATATATACAGCGATAAGACCTGCTGATAGCCCGAAGACTAATTCATTTTGCCCACTGCTGTCGAATAGTTTTGCGAAGAGTGGGGATTCTTTGTGCTTGAAAATAAAGAAGCTTGCAAGGGTGAATAGAACAAGCGAAATGCGATATCTGCGACTTATCACCTTCTTTACAATCTGGAATGCTTGCTTAGTTGATAGAATAAACGAAAGGATTCTCATTCTATTTAATTCTAACGCTTGAGTATTTTATAATATTTTTGAACTGATGTTGTTTTTCTATGTCGGGGATAGTGATATTTAGCCCCAATAATGTTCCCTTTGATACCTCTTTGAAGGTTGCGCCAACTCCGAGATTTTGCAGTGTAGCGGTGTTAGTTTTGAGCCAGAAATAAAGGTAAAGTGCGTCGAGCTCAGAGCCGGGTATCAGGCTTTTGAAGCCCTGGTTTGTAGCCATTGGCACTGTGTTGATAGCGACAAGTCCGATAGGGGCTCGTGACGACAGTAAGACACTCCCCGCGGGGAGGACCTCAGCTGAGCAGGACGCTAGCCCTTCTTCGGTCAAAGTTCTATCGGTCTTCCCAATATAAATTCCATCGAGCTTGCTCAGCTCGGCAGGAGTAACCCAGTTGACCTTGCCACCCCAGAACTCTTCATTTGAGGTTTTTGGTGTAGCACCAGACACAACCTGGCAGACATCGCCTAAAGGCCTCATAGGCCAATCTTTACCTGTAAACATCTCATGAAACAGCGCAATCTGAAACTCATCAAAAAGCTCCTGCTGGCGCTCACGCTTCTGTTGAATAAGGTCTTGAACGCGGTATTGCTCTGCAAGTTTTTTCTGAGTTTGAAGATCTGGAAGATTTATTCGAAGGTTCTCAAGCGCTTTAGGGCTGATGCGTGGCAGATTTGCACCTGTAGTTTCTTTATTAGCAAGAGCTACCATCTCGGGCTTACGAAGATAATAAAATAAGAAATCTTTATCAACCTCGGAACCGGGCTTGATAGGTAGAATATCTGTACTACATACACCAGAGAACTCAGGTGCAGCGATTTTAGCTAGATATGGCCTGAGCTTCCCATAAAGAATATGCTCACTCGTAAACTGGAACTTTGAACTCTTCAGCTGAGACTCTCCAACTGATGACTGCCCAATAATTCGGCCGCCCTTTTCGATGTGCTCAAGGCCAAGATAGGTAGTGGAACCTTCAAGGTCTGCTGGCTGAACAGACTTACGTTCAATTTTCGCGATATCCCCAAGCCGCACCGTCCTTGTCTCACTCACAGCCCCATCACCTTCTTCAGCTGCTCGATGTGCTCGCCAATTTCGCGCTGGGTCTGCTCCAGCTCAGCAATAATCTCCTCCGGGGAGCGGTAGACCACCTCTTCAAAAACCAGCTCCTTATAGCGGTTAATAGAGAGGTCATAGCCCTGCTTCACAATCTCACTCTTAGGAACAGTAAAAGACTTCTCTGTGCGGGCCCGCTTACGCTCAGCCCCATCACGATCAGCCCAGCGCTTCAAAACCTCCGGCAGGTCATTAGCCTCAACCGGGTTGCGCTTATCGTCCAGACTGAACCCATCAGCCTCAACATCAAAGAACCACACCTCATCAGTGCCACCCGAATTCGTCTTCGTAAAGAACAAAATCGCGGTCGACACGCCCGCATAGGGCTTAAAGACACCCGAAGGCAACTTCACCACAGCGTCCAGCTTCTGGTCCTCAACCAAGGCGCGGCGAACGTCCTTATGCGCCTTCGACGACCCAAACAAAACACCATCGGGCACAATCACCGCAGCCCGCCCACCGGGCTTCAACAGCTTCAAAAACAGAGCCAAAAACAACAGCTCAGTCTTCTTGGTCTTAGCGACCTTCAACAAATCCTGACTCGTCGCCTCATAATCCAAGCTCCCCGCAAACGGCGGATTCGCCAGAATCAAAGAGTACTTCTCGGCGTCCTCACTGGCACCCTCACTCAAAGAATCCCGGTAGCGAATATCAGGGTTATTCACCCCGTGCAACATCATATTCATCGACCCAATACGCAACATGGTCGAATCAAAGTCATACCCGTGGAACATACCCCCATGGAAATGCTCCCGGTGCTTCGCACTCGTAAACGGGTCACGATTCTCACGCACCCACTCAGCAGCCGCCACCAAAAAACCAGCCGTACCGCAGGCAGGGTCCACAATGACGTCCTCAACATCAGGGGCCATCATCGCCACCATCAACTCAATAATGTGGCGCGGAGTGCGGAACTGGCCATTTGTACCCGACGTGGCCAACTTCGACAGCATGTACTCATACAAGTCACCACTCGTATCAAGATCATCGAGAGCAATCGCGTCTAACTGGTCAACAACCTTAGCCAGCAAGGCAGGGGAGGGAATACGGAAAGTAGCGTCCTTCATATGCTGCGAATAAGTGGACGCCTCACCACCCACCTGGCTCCCCAAGTTCCGTAAAAAGGGGAAAATCCCAGAATTCATCAGGTCAAACATGACCTGCGGATCCTGATTCTTAAAATTCTGCCACCGCAACAGCTCCTGACCCTCACCAAACACCGGGTTCTCCACCGGGCGGCCAGTCAACCGGGCCTGCTTCTCAGCACGAGTCTGCGCATCATCCAAACGACGAATAAACAGCAGATAGGTCATCTGCTCAATAACCTCTAGCGGGTTAGAAATACCACCCGACCAAAAATCGTTCCAAATACGATCAATACGCGATTTAGTCTCGCCCGAGATTGCAATAGCCATAGCTCTAAGTATATGGGGTCATGCCTTTGGGCGGCCTCTACCCAGGGAAGAAAACCTTGCGTAGACTAGGGAACATGACAGCCAGCGCAGATTCACTGAGACTACAGAAACTCATTGCTGATAACAGCGACGCTATCGGCGCAATCTTCCGCAAGTATGGAGCCACCAACCCCAGGCTTTTCGGTTCAGTCGCACGCGGGGATGCTCATGCACAGAGCGACATCGACATCATGGTTGACATTGACGACACCAAAGGCGCAACCATCATGAAACTCGCTGGAATTTCAGAATCACTCAGACGGCTCTTAGGCATCAGGGTAGATGTTGTTACCCCCACAGTTTTGCGAGAGAAAATCTCAGCAGAAGCCAAGAAAGACCTAGTCACCATCTGCTAAAAGATTTCCCTTATGCCACCTCGGCCGTAGCCCTGATTCGGTTGAGAATCGAGACAATCTCAAAGGCGTCATCGTCCCCAAACATCTCAAGGGGGTCGCCCAAGCTCACGTAGGGGTCCTCATAGAGACGCGACGGGTCAACCGTGCCATTCTCGCTCAGCTCATCCACAATGCGCTGCACAAACCGAATCTGCGTCGCAGAATACCGCGACTCATCCAAAAAGACCGCAAAAGCCGCCCGGGCCTCGTCCCGGCTCAAACCCACCAGCGAGCGCACAAACACACCCAGACCTCCGGACTCACGCGCCACCTGCACATTTGCAGGCCCGCCAATACCCGAAGCATCAATCAAATCAGCCAGAGCCGCAAAATCCTCGTCCGTCAGCTGTTTGCCGCGAAGAACCTTCTGCACAGCCACAGCGTCTAGGTGTTCGCGCAGGTACTCCTGCATTTTCTGCTCAAACCGCTCCTGGTTCATACCCACCTGGGTACGCACCACCTCGACCTCTACCGGGTCGATGAGCTCGTCCTGAAAATTGGTGTAGACAATCTTCTTCTGGCCCCTATCGAGCAGGTGGGTGACGCCGCGCAGCTTCTTACGCATGAACTCCAGCAGGGCAGGGGAGACATCCACCCACCAGTCATCTGCTGCCAGCTGCTCCAGGTGGGGTAGGACGGCCGCGATGGCAGGAACCGCTGCCTTGGTCAGCAGATCCTCGGCGAGGGTCTGGGCCACCTCTTTGGCACGAGCCAGTGCGGCAGAATCACCGGTGAGGGCAGACAGCTGGGCCCCGAGCATGAGCAGGTCAAACTGCTTGGCCTCCAGGGTTCCTTCAATCGGCACCGTTGAGGCAACAGCCCCCAAACTCAGCGCCAACTCGGCCTCCGCCTCAGAAAGCTGCGCCCAGGCGTCCGCGCATGCAAAGCGCTCCACCGATGCCCGGTGCGGGCGCACCAGCACATTGCCCATATCCAACCTGCCCACAAAGGCAGCCAGGTCAGAGCGCACCGCCACCGCGTAATCGTCCCCAGCAGCCACGGTGCCAGAGCCCACCAGGGCCCGGGCCAGCCTCACCCGAGTTTCAAACACCCGCTGGGAGACAGGCTTAGCCAGCTGCCCCTCAGAGCCGGGCAGATCCTGGCTGAAATACTCCAGGTTCTGGCAGAAGTCGAAGACCAAAAAGTCCGTCTTATCGGCCCCGGGGCCAAAAACATCGGGAGCCAGGCGGGTACCGCGCCCCAACATCTGCCAGAACTTGGTCTTCGCCCGTACCAGCTTGAAAAAGACCAGGTTCAGAATCTCGGGCACATCAATGCCGGTATCGAGCATATCCACGCTAATAGCAATGCGCGGCAGAGACTCCGGCTCAGAGAACTTCTCAATCGCTGACTCCGCCGCATACGTGCGGTTAGTAATCACCTGGGCGTAGGAGCCGCCGTAACCGGGGAAGAGCACGTTAAACCGCTCATAGATAAAATCAGCGTGGGCCTGGTTCTTGGCGAAAATGATGGTCTTGCCCAGCAACTCACCGTCAGCTACCCGGTAGCCGTGCTCCATGAGCGTGGTCAGCACCTTATCGACCGTATCGGCGTTGAAAAGAAAGCGGTTCAGGGCCTCGCTGGTAATCTCATCGGGCACAGCATCGCCCCAGTCAGCAGACTCCCACTGCTCCTGCTCAGCCTCACTGAGCTGGTCATAGCGGATACCCTCGCGCAAGAAACGGGTACCCACGCTAAAGCCCCGGGCAGGAACCAGGTAACCATCGCTTACCGCCTGATCGAGGGTGTAAGCGTCGGTCGGCACGCCGGCCTCTAGGTCAAAGAGGGCATAGGTGTTGAAATCAACCTCGTCTTTAGGGGTAGCAGTGAGCCCCACCAGCAGGGCATCAAAATACTCAAAAATCGCCTTGTACTTGGCATAGACCGACCGGTGGGCCTCATCGACCACAATCAGGTCAAAATAGCCAGGGCCGAATTCGCGTAGGGTGGCTTCGCCCTCAGCCCGGGTGCGGTTAATGATGTTCAGCATGGTGGGGTAGGTGCTGGCATAGACCCGGCCATTAGCCTGCTTATCCTCCACCAGGCTCACCGTAGCCAGGTTCGGCAGATGGGCCTTGAAAGCCTTGACCGCCTGATTCACCAAGGCGGTGCGGTCAGCCAGGAACAGGACGCGCTTGACCCACCCGGCGCGTGAAAGCAGGTCCACCAGGGCGATGGTTGTGCGGGTCTTACCAGAACCGGTCGCCATCACCAGCAGGGCCTTACGACGCCGGGCATCAAAAGCCTCAGCCACCGAAGCAACAGCCCGCAGCTGATAATCGCGCCCAGCAATCTCAGTATTCACCTGCTGCCCGCTCAACTGCTGGCGGCTGGTCCTGCGCTCAATCAAGAGGGCCAGCTCATCTTCGGTGAGGAAACCCTGCACCTCACGCGGCGGGTAACCGGCCGCGTCATCCCACAGGTAGTGGGTATAGCCGTTGGTATAGAAAATAACCGGGCGGACGCCGGTCGCCGCCTGCAGCGCGTCCGCATAGGCCTTTGCCTGGTCGCGGCCAACATCCACCGACTCCCGGGCCCGCTTGGCCTCAACCAAGCCGAGGGGGCGGCCGTCCCTACCCCACAGCACGTAATCAACCCGGCCCGACCCACTGGGGGTGGGCAGGCCCGTCACCGGGTACTCGCGGTCCCGCGTATTGGTAAGGGGCCAGCCTGCCTCACCCAGGAGCAGGTCGATGAAGTAGTCGCGGGTTTCAGCCTCGTTATAGTCATGGGTGTCGGGCAGGGGCCTAGCCGCCTGGGCTTCAGCTAACTGGGCGCGAAGATGCTCTAGCTCGGCGTCCATAGCGTCAACCCGCGCCTGGTGCTCAGCAGCAAGTCTCTCCAGCTCAGCCGTGCGCTCGGCCTCAGCCTCAGCCATGCGCTGCTGGGTCAGAGCTCGCTGCTCTGCCTGGCGGCGCAGCGTGGGAATCAGCTGGCGGTCAAAAGCCTTGCCTGCAGGAGCTAAAGCCGGGGTCGCCGAATGGTTATACACACCCCAGATCATCAGGTGATACAGATCGGTCACCGCCCGCTCGGCGTCCCGGTCAGAAAGGACCCTCCGGGAGTTATGGGCCGCATCGTTTCCCAGGTGGCGGATAGTCTTGAACTTCAGGCGCTTATCATTATCGAGATATACCGAGAAAGCCTCATTGCTGGTCAAGGTCGCCAGCGTGGCCTGCTCCGGGCGATAGATACCCCGCACCCGGTAGATATGCTCAACCAAACCCTCGATAGCCCGCCGGGCGTAGAAGCAGGCGGTGGGCGCGTCCGTCACCAAATACCCCTCAGCCTTGGCGCAATCCCGGTAGAGCTCCGGCAGGGCCTGGTGTACAAAAGCAAAGTTAGACATAGCGCCTCGTGACTGTGCGAGAAGGTGTAGGTGCAATCACACATATTTTAGCCTGGTCAGCATTTGGAAGGGGACCTCAAAACCTAAAAGGGACCGCACATTATGCGGTCCCTTTGTGGAAATCAGGTCCCCTTGGGGGCGGCAGCGAGCGGGAGCCTGCTCCGCCCTCCCTACTCGTCCGCCCCCGCGAACTGCGAGTTGTAGAGCTCAGCGTAGAAGCCGCCGCGCTCCAGCAGCTCAGTGTGGGAGCCGGATTCGACGATGTCGCCGTCGCGCATAGCAAAGATGACGTCGGCGTCCCGGATGGTAGAGAGACGGTGGGCAATCACGAAGGAGGTCTTGCCCACTGCCAGCTGGCCTAGGGCCCGGGCAATCAGCAGCTCGGTACGGGTATCGACCGACGAGGTTGCCTCATCCAGAATCAGCAGGGGTTTCTGGGCCACCATGGCGCGGGCAATCGTGACCAGCTGCTTCTGCCCGGCAGAAAGCTGGGTCTGGTCGGTCAGTACCGTGTCGTACCCGTCGTGCAGCTGCGCTACCAGCTCGTCCAGGCCAACCGAGGCCATGACCTCATCCAGGCGCTCCTGGCTGACCTCGCCGGCCCCGTAGACCACGTTCTCACGCAGGGTGCCCTCAAAGAGCCAGGTATCTTGCAGCACCATGGCAAAGAGGGAATCAACCTGCTCACGGGTCAAATCGGTGGTGGGCACCCCGTCAATGCGAATCTGCCCCGAATCGAGCTCGTAGAAGCGCATAAGCAGGTTGACCAGGGTAGTCTTACCGGCCCCGGTCGGGCCCACAATCGCCACCTTCTGTCCGGGAGCCACCGAGGCGGTAAAGCCGTGGATAATCTCCTTGCCCGGCTCGTAGCTGAAGCGGACGTCCTCAAAGTCCACAGCACCGCGCACGGGCTGGGGCAGGGGAGTGCTCTTGGCGGACTCGTCCGCCAGTTCCTCGGCCTCCAAGAACTCAAAGACGCGAGCGCCCGCAGCTGCCGCCGACTGTAGGGAGGTAGCCGACTGGGCCAGCTGGCCCAGGGGGTTGGTGAAGAGGCGGACGTAGACGATGAAGGCGACGATGACGCCGAAGGTGATGGTGTTGTTCAGCACCAGGGCAGCACCAACCACGCAGACCACCACGTAGCCCAAGTTGCCGATGAAGCTCATGAGGGGGAACATGAGGCCCGAGAAGAACATGGACTTCCAGGCCACCCGATAGAGGTCGGTGTTGCGGTCGGCAAATTCGGCGCGGGCAGCGGTTTCGCCGTTGTAGGCGCGAATCATGGAGTGGCCGCTCAGGGTTTCTTCGATGTGGCCGTTGAGCTTACCGAGGAGCTGCTGCTGGGCCACGAAGTACTTCTGGCTGCGGGCCAGTACGAAGCCGGAGGCCACGATGCCGAGTAGGGAGGCGGCAATAGCGGCCAGGGCCATGCGCCAGTCGGTCACAAACATCATGACGGCTGAGCCCACCAGGGTGACCAGGCCGGTGATGGTGGTAGCCAGGGAGTTGTTGAGGGTCTGCTGCAGGGTGTCGACGTCGTTGGTCACGCGCGAGAGGGTGTCACCGGTAGAACCCTTGTCCATGTAGGCCAGGGGGAGCCGGTCGATTTTGCGGTCTAGGTCGTGGCGCATGGAGCGCGATACCCAGACGGTTGAGCGGGCCATAATCTGCCCCTCCACCAGACTCAGGAGCAGGGAGGCCACCAGCATACCGATGGAGATCCACATGAGACGGTAGATTTCGCCCATATCTAGGGCCCCGGTGAAGCCCTTTTGAATCTCGTCGGTGATGGCCGAGAGGAACTGCGGGGCAACAATGTTGAGAATTACCCCGATGACGGCAGCGACGATAGCGACCACCATGCCCGGCAGCACCGGGCGTAGGTAGGTAAGGAGCTTGCCCATGGTTTGTTTGAAGGGGGCGGACGCCTGCCCCGGCATGGGTGCGCGCGGCGGGCCGCCGGTGCTCCCCGGGCCACCTGGACGGGAGCCCTTCTCGCTTTTGAGCTGGCTATCGCGCAGCTTCTTGGCAGATTCGAGGCCCCGGCGGGCTGACTCTAGCTCTTCGGGGGTAAAGACTGGCGACTGGCTCATGAGCGAAGTTCCTCCTCAGAGAGCTGGGACAGGGCAATATCCTGGTAGACCTCGTTGGTGGCCAGCAGTTCCTCGTGGGTGCCGGAGCCAACCAGGCGGCCCTTATCGAGTACCAGAATCTTGTCGGCTTCCCGTACCGTACCGATACGCTGGGCCACCACCACAATGGTCGCCCCCTTGGCGGAGTTCTTGAGCTGGCTGCGAATATCCCGCTCGGTCTTATAATCCAGGGCTGAGAAGGAATCATCGAAAATCATGATTTCCCCGCCGCGGGCAAAGGCCCGGGCCATCGACAGGCGCTGCCGCTGGCCGCCCGAGAAGTTCTTGCCGTTCTGGGCAACAGCCGAGGCGTAGCCTTCCTCTTTCTTCTCCACGAACTCAGCTGCCGCAGCAGCGTGAGCCGCCGCCACCACGTCCTCGGGGGTCACCGGGCGCAGGCCCTCACCCAGGGCCAGGTTCGAGGCTACCGAGCCCGAGAAGAGCACACTCTTTTGGGGCACGTAGGCCAGGCGGTCGCGCAGGTCCTTCTGGTTCCAGTCGCGCACATCAACGCCGTCCACCAGCACCGACCCCTTACGCACATCGGCAAAACGCGGAATCAGGTTCACCAGGGTCGACTTGCCCGAGCCGGTCGAGCCGATAATCGCCACGGTCTCACCCGGGGCAGCCGTAAAGGAGACCGAATGTAGGGCATCCCCGTCGGCCTCGGGGTAGCGGAAGGACACGTTCCTAAACTCCAGGGAACCTGCCGGGGCAGTCCCGGTGCTCGCCCCGCCGTCCACAATCGCAGGCTTGGTTGAGAGCACCTCGCGAATACGACGCCAGGCAACCAGGGCTCGCGGGCCCATGACGAAAATAACGGTCATCATCATGAAGCTGGTCACCACCTGCAGGGCGTAGGTGGAGAAGACCACCATCTGCCCAAAGAGGGTGACGCGCTCGGCCAGGTCGGCGGTGCCGTCAATCAGCACAGCACCCAGCACATAGATAGAGAGGGACAGGCCCGTCATGATGGCGGTCAGCAGAGGCATGATGAAGGCCATAGTGGAGTTGACGAAGAGGGTGGTGTTGCGCAGGTCGGTGTTGACCTCTTCAAAGCGCTCTTCGTGGAAGTCCCCGGTGGTGTAGGCCCGAATGACGCGCAGACCGGTCAGGTGCTCGCGGGTCACCCGGTTGAGGCGGTCGGTAATTTTCTGCATGCGCATCATGCGGGGGATTGCCAGGCCCATGGCGACGCCCAGCACCAGCAGGGTAGCGAGGACGGCGATCCCGGTGGGGATAGTCCAGGTCAGCGACTGGGTAGCGATTTTGGAGCTGGCCCAGACCGCCATGATGGGGGCCTTAATGCTCATCTGCAGGCCCATGACCACAAACATCTGCACCTGGGTCACATCGTTGGTGGAGCGGGTAATGAGGCTGTCGGTGCCGATGTGGTTCACCTCGGCGCTGGAGAGGTCAAAGGTCTTGTTGTAGACCCCGGCCCGCATGCGCCGGGCGAGGGTGGTACCGAAAATTGCGGTGCAGTAGCCGGTGATAATGGCACAGACCATAGAGGCCAGGGCTGCTGCCAGCATGAGGGTGCCGTCTGAGGTGACGTCCTTCAGTTCGGACCCGGGGGTTGAGATGGTGAGGGTGATGTTTTCCATGTACTCGGGAACCTTGAGATCAAGGTAGACCTGGGCCACGATGGACAGCACCGCCACCAGGGCGAGTAACCATTCTCGCCGGTGAATGAATTGGGTGATTTTCATGGAATCCTAAGGCGTTTTCGTCAAAGAAAAAAGGTGCATCTCTGCACCCTCGTTCTTTCTATTATGCCCCTCTTGGCTGAGCTTGTCTAGATTCCTTACCGGTCAAGGCCCCGGGCGGCCAGGGCATCGCCGGTCTCGTGGGCGTAGGCCACCGTGGCAATCACCAAGGGAATGAAAAGCCGGAACTGGGAGACCTTAATTCCTCGGGCAGCTACCGCCGCCTGAATTAGCTGCCAGCTATCCATAATCACGGGGATAGAGCGCACCATCAGGGTCAGAGCCAGCCCCACCCGCTCAGGGGAGACACCCACCCACTTCAGGGGGGTGCACAGCCAGATAAACCCGTCAATCAAGACGGGCAAGGGGGTCGACCACAGCAGCACCTTTGAAGCTGCAATCATGGTGAGCAGGGTCAGCAGGACGTCCGCCCCAGACTCAATCTTGCCGCTCACCAGGTAGTAGACCAACAGGATTGCCAGCACCCAGGAAAGGGAAGCCAGGGACTGCACCCAGGTACGCCAGGGAATTTTTGCTAGGGCCCCAAGAGCTAGCACCAGCGCGAGGGCCGCAAGGCCAAACCCCCAGTGGCTGGTAGCTGCCAGGTAGATGCCCAGCAGAAGAATAAAGACACCTTTAGCCCACAGGGGTGCCCGGTGCACCGGGGTGCTGAGGGGCTGGTAGGTGCCAAAGAGTCGGTTGGCAATGTTCACACCCGGCCCCCCAGACGTTGGGGCTCAGCAGGTTCAGGTGGGGCAGGGAAGTCCGTGGCACACCAGCGCCGGTAATCTGCCAGGATGTCTGCCGCAGGCCCCTGCGCCAGCAGGCGGCCCTCGTGGATGACGATTGCCTCATCGCAGGTTGCTGCCAGGTCAAGGTCGTGGGTGGAGATCACCTGCTGCTGGGGAAGAGTGTCGAGCAGGTCAAATAGTCTTAACCTATTCTTGAGGTCTAAAAGAGTTGTGGGTTCATCTAAAAGTAGAACCTT
>DXCN01000067.1 GCA_019115985.1 Candidatus Rothia avicola | reverse complement strand
AAGCTTCTACGGGGCGAGCGGCATTCTGGGCAGCGCGACGGGGGGCAGTAGGAATCTGCTCGACGCGGGCGGTTTCAGGTTCGGTCTCGTAGCCGTCCTCAATAACAGCGGTCTGGTAGGCCTCGTCCGCCTCGTAGCGGTCAAGCCTCCGGTCCTTCTCTTCGCGGGGGCCAAAGCCCAGCCAGCTCAGCAGGCCGCCGCGGCGGCGGGGAGCCGGAGCGGGGGCGTCCTCATAGAGATAGGAGCGGTCATGCTCGCCGTCCAGCACCCGGGTTTCGGTATCGTCCTGGGTGCGGGAGGCGCGGGAAGGACGCCCGGCGTCAGCAACAGAGCCGTGGGGCTTTTCGCCCAGCAGCAGGCCGAAAATATGCACGACCTTGGGCCAGATTTGGCGCAGGGGCGTATCGGTTGCCACCAGCAAACCGGCAAGGAAGACCAGGGCGATTACAAGCCATTCGAGCGCATCCACGCCGCCCACGATACGGCTTGCAGGGGTACCGATCAGGACGCCCACGGTACCGCCACCGCCCCAGAACTCATCAAAGCTCGATGAGAAGGAGGGGTAGCCGGCAACCTTGGCACCCATCATGGAAGCTGAAACCGTCATGATGGTAAAACCGATGGCGATACGGTTATTGGCCCGCACCTCCAGCGGGTGACGGAAGATTCTGATCGCGAAAATCAGGCAGAGAATGGGAATCAGCAAGGAACCCTGGCCGAAGAGGCCGCCCACGGCGATATGCCACAGGTGCAGCGGCCACTCGTACCAGGCCAGGTTGACGGGGTCAGCTCGCCAGCCCCACCACTCCACGCCCGCGGTGAGCAGGCCAATAGCCAGCACCAGCAGGGCCCCGCCGTCACGGCGTTCGTGCAGTTCGATATCGGTGCGGAGCTCGCCCATACGGCGCACGGCACCGCCCACGGTAAAGGCTAGAGACTGCCAGGCTCCCACCAGGGCGCGCACGAAGGCGTTGCTCTCCTGAGGGGGTGCTGACGTGGTCTTACGGCTTCGACCTTGAGCGGAGGTTGAGCGACGTGAGGACGTCTTGGAGCGGCTCCCCGTAGAGCGGGGAGCTGATTTACTCGATGCAGACTTTCGCGGAGCCATTCTTCCCAATACTGGTTGACGTTGGTATGCGTTTAAATAGCTTACCCGGCAGCAGGTAAAACTGCCGCCGGGTATGCTCAGAGGTTGCTAGTTGCCTTCAGCCTCAGGGGTGTGGGTCTCGATAACCACGGGCACGATCATGGGCTTGCGGCGCAGGCGGCGGGCCACCCAGGCGCCCATGGTGCGGCGGACGATCTGCTGCAGCTGGTGGGTGGTGTGTACCTTCTCGGGGGCCCGGTGCAGGGCGTCCTCGAGGGCTGCGGTGATTTTGGGGGTGATGTCGTCGAAGACGGAGTCGTCTTCGGCGATGCCTCGGGCGTGGATGTCGGGCCCGGTGACCACGCGCTTGGTAGCGCGGTCGACCACGGTCACGATAGAAACGAAGCCTTCTTCGCCCAGAACGCGGCGGTCCTTAAGGTCGTCCTCGGTCACGTGGCCCACGGACTTACCATCGACGTAGACGTATTCGCAGGGTACCTGACCGACGATATCGGCGCGGCCATCACGCAGGTCAACCACAGTACCGGAGTCACAGATCAGCACGCGGTCGCTCTTGACACCGGTTTCGATAGCGAGCTTGCCAGAGGCCAGCAGGTGGCGGACTTCGCCGTGTACGGGCATGACGTTCTTGGGCCGCAGGATGTTGTAGCAGTAGAGCAGCTCGCCGGCGGCGGCGTGGCCGGAAACGTGAACCTTGGCGTTGCCCTTGTGCACCACGTTGGCGCCCAGCTTCATCAGGCCGTTGATCACACGGTAGACGGAGGTTTCGTTACCGGGAATCAGGGATGAGGCAAGGATGATGGTATCGCCCTTTTCGACCTGAATCTTGTGGTCGCCGTTAGCCATACGGGAGAGGGCAGCCATGGGCTCACCCTGAGAGCCGGTGCACATCATCACAATCTGCTCGGGGCGGTAGTCGTCGATCTTCTTGAGGTCAACCAAAATACCCTCGGGTACGTTCAGGTAGCCCAGCTTCTCGGCGATAGTCATGTTGCGTACCATGGAGCGGCCTACCAACACGACCTTGCGGCCGCGCTCGGCGGCGGCATCGAGCACCTGCTGCACGCGGTGGACGTGGGATGAGAAGGAGGCGACGATGACGCGGCGCTTGGCGTCGCGCATGACGTTAGAGATAACCGGGCCGATGTTCTTTTCGGTGGGGGTAAAGCCGGGAACTTCAGCATTGGTTGAGTCGGGCAGGAAGAGGTCGATGCCTTCTTCACCCAGGCGGGCGAAGTGGCGCAGGTCGGTGATGCGGCCGTCCAGGGGCAGCTGGTCCATCTTGAAGTCGCCGGTGTGCAGGCACTTACCGGCCTTGGTGCGGATGAAGACTGCCAAAGCATCGGGAATGGAGTGGTTAACGGCTACGAATTCGCATTCGAAGGGGCCGAAACGCTCAACCTGGCCCTCAACGACGTCCATGGTGTAGGGCTTGATCCGGTGTTCCTGCAGCTTTGCCTCGACCAGGGCCAGGGTCAGCTGGGAGCCAACCAGGGGGATGTCGGGGCGCAGACGCAGCAGGTAGGGTACAGCACCAATGTGGTCTTCGTGGCCGTGGGTCAGCACGATAGCCACGATGTCCTGCAGGCGGTCCTTGATGTAGTTGAGGTCGGGCAAGATGAGGTCAACGCCGGGCTGGGACTCTTCGGGGAAGAGCACGCCACAGTCGACAACGAGCAGTTTGCCGTTGATCTCGTAGACGGTCATGTTACGACCGACTTCGCCCAGGCCGCCCAGGGGCACAACGCGCAGGGTGTCTTTTTTCAGTTTGGGGGGTAGATGCGGGCTTTCAACTGTTTGCATAGTTTCTCTTTCGTTCGTTTTTCTTTTTCTGAATACGGGCAAAGCGGGCCACCCAAAATCGCCGTGATTTTGGGTGGGCCCGCCGGGTACCCGCAGTAGGTTTTTACTTGACCAGGGTTGAGGCGATGATGGAGCCTTCGAGGTCGGAGCGCATGAGGGCGGCTTCTTCGTCGGTAGCAAGCACGTGCGGCAGGCGCACGGTGGCTGAGTCGAGGATGCCCTGCCAGGTAAGAATCTGCTTGGCGGCGACGCAGCCGGGTACGCGGCTCATAGCGGCGCGGACGACGGGGGCCAGGTCGAGGTGCAGTTTCTGGGCGGTTGCCAGGTCGCCGGTTACGGTTGCGTCGATGAGCTGGCGGAAGTGTTCGGGGGCTACGTGGGAGGTGACACCTACAAGACCGACTGCGCCCATGGCGAGCCAGGGCAGGGTGAGGCCGTCATCGCCTGAGTAGTAGTCGAGGTCGGTGGTTTCCATGACCTCGGTGGCTGCGGTGAAGTCTGCTTTGGCGTCCTTGACTGCCACGATGTTCTCGTGGTCTGCCAGGGCGCGGTAGACGGCGGGGGTGATGGGGATGCCTGCACGACCGGGGATGTCGTAGAGCATGACGGGGGTCTTGACGGCGTCAGCTACGGTGCGGAAGTGAGCTTCCAGACCGGTCTGGGTGGGCTTGTTGTAGTAGGGGGTGACCACGAGCAGGCCGTCCACGCCTACTGCTTCGGCGCGGGAGGCCAGGTGCAGGGTGTGGGCGGTGTCGTTGGAGCCAACGCCAGCTACGATTTTTGCGCGGCCGCCGACAGCCTCTTTGACGATGCGGAAGACGTTTTCGTTTTCCTTATCGGTCATGGTGGAGTATTCGCCGGTGGTGCCGCAGACGATGAGACCGTCATGGCCTCGGTCCACCAGGTTGGCCGCGAGCACTGCGGTTGCTTGTTCGTCCACTTCGCCGTTGGCGGCAAAGGGGGTGACCATGGCGGTGAGCAGGCGCCCGAAGACGGGTTCTGCTGCGGTTGAGGTGTTCTGTGCGGTCTCAGACATATCTACTACGTTACCTTATCTGGCTGGGTGGGGTGGGGTGAGTTTGCTTAAAGCTAGGTGGCTGGGCGGGGCGGACGCCTGCGGGCAGCTTCTAGACGGAGAGTTGGGCGGGGGTTTTGCCGCGGTGAAGGACGATGGCGGTGCGCATGGCTTTGCGGGCGCGTTTTCGGTCGCCGGAGGCGTCGTAGGCCAGGGAGAGGTGGAACCAGTGTTTCCAGTTGGTGGGTTCGGCCTCGGTTGCTGCTGCAACCCGAGTGAACTGGGCGTCGGCGGCGGTGCGGTCAACGCGTCCGGATTCAGTACGGGGCAGGGTGTCTTCGGGCAGTTCCCCGGTTGCGGCGAGTTCTTGGCCGAGCGCCTGGGTGCGGGAGCCGAAGATAATTTCGCGGACCATGGCCCAGGCTCCTAGGACGGGCAACACGATGAGGGCTCCGCCCAACAGTGCGCCCAAAATTCCGGCCTTCTGCAGGAAGATGAAGCCCCTCTGAACGGTCAGCACCAGGTAGAGGCTCAGGGCTACCGTGACTAAGGCGGCGAAGGCGCGCCCCCGCCCACCGGCGTCCACCGCAATAAACACCGCACAGAAAACACCGACCGCGAGCAAAAAGAGGCGGGTTCCCAGCGGCAGGGGCAGGATGAGCACGGTGAGGACGGCCAGGGTGATTGCCCCGGCGGTGAAGGCTCGCAGCGAGGTCATGGATTAGTCCAGGTTGAGGTAGCGGTCAAGGCCTACGGTGAGGCCGGGGTGCTGTTCGACCTGGCGGACGCCGAGCAGGACGCCGGGCATGAAGCTGGTGCGGTCAAAGGAGTCGTGGCGGATGACCAGCTGCTGACCGGCATCGCCCAGCAGGATTTCCTGGTGGGCGGTCAGGCCCCGCAGGCGGACAGCGTGCACGTTAACGCCGGCAACCTTAGCGCCGCGGGAGCCTCCCTCGTCGGTTTCGGTAGCGTCAGGTGAGGCGGGTACACCGGCTTCGGCGCGGGCTGCTGCAATTTTGTGGGCGGTGTGGACGGCGGTACCCGAGGGGGCATCCACCTTATTGGGGTGGTGCATCTCGATGACCTCAACCGATTCGAAGAACTTAGCTGCCTTAGCTGCGAACTCGGTGGCCAGGATAGAACCGATGGCGAAGTTGGGGGCAATCAGCACACCCACCTGCGGGTGCTCGGCGAGCAGGGCTTCTAGGGAGGCCAGGCGCTCTTCATTCCAGCCGGTGGTGCCAACCACCGCGTGGATGCCGTGCTCAACGGCGAAGCGTACGTTCGCTTCGGTGGCGGAGGGAACGGTCAGGTCGATCATGACGTCGGCGCCGTATTCAACGAGCAGGTCCAGGGAGTCGCCCTTGCCCAGGGCGGCTACCAGGTCCATATCTTCTGCGGTGTTGACCGCTTTCACTGCCTCTGACCCCATACGACCGGCAGCGCCTACAACAGCGACCTTCCAAATCTTGCTCATGCCTCTATATACCCCTTAGATAGTCGTTAGCTTGGGTGCCGGGCGGCACCTGGCGGTACTCGCTCACACTCACAGCACCGGCTGGCGCATGTATCGCATCAACAAGCCACATCACACTACTCTAGCGAACGGGGTAGCCCCACTGCACGCTCTGCCGCGCCCAAGCGTCCTTTCACCTGCGCTAATACCCCAAAGAAGGCGGGGGCATTCCAGCATCCGAAATCGGTTTCGGCCCGCTGAGTGCTAAAAGACCCGGCGGGTGCGACACAAGAAAACCCGCCCAGCTCTTACACTAGAAAGGTACGCCTGCACCCCAGCTCACCGACCCAAGGGAACTATGAAAGACGATCACGTTTTTTACTCTGCCGTGCACCCCCACGAGGGGCAACGACGCTTTGTCCTGCGCGGTCTCGACGGCGTACGCGCTATCGCGGTGCTGCTGGTGCTGGTGTACCACTTTTGGCCCCAGTACCTGCCCGGGGGCATGATTGGCGTTGATATCTTCTTCGTCATCTCGGGCTACCTCATTACCGCCCTACTCCTACGAGAGGGTGCCTACACCGGCAAGATGGATATCGTTTCTTTCTGGGTGCGGCGTCTGCGCCGCCTGGTGCCGGCTTTTGCCCTGCTGACCCTGGTGGTAGGTTCTTTGGCCTTGCTCGTGGGCGGTGATGCCCAGGTCGGTCTGGGCCGCCAGATTCTCGGTGCTTTTACCTATTCGTCGAACTGGCTGCTGATCTGGGCCGGTAACGACTATTTCATGCAGACCTCTCCTGAGCTCATGACCAATTTCTGGTCGCTGGCGGTTGAAGAACAGTTCTACCTGTTCTGGCCTGTGGTGATGGTCTTTGTCTTTATGTTTACCGCTCAGTGGTGGCAGCGGGCTCTTGTTCCTGGCATTTTGGGTGCCCTGTCGCTGCTGACTGCGGTCGTGCTGGGGCTGCTGGGTGCTTCCACCACCCGCCTCTACTACGGCACCGATACCCATCTCTACGGCCTGATGCTGGGCGTCCTGCTAGCCATGATGATTCCCTGGTCCATGTACCCGCCCGTCGATAACCGCCTCTACCCCCTGGTCGGCTACGGCAACGGTATCTGGGGCTGGCTGCGCCAGCTAGTCGGCTGGGTGAGCCTAGTCGCCGTTCTGCCCTTTGCCTTGACCCTCTCAGACCACAGCTCCTGGCTCATGCCCTGGGGCCTGCTGGTGGGCTCTCTTTTGGGTATGGGTATTATTCAGGCCCTGCTTCCGGACGTCCGCGGCGGCACCTCCGGGCTCTTTCAGGGCTTGCTGTCCCTAGCCCCCCTGCGCTGGATCGGCCAGCGCTCTTACGGTATTTACCTCTGGCACTGGCCCCTGATGGTGCTGGCTCACTATACCTTTGGGGCAGGGCGCTCCCCCTGGGTGAACGTCGGTGTGCTGTTCTTGACCCTGTTTGTTGCGGGTCTGTCCTACATGTATGTGGAACAGCCGGTGCGTCAGCTGGGCTTCCGCGGGGCGCTTTCAGCCTGGTTCTCAGCCATGGTGGCACCGGCAGGCCGGGCCCTACCCGTGGGCGCAGCCGTCCTCGCCGGTGTAACCCTCATTGCCACCGTTTTTGCGGTGCGTACCGCACCTGCCATGACCCAGGCTGAAGCTGTGGTAGCGGCCGGTGCCAACTACGTGCAGGCGTCCGCGCCAGCACCGCAGCCGACCACCGCGTCAGCTGCTCCCAGCTCTTCTGCCAGCCCCAGCGCCTCAGCTGAACCGGCGGAAAGCGCCAGCCCCTCCCCTAGTTCATCCACCGCACCGTCCGCCACCGTTGACGGTTCCCAGGTGACGATTGTGGGTGACTCGGTCACGCTGGCCTCCTCGCTTGCCCTGGGCGAGGCCATGCCCCAGGCCCTGGTCAATGCAGAAGTTTCCCGCACCAGCGCAGCTGCCCTGCCCGTTGTGAAGCAGATGGTAGATTCGGGGCAGATGCGTGAGGTACTTGTGCTGTCGGTAACCGCCAACTCTACTTTCACCGTTGCCCAGCTAGAACAGCTCAAGACCTCAGTTTCGCCCAACGGGGAGCGCAAGATTGTGCTGGTCACCGGCGTTGGCCCGGCAAGCCTAACCTGGATTGAGCCCTCTAACCAGGTGATTCGCGAGTTCGCGGCGCAGAACCCCGATACGGTCTTTATTGCCGACTGGCAGGCAGCGGCCAAGGGCCACCCAGAGTACCTGGTCTCCGACGGCGTGCACCCGCAGGGCGAGGGCCTGACCGTCTACGCCCAGACCGTCGAGGACGCAGTGGCGAAGGCACTGGCGGGATAAGGCCGCAGCGAGGCCGGACTGTCACACCTGTACCGTGTCACGGGCTGTCCCCACCTACCGGCGTCCTTCCCGCGTTTGCCCGTTTTCCCCTCACTTTGTACCACGTGCTGCCCAGTTTTACCTCCAAAAGTGGGCAGGGTACGGTACAAAGTAGCTAGAGCGGCGCCCCTCTGCGCAGTTCGAGCATTGCAGCAATTTCACCGGCTACCTGCTCTGGATGGTTTTTCACCTGCGCCCAGCTATACCTAAGAACAATCCAGCCCTGATTCTGCAGCTGTTTCTCACGCCTGCGCTCTGATATAACAGCCCGATCAGTAGGCCCATAGTCCGTGTATTTGATGTGGCCGTCAAACTCGACAATGACCTTCTCATCCTCGTACAGGAAATCAGGTCTATATACCCTACCTCCAACCACTACGTTTACTTGCTGTGCAGGTCTCGGTAGACCACCGTCAATAATTGCGATCAATAGAAGAGTTTCACCGGGGCTTTCGCACAGGCTACTGAGATACGGAAGTGTAGCCCGCGCTCGGCGTGCACCTCGCCCTTGAAGTTTCTTCAAACGCTCTTCTACAGCTTCACTCGTTGTAAGTTGCCGGTTCAAAGCCGAGTTGATAATGCATACCGATTCACTCAGCTCCAGGTATCGCGCACAGTCATCGAGTGTCTGTGGGACTGTCAGAAAAACGGTGTAAACCCTCCCAACCCCAACAGGAGAAAATAACACCATGACAACAGAACACCAACTCGCCCAAAACCTCATCACCCAAGCCAAAGAACAAGGCCTAGACCTCAGCAGCGA
>DXCN01000066.1 GCA_019115985.1 Candidatus Rothia avicola | reverse complement strand
GAGCGTCCAGGGTAGGGATGAAGAAAAAGAGCTCGACAGAAGCACAGAGCTCCTCGGCTACAGCGGTGGCCTGCTCTAAGTCCTGCTCTCGGGCAAGGAGGCGGTGAAGGCGGAGCACCGGCTCCCCCAGTCCCATCGCCAGGTTCAGCGAATCAACCACCACCACTGGCACATCGACCAGTTGCGCCGCTAAACGGGCCGCATCGCAGGTACCCGATAGTTCCCCGGATAAATGAACCGAAATAATCGCAGTGTAGCCCTGGGCTGCCAGATGTTCGTAGGCGTCCACCAGGGTACCCGGCGCAATACCGGAGGTCAGCACCTGCTCCCCCTGAACGTGAGCTAAAGCGATAGCGGCATCTATCTGATCGGTCGGTAGATCATTCAAAGCACGGTCGCCCACGGTGACCGGTAGCTCAACCAGACTAAACCCGCCTTCGGCCTTGAGCTGTTCAAGGGTAGCGGCGGGCAGGGCAGCAGATGAATCGGTGACCAGGGCTATAGAACGCACCTCACTACTCTACCGCCTAGCCAAGCCCCTGGAATGACTCAGTCCATAGCAATCGCCCAAAAGATAGAAAAATCGGGTGCCCTTCGCTACGGAAGGAGCACCCGATGATATCTATCTAGATCTCACTAGATCACGATATTGACCAGCTTGGGGGCACGCACAATGACCTTGCGCACCTCAGCGTCGCCCAGGGCCCGCTGAACGGCCTCTGACTCCAGAGCCAGAGCCTCTAGATCGGCTTCAGAAATGTCCTTGGAGACCTCCAGGCGGTCCTTGACCTTGCCCTTGACCTGCACGATTGCAGTGACGGTATCGTCCACCAGCTGGGCCGGGTCAACTTCGGGCCAGCCCGCAGTCAGTACCGGGGTATCGTGGCCGAGCAGATGCCAGGCGTCCTCTGCGGTGTAGGGGGCGTAGAGGGAGAGCAGGATGGCGATGGTCTCCGCAGCCTCACGGACGGCCGGGTCGGCAGCGCCTGCACCGGAGTCAATGACCTTGCGGGTAGCGTTGACCAGCTCCATGGTCTTGGCCACGGCAACGTTGAACTTGCCGTTCTCGACCAGGGCATCAACGTCGTGGACGGTGCGGTGCACCAGCCTGTGCAGGGCAGCGTCGCCGGTTGCGCCGTCCGCCCCCACCTCGCTGGTGACGTCCTGGGCAACGCGCCAGGCACGAGCCAGGAACTTCTGCATACCTGCGGGGGAAACGTCGGCCCAGTCGATATCGTCCTCTGGCGGGGAAGCGAAGACCATGACAGTGCGGACGGCATCGACACCGAACTTATCGAGCTGCTGGCCCAGGTCAACACCGTTGCCCAGGGATTTGGACATAGCCTTACCCTGGTTGAGCACCTGGCCCTGGTTCATCAGGGCCTTGAAGGGCTCTGAGTGTTCAATCAGACCCAGGTCGCGGATGACCTTGGTGAAGAAGCGGGCGTAGAGCAGGTGCAGAATCGCGTGCTCAACACCGCCGACGTACATGTCGACCTGGTTCCACTTCTTCATCTGCTCGGGGTCAAAGACCGCCTCATCAAAGTTAGGTGAGACGTAGCGCAGGAAGTACCAGGAGGAATCCACGAAGGTGTCCATGGTGTCTGAATCGCGCTTGGCGTCCTTACCGCAGACGGGGCAGGGAACGGTGTTCCAGTCGGTAGCGGCGGCCAGGGGTGACTGGCCCTTGGGCGCCAGGTCTTCACCGGCCAGGTTATCGGGGAGTAGGACGGGCAGCTGCTCTTCCGGAACCAGCTGTTCGCCGTGCTCTTCACAGTGGATGACGGGAATGGGGCAGCCCCAGAAGCGCTGGCGGGAGAGCAGCCAGTCACGCAGGCGGAAGTTGACCTTGCCGGTGCCTACACCCTTCTCTTCGAGCATCTCGATGGCCTTTGAGATGCCGTCAGCCTTGTTCAGGCCATCCAGCGGGCCGGAGTTGATGTGCACACCATCGCCGGTGGTAGCGACGCCGGTTTCTGCCGGGTCGTCCTCACCGGTGTCGAGAACGGTGATGACGGGAATATCGAACTTGCGGGCGAAGTCCAGGTCGCGCTGGTCGTGGGCGGGAACCGCCATCAGCGCGCCGGTGCCGTAGTCGGCCAGAGCGTAATCAGAGGCCCACAGGGGCAGCTTATCGCCGGTCAGGGGGTTGATGGCGTAACGGCCCAGGAAAACTCCGGTCTTCTCGCGGTCGGTGGACTGGCGGTCGATATCCGACAGAACCTTGATCTCTTCGCGGTAGGCTTCCAGGGCCTCCCGCTGGTCGTCGGTTACCAGGTCGAGGGCCAGGTCGGCGTCGGCTGCCACGATGAAGAAGGTTGCGCCGTAGAGGGTATCGGGGCGGGTGGTGAAGACGTCTACGGTGGTGGCGGGCTTGTTGTCGGCAGCCTCAACCCCAAAAGTAACCTCGGCGCCCTCGGAGCGGCCGATCCAGTTGCGCTGCATAGCCAGCACGCGGTCGGGCCAGTGGCCCTCCAGCTCCTTCATGTCGTCCAGTAGTTCCTGGGCGTAGTCGGTGATCTTGAAGTACCACTGGTTCAGAGACTTCTTGGTCACGGGGGTGTGGCAGCGTTCGCACTCGCCGTTGATAACCTGCTCGTTGGCCAGCACGGTCTGGTCCTTGGGGCACCAGTTAACCTGGGAGTACTTACGGTAGGCCAGGCCCTTCTTGTAGAACTGCTGGAAGAGCCACTGGGTCCACCTGTAGTATTCGGGGTCAGAGGTGTGCAGGCGGCGGGACCAGTCGGTCATAATGCCGTAGCGCTTGAAAGAGCCGGCCTGGGTCTCGATGTTCTTGTAGGTCCACTCTTTGGGGTGGGTGTTGTTCTTGATGGCTGCGTTTTCTGCGGGCAGGCCGAAGGAGTCCCAGCCGATAGGGTGCAGCACATCGTAGCCCTTTTGCTTCCAGAAGCGGGCGGTGACGTCGCCAATGGCGAAGGCTTCGGCGTGGCCCATGTGGAGGTCGCCGGAGGGGTAGGGGAACATGTCCGCTACGTAGCGGGTCTCCTTGCCTTCTTCGTTGGTGGGTTCAAAAATCTTGGTTTCTTCCCAGTAGGGCTGCCACTTGGCTTCCATGGAGCGGAAGTCCCAGGTGGTTTCGTTCTGTTCGGTAGGTTCTACCTCAGCAGTCACCGTGTTTCCTGTCTGTCGAGTGGTGCTTGCGCTTTTTGGGCGCGCACGAGTCTGAGCTGTCAATAGTTTGCTTCCCAGTGTACCGCGCTTGGGCCTGCTTTGCCCGGTGGCAGTTTGCCCACTGAGAAGTGGGCGGTGAGGCGGTACAGTGGTGGGGGTAGAGAGAAGGAGTCACTATGTCTGCAAGCCCCCACTGGGCCGGTGTTTTTGAGCCGGTACCTCAGCAGGTTCCTGCCGGGACGCGCTACGAAGGCTGGGTTGCTGGCACTTATAGCCGCTGGTGGCTGTATGGAAAGGCGGACGCCGCTCCCCTGGTTTTGGTGCACGGCTTTAGGGGCGATCACCACGGCCTTGAAATCATTGCCACCGGCCTGAAGGATTTTTGCGTTTATATCCCTGATCTGCCGGGCTTTGGTAAGACTACCCCGATTGAGGGGGCTGAGCACGCGGTGAGCACCTATGCTGCCTGGTTGGTTGATTTCATAGAGACTGCTGTGGGCAGCCCGGTGCACCTGGTGGGCCACTCTTTCGGGTCGATCGTGAGCTCTTATGCCGCCCTGGTGCGCCCCCATCTGGTAGAGCGTTTGACCCTGATTAACCCCATCTGCCAACCTGCCCTTGAGGGGGACCAAAAGGTGATGAGCCGCCTAGCTGAGCTCTATTACGGTGCGGGAGCTGCCCTACCTGCTTCCTTAGGTTTTGCCCTGCTGCGCTCTCGCCTAGTCACCAGATTGAGCAGTGAGTTCATGATGAAAAATCACGACCCCGCCCTGCGCCGGTTCATCAACGGCCAGCACGATGCCTACTTCGGTGCCTTTGCCTCCCGCGAGGCAGTACTACAGGCCTATCGGGCTTCTATTAGTTCCACCGCAGCTGATTTCACCCCGGCCCTGCCGATGCCGGTCCAGCTCATTGTGGCGGAGAAAGACGACCTGGGTACCCTAGAACTCCAGCAGTCCATGGCCCGTAAGCTCCAGCGAGGGCGGCTCGATATCATTCCCGAGGTCGGCCACCTGATTCACTACGAGACTCCCCTACGGGCTGCCTCCCTCATTACTGATTTTCATTCCCAAGACCTAGAGGAGGGCAAGTAGCATGAAACTCTTTATTGATGCCCGCTATACCCGCATCGGTTTTCACGACGGTATTAGCCGCTACACCGCGTCCTTACTCTGTGCCCTCAAGGAGCTAGCGGACGCCGGTGACCGGCGCCTGCCCGAAGGCCTGGAGCTCACCATGGTCATTAGCGATCAGCGTCAGCTTGAGATGCTCCCTGATCTGCCGTCCGTGAAAATCTGTGCGCCGACGTCCCCCCTGGAACCCAGCGCCGCCCTGCAGCTCAACCGCTACTCCCCCGACGTGGTCTTCTCGCCCATGCAAACCATCGGGCTGGGTGGGCTGGGCAGGCAGTTTAAGCTGATTCTGACCCTGCACGATTTGATTTACTACTCCCACCCCACTCCGCCGGGTTTCCTCCCCCTGCCGGTTCGACTGGGCTGGCGGGCCTTCCACACCACCTACGCGCCCCAGCGCTACCTGCTGAACCGGGCGGACGCCGTCGCTACGGTTTCGCAGACCACGGCGGCTTTGATGCGGGAGCACGAGCTGACCACCAACCCTATTACGGTGATACCCAATGCCCCCCAGGCCAAGGATTGTGTGGCCCAGGAGCAGGCGCTCGAGTTGGCGCCGGCCCGCACCAAAGACCTGATTTACATGGGCTCCTTCATGCCCTACAAGAACGTTGAAACCCTGCTACAGGCCATGAAGTTCCTGCCGGACTACCGCCTGCACCTACTCTCCAAAGTAGCCCCGGCACGTCTCGAGGAACTTGCACCTCTCGCAGGAGAGAACGTGGTGTTCCACGGGGGAACCAGCGATGAAGGCTACCGCCAGCTGCTACGCACCGCCGCCGCCCTGCTCACTGCCTCGCGGGAAGAAGGCTACGGTCTACCAGTGGTGGAGGCCCAGTCGGCGGGCTGCCCCGTGGTGCTGTCGGATATCCCGATCTTCCGGGAAATTGCCCCTTCAGCCCGCTTTGCTGAGGCCAGCTCCCCCTTCGCCTTTGCGCAGGCGGTACGCGACCTAGAAGATAGGCAAGTCCAGCAGACCAGCATTGTGAACGGTCTTGCGGACGCCGCCCGCTACACCTGGGAACAGAGCGCCCTCACCCTACTGGAACTGGCTTCTTCCCTTCATCGGCAGTAGAAGCCTAGCCGCCCCGGGCACTTGCCCCCGCTACCCAGCACCGAGCAGACCTAGAGAATATCGAGCCCGTCACAGCGTATCTGCACGGGCTCGCTCTTTTTCAGGGCAGCTAGCGAGGCCTTGATGGAGCGCAGGTGGTGGGTGAGTTTGGCTCCCACAGCGTAGGGGAAGAAGATAATGGCTCGGTAGAGGTCGCTGTCGGCCTCCCCCTCGTAGTAGCCGGTCGTATCGGTCAGGGGCATGGGGCCGTTGACGCGGGCCTCATCGGGCAGGGTAATAGCCTCCAAAAAGACCTGCACGGCACGCTCACTACCAGTAATGGCGGCGGTGCGGACGGCCGGGGGCAGGCCAATCTCGGCACGCTCGTCCATTTCCCAGAGGGCAAAGCCCATGGGGTCCCAGCGCACTAGGGCTTCAAGAGCTGCGGAGGGGCTGGCCGTGGTGACGACGCGGCCGCCCACGGCAAAGGAGCGCACCAGGGCTGCCGCGTTCAACCAGCGCCGAAGGGCGGTTTCGGGGGCACGCAGGGAGTCGAACTGAAGCATCCGGTCGGCATCGAGCAGCAGGGCGGCCGCATAACCGCCCTCAGCTACCGGTTCGCCGCCGGGGGTGGCGATGACCAGGGCCGGTTCTGGGCCGACACTGGCTCTGATATTCTCGCCACTGGAGGTGATCACGGGAACCCCTGGAAAGGCCCGCCCCAGTTCTTCTGCGGTTCGTAGGGCACCGGCGATACCGGTACGCCAGCGGTTATATCCGCAGTCAAGACAGTGCCAGTGGTGGGCCAGATGGCCGCACCAGCCGCACTGGGGGGCACTTTCCCCGGCAGGCTGGGTTAGGGGGCCGCGACAGTTATCACAGCGGGCGGGCATGCGGCAGC
Organism: Candidatus Rothia avicola; assembly: GCA_019115985.1. Taxonomy (GTDB): domain Bacteria; phylum Actinomycetota; class Actinomycetes; order Actinomycetales; family Micrococcaceae; genus Rothia; species Rothia avicola. Next base: position 2,290 of record DXCN01000066.1, on the reverse strand, counting down.
GCTGGCAGGCCAGGGCTGGGATGTAGCCGGCACGGGCCACCTGGATCAGCACGGGCCCCGTAGCGAGGGCGTCCTTGGCTACAGCAAAAGCCTGGTGGGGTATGCGGGCAATCGCCGCCAGGGGGTCGCGGGCAAGCTGATAGTCATCGCCGGTGGGCATGACCCGGGGAGTAAAAGACCTGACCAGGGCCCTATCCGCCCCCAGGTAGCTAGCCCAGCGGGTGCGGACCAGGCGGGCAGCCTCGCTAGAGACCGCATAGCCTATGAAGAGGGCCGCCGTCTTTTCAAGGGTGGCCCGCAGTAGAAGAACATCACGGGCCTGGCAGTAGGGGGCCCGCTGCTCAACCAGGGAAGAGTCCCCGTCGTCCCAGCAGGCCACCAAACCCAGGTTCGCTACGGGAGCGTAGGCAGCTGAACGAGTACCAATCACGATACGCACCTGGCCGCTTTGGGCTTTCAGGTAGCTGCGGTAGCGGGGGGTGGGCTTATCGTTGGCGGTCAAGCGCACAAAGGCGCTCTGGTCCACTAGCTCTTCGAGGGCGGCTGTGAGCCGGTCGAGGCTCTTATGGTCTGGTACAACGGCTAGGGCTCCCCTGCCGGTGGAGGCGGTTGCTACCAGGGCGGACGCCAGCAGCTGCTCCCAGCTTCGTTCAGGGTGGGAGGGCAACACGGCCATCACTGCCCGGGCCTGATGACCGGCAAGCAGGTCTTCACAGAATTCTGCCCCCTGGGCGTAGTCGGTGAAGCCGGTGAGGTCGGGGCAGTCTGGTATGGGAGCTTCAGCCGGGTCCTCAGACTCTATAAAAGCTTTCTCAACGCTAGCGACCCGCGGGGGTACAGCCAGGCGGAGCACATCGGGCACCAGCCCCGCGTAGCGCTCCGCTAGGGCATCAGCTAACTCAAAGACTTCAGGGGTAACAACAGGCAGGGGTGAAATCACCTTGTGCAGGGCTACCAGGCGGGCGGGGGCGTCCGAACGTTCTACCCGTTCCCGCAGCCAGCCGGTGACCTCTCTTCCCCCGAACTTAACCCTCACCCGTACCCCGGGCTGGGCCTCTTCATCAAGAGCCGCTGGCACCCGGTAGTCAAAGAGCCTATCGAGGTGGGGCACATGGGTGTCTATGTGCACGCGGGCAATCGGCAGCTGCACCGCGGCGTCCTCGGCTGCCGTGGAGCCGACCAGGTGCGCATCGGGTATATCGAATCCCTGCAACAGATCAGGTTGCAGGGATTCGGGGGTGGGTGCCGTTGTCATACAGACATTTTAGCTCAGAGGCCTACAGCCGCCTTGAGTTCGCTGACGCGGTTGGTGCGTTCCCAGGTGAACTCGCGCTCTTCGCGGCCGAAGTGGCCGTTGGCTGCGGTCCTGGCGTAGATAGGACGGCGTAGCTCCAGGTCACGAATGATGGCTAGCGGGCGCAGGTCGAAGACCTCGCGGATAGCCTGTTCAATCTTGAAGACTTCGACCTTTTCGGTGCCGAAGGTTTCAACGTAGATACCGACAGGGGCAGCCTGGCCAATGGCGTAGGCAACCTGAACCTCGGCGCGGTCGGCGAGTCCGGCAGCAACGATGTTCTTGGCAACCCAGCGCATGGCGTAGGCGGCAGAACGGTCAACCTTAGAGGGATCCTTACCTGAGAAGGCACCGCCACCGTGGCGGGCCATACCGCCGTAGGTATCCACAATGATCTTGCGACCGGTCAGACCGGCATCGCCCACGGGGCCACCCTGAACGAAACGACCTGCGGGGTTGATGATGAACTTGGCCTGAGAGGAGTCAAAGTCGAAGCTGGCCAGAACCGGCTCAATCACGTGCTGCTGAATATCGGCTGCAAGCTGGTCGAGGTCGTAGTCTGCGGTGTGCTGGGTTGAGACCACAACGGTATCAATCATGACGGGCTTGAAGTTCTCGTCGTAGCCCAGGGTGACCTGGGTCTTACCGTCGGGGCGCAGGTTGGGCAGGGTGCCGTCCTTGCGTACCTTGGTCAGTTGCTCGGCCAGGCGGTGGGCAACGTAAATGGGGGCGGGCATAAGCACTTCGGTCTCGTTGGTGGCGTAACCGAACATGATGCCCTGGTCGCCTGCGCCCTGGCGATCTAGGTCGTCGGCTGCGGTACCCTGGCGGGCTTCGAGGGAGTTGTAGACACCCGAGTTAATGTCGGGTGACTGCTCGCCAATCGATACAGACACGCCACAGAATTCGCCGTCGAAGCCGTGGGTAGATGAGTTGTAGCCGATGTTGAGGATAGTCTTGCGCACAATGCTGGGGATGTCGACGTAACCGTTGGTG
>DXCN01000065.1 GCA_019115985.1 Candidatus Rothia avicola | reverse complement strand
GTCCCATCCCGAACCCGGAAGTTAAGGCTCTTAGCGCCGATGGTACTGCACTGGCGACGGTGTGGGAGAGTAGGTCATCGCCGAATTAAATGTGGTAAGGAACCCCGGTCGAAAGACTGGGGTTCCTTTTTTGTGTACGCAGTTCTTTTGGCGAGCGTGCGTGATATCGCTGAGCGTGCGCAGGGCGGGTGCACGCTCAGCGATATGGTGCACGCTCGTGTCCGTCCGCCCCTGTCATAAATAGCCAGAGGCAACCCTATATAGGTAAACTAAACACTTCAAAAGTAAGTAGTGTTGCAATCTCTGTGATTGCAGGTGCAAGGACGCACCAACGAGAACAAAGGCAAAACCATGTCACCACAAGCAGTTGGCTTCGCCCTCCTCATCCTTGGCGTAGCCCTTCTCATCGGCAAGATCATTCGAGTCAAAGTCAGCTGGGTGCAAACCCTCTTCCTGCCCAGCTCCATCGTGGCGGGCGTCCTGCTGCTCCTGCTCGGGCCCCAGGTACTCGGCCGGTTCTCCGGCCCCTGGGGCGACAACGGCCTCTTCACCGATGCCATGCTCACCACCTGGGGAGCCCTCCCCGGGCTGCTGATCAGCGTCATCTTCGCAACCATGTTTCTGGGCCAGGAACTTCCCACCCCCAAGCGGGCCGTGCAGCTCGCCGGCCCCCAGCTCTCCCTGGGCGTAGCGCTGGGCTCTGGCCAGTACGTGGTGGGGCTGCTCCTTGCAGCTCTGGTGCTCGTCCCCGTCTTTGCAGCCTCGCCCATGACCGGTGCCCTGATCGAAATTGCCTTCGAGGGCGGGCACGGAACCGCTGCCGGTATGCGCGGCGTCATGGAAGACCTGGGCTTCAGTGAAGGCGCCGACCTGGCAGTTGGTCTGGCAACCGTCGGTATCGTGGGCGGTATCGTCATCGGTATTGCCCTCATCAACTGGGGCGTACGCACCGGCAAGACCGAAATTCTCAAGGGCGACGCCAAGATGTCGATTGCCGAGCAGAAAGGCCTCTTCCGCGAGGACGAGCACTACTCGGCTGGCACGATGACCTCCCGCCCGGCGTCCGTCGAACCGCTCTCCCTGCACATGGCCATTATGGCGCTGGCAGTGCTGGTGGGCTGGCTGATTCTGGAGGGCCTGCGCTGGATTGAGCAGCAGACCTACGCCTCTATCATGCTGGACGAGAACACCCCGCTTGAGATCTTCGCCTATGTGCCGCTCTTCCCCATGGCCCTGTTGGGCGGCGTTATCGTACAGATGGCAGCTAAGGCAGTGGGGGCTGCTTCTATCATCGACCACCAGATGATGCTGCGTATTCAGGGCTGGGCCCTGGACTTCCTCATCGTCGCCGCAATCGCCAACCTGTCCCTACAGGCTGTGGGTGAGAACCTTGCTGTCTTCGCCATTCTGGCGGTGGCCGGTATCGGCTTCAACGTGGCTATTTTCCTCTGGCTGGCCCCGCGCCTGATTGGCCGCTACTGGTTCGAACGCGGTATCGGCGACTTTGGGCAGTCCATGGGTGTGACCGCCACAGGCCTGATTCTGATGCGCGTGGTTGACCCCAAGGGCGAATCCCCGGCCTTCGAAGCCTTCGGCTACAAGCAGCTGGTCTTTGAGCCCTTCTTCGGCGGTGGGCTGGTGACCGCCCTGGCCGTCCCCGTCATTTATCTGACCGGAATCTGGCCCCTCTTCTTCGTCATGCTCGCTATCTTCATTATCTCCATCGCGGTGGGGCTCATCTTCCTGCGCCCCAAAGAGATGAAGGACCGCGAGCGCCACACCCAGCAGATGCAGCAGGTCAAGGCTAAGGACGCTTAGGCGCGGCCCGGGTGCTCCGCCGCGGGGATGAACTGCTCCCCATAAGTTGGACTACTAAAAAACAGTCACCAACCAATGGGGAGCAGTTCAGAACGGGAGCCGGGGCCGGGCGTCCGCGCTCGCGGTGAGCGAGCTAAGGACGCGGACTGGTAGTTTGTGAGACTAGGCGGCGGGGGTCTTCCAGGGGTCCTCAACGGGGCGAGAAGCCTTGAAAGCAGCCGCACCGGCAACAGCGCCAGCAAGGATCAGACCGAAGACCAACAGACCCTTGTTGCCGCCCTTAGCGGCCTTCTTCTGCTCCTTGGCGTAGCCCTTAGCAGCCTTAACGGCGGCCTTCTGAGCCTTCTTCAGGGCCTTCTTATCGCCGGTGACCTTAGCGGCAACGGTCTCAACCTGGGTGGGAACCTCAGCGTCAGAGAGCTTGTCTGCAACGGTGCTTGCAACGTCGGCAGCCTTAACGCGGGCGGTGGCTACAGCGTTTTCAACGGCGGGGGTGACGTCGTCGATGGTGTGCTGAATCTTGTCAGCCAGGGTGGACTGAACCTTCTCCAGCTTCTTGGAGCTGTCCTTAGTAACAGACTGGGTTGCCTTTGAGATGTTCTTACCCTGCTTCTCAGCAGCCTTCTGCAGCGCTGAAACCTTCTTGCCGGTCAGCTTCTCGGCGCGAGCAGCCTTCTTCTCGGCCAGGGCGGTCAGCTTGTCAGCCTTCTTGCCGGTGTTCTTAGCGGCCTTTGAGAAGAACTTCTCTGCCTGCTTCTGAGCCTTCTTAGCCTTGCTCTTCTTGCACAGTGCCATGGTTGTTTCCTCCATGTGTGGGGCTGCCTCCTAATCTAACCCGTGAGTTCGAGTAGAGTGCGGCGGCAAGCAACTTACAGTTAGTATCAGCTTACTTTCTAAAACCGTAAAAGTGCTTTGAGACGGCGCAAAAACCCTCGTGTTTCTCTGCCCGCTAAAGTTAAGGGCTTCTGAAGGGTGCGCGGACGCCGGGGCGCGCCCGCGCGAATGCGACGTGAGTTCCCGAGGGGGTGTTGTTTGAACGGACGCCCGGGACGGAGAGTCACATTCGGGGAATATGCGGTTCTAAATCTTTCTAAGGCGTTCTAAAATATTTTTTAGAATGCCTTAGAAAGATTTAGAAACATGCAGAACGCTCCGGCTGGCTCACCCTCAGACTTGAAGGGAGCCTTACTTCCTCTGCCCAGAAACAGCTTCGTATCAAACTCGCACGAGATCTTGCCCAGCAGACCAGGGTAGCCACCCAGGGGCATACTGGAAGTGCAATACAGCGAACTGCTCGATATGCTCCTGACAACCCAGCATGAGGCGGGACAACGGGAACTACCCTTTTACATCATCGGGGCCGGTCTGCCCTCAGTGCCCACCCGGCTAGGGGAAATCAAAACCTACGCTGAACGCCTCTTCAGCTACCGTGACATAGGTGCTCTTACCCCGGAAGCGACCCGGCGGGCTTTCATCGAACCTATCCGTAGGCCCGGTGTCCACATCGTAGAAAGCGCCCTCGAAAAAGTAACCGTAGCCTCGCAGGGCTACCCCTACTTCATTCAGCAGTACGGGCAGGCTATCTGGAACTCTGCCGCCCAACAGGCCATTACCGACGACGATGTGCTTGCTGGCCTTGCCGTAGGGCGAAGCGAACTAGATAGCGGTTTTTACCTTACTCGCTGGCAGCGGACTACCGATGCAGAACAGGGCTACCTGGTTGCTATGGCCCGCGTGATGAAAGGTCAGGTCGCCCGCACCGGAGAAATTGCAGAGGCCCTGGGTAAGACAGCTAACGGAACCAGCGTGGTGCGTAAATCCCTGATCGAGAAAGGCCTGGTGTACTCGCCGGGTCTAGGCCAGCTGGCCTTTACAGTGCCGGGAATGCAGGACTTCGTGCTGAGACAGGCGGGGCAAGTGTAGGCCGCGCCCCGGCGTCCGCCCCTTTCACTCACCGCAAAAGCTCAGGTCATATCTAGCGGCTGCCCACCTGCCCGTGCGAGAATAGGGGCATGACTGCAACTGCAAAAGCAACTATTCACACCAACCACGGTGACATCGTCGTTAACCTCTTCGGTAACCACGCACCGCTGACCGTCAAGAACTTCATCGGCCTGTCCGACGGCACCCAGGAATGGCGCCACCCCCGCACCGGCGAAGTACAGGAAGGCCCCCTCTACAAGGACGTCATCTTCCACCGCATCATCCGCGACTTCATGATCCAGGGTGGCGACCCCCTCGGTCAGGGTATCGGCGGCCCCGGCTACCAGTTCAAGGACGAAATCCACCCCGAACTGAGCTTCAACAAGCCCTACCTGCTGGCCATGGCCAACGCAGGCC
>DXCN01000064.1 GCA_019115985.1 Candidatus Rothia avicola | reverse complement strand
CCCAGGCCCACCCGGAATACCGCTCCCGCCCCACCCGCCCCCACCCCCTCTTTGCAGGGCTCATCAAGGCGGCGCTTGAGGCCCGCAAGAACGGCTAGTACTGTTCTAAGGTATGCAACAGAATCTCTCGTATGAGGTGGGGGACGCCCCCCGCCTCGACGCCCCGGCGCTCGCCGCGGCTCAAGACACAATCGCTGACATCGCTAATCCCCGCTACGTCACCAGCCGCACCACCAAATTTGAGGGCTACGTCTGGGACGTTATCCGCGAGGGCATAACGCTGGAAGAAGGCGCCGAACCCTTCGAACGAGATTTTCTGTTGCATCCCGGGGCGGTAGCCGTCCTTGCTCTCAACGAGAAGAACGAGGTGCTGCTCATCAACCAGTACCGCCACCCCGTCCGCGCCAACCTCTGGGAAATCCCCGCAGGTCTACTCGACATCGACGGCGAAGACCCCGTGCATGCTGCCGCCCGAGAACTGGCAGAAGAAACCGATCTCCAAGCCGCCCGGTGGGATACCCTCATGGAGTTCTACAACTCACCCGGTGGCATGGGTGAGGCCTGCCGCATCTACCTGGCCCGCGACCTCAGCGCCATCACCGCTGAAGACCGAGAAGAGCGGGTCCACGAAGAATCAGAAATCGTGCAGCGCTGGGTACCTCTTGATGAGGCCGTCCGTGCCGTGCTGACCGGACGAATCCACAACGCTGCCTCCACCAACGCGATTCTTGCCGCCGACGCCGCAGCCCGCCGTAACTTCGAAACCCTCTACCCGGCGTCCGCCCCCTTCACCGCCCACCCCGCCCTGCGCGAGGCAAACTACCGCGGCGAAATCCGCCCCGCCGAAGGTCTCTAAGATGGCCGCCAGCGCCCCGACTGCACCCACCCCGCTCGACAGGGCCGTCGAGGCCTACCTCAACCACCTGGCCATCGAACGAGGCCTAGCCGCCAACACCCAGGCAGCCTACCGCCGCGACCTCACCCGCTATAGCACCTACCTGGCAGGCCAGGGCGTGATCGCCCCGGGCACGATCACCAAAAAACACGTGCGTGACTTTGCCGCCCACTGCTCTGCCCCGGGCAAGGACGGGGGAGCAGACCTCGCAGCGAAATCGGTCGCCCGCATCATCAGCGGCGTGCGCGGCGCCCACTCCTTTTGGTACCGCGAAGGCACCACACCCACAGACCCCGCAGCGACCGTCCGTCCGCCCACCCCCGCTGCCCGCCTGCCCAAGGCCCTACCCCTGGCCGACATTACCCGACTGCTTGAAAGCCCCGACCCCGCCACCCCCGCTGGGCTGCGCGATAGGGCCCTGCTCGAATTCCTCTACTCCACGGGTGCCCGCATCAGCGAAGCCATCACGGTTGATATCGATGACCTAGTCATTGACCGAAACCCCACGGAAGCAAACCCCCAGCTGCCCGCCGTCGTAAGACTCTTCGGTAAAGGCAACAAGGAGAGGGTGGTGCCCGTTGGCTCCTACGCTGCCCGGGCTATCGACGACTACCTGGTGCGCGGACGCCCGGCGCTCGCCTCCCGCGGCAGGGGAAGCGCTGCCCTCTTTCTCAACGCAAGGGGTGGGCGTATTACCCGGCAGGGGGCCTACCTCATCCTTAAAAACCAGGCTGAACGGGCGAAAATTCGGGCTGAGATTTCTCCGCATACCCTGCGCCACTCCTTCGCAACCCACCTGCTTGAGGGCGGGGCCGACATTCGCGTGGTGCAGGAACTTCTGGGGCATGCTTCGGTGACAACAACCCAGGTCTATACCAAGGTCACCGCCGATACCCTGCGCGAGGTCTTTGCAGCTAGCCACCCCCGCGCCCGCTAGTAAAAAGGGCAGAAAATTTCTGCATTTATAGACTAGACCGGCTGATTCAGAGACGAGTTATCTCTGAACCAGCCGGCCTTTCTGTGCACTAAAGGGCCTTAGCTCAGGTGGCGCTCGTCCACACCGTTGTAGGCAGAGAGCGGGCGGATCAGCGAATTCGCTGCGCGCTGCTCCAGGATGTGGGCGGTCCAGCCGGTGATGCGGGAAGCTACGAAGATGGGGGTGAAGGTGGGGGTATCAAAGCCCATCAGGTGGTAGGTGGGGCCAGCGGGGTAATCCAGGTTGGGCTTGATTCCCTTAGCCTCGTCCATTGCTTCAGCCAGACCCTGGTAGAGACCGGTGATGTCGTGGCGGCCGTAGTATTCGACCATGTCGAAGAAGGACTTCTGCATGGTGGGCACACGGGAGTCGCCGTTCTTGTAGACTCGGTGGCCGAAGCCCATAATCTTCTTCTTTTCTGCCAGGGCGGCCTCCATCCATGCCTTTGCCCGAGCCTTAGCGTCCGCCTGGGACTCACCCTCAATCACACCGATTTTATCGAAGGTGTGCTGTACAGCCTCGTTGGCGCCACCGTGCAGGGGGCCCTTGAGGGCACCGATAGCGCCGGTGACAGCCGAGTGCAGGTCTGAGAGGGAGGAGGCGATGACGCGGGCGGTGAAGGTAGAGGCGTTGAAGGAGTGCTCGGCGTACATGACCATGGAGACGTTGAAGGCGGTCTTGACCTCGGGGGCCGGGACTTCGCCGAAGGCCATGTAGAGGAAGTTGTCGCAGTAGTCCAGGTCTTCGCGCGGGGCAATGATGCCCTGGCCCCGGCGGCGACGCTGGTCGTAGCAGACCACCGCGGGCATGACCGCAAAGAGTTCCTTGGCCTTGAGCAGTTCGGTCTCGGGGGAGAGATCTTCGCTCTTGGGGTCGGCTGCGCCCAGGAAGGAGGTCGCCGTGCGGCAGACATCCATGGGGTGGCAGTCGGTGGGCAGGGCATCGATAACTGCCTTGAGGGCATCGGGTAGAGCCCGGTGGGCTCGCTCGAAAGTGGTGAACTCTGCCAGCTCTTTGTCGGTGGGCAGTTCCCCGTTCCATAGCAGCAGGGCTACCTTCTCAAAGGGGATGGTCGCCAGCTCCTGCACAGGGTAGCCCCGGTAGAGCAGGGAGTTGGTTTCTGCGTTGACCTTTGAGATGGCGGTGTAATCAGCAACTACACCGGCCAGACCTTTTTTGACGTCGTTGTCGCTCATGTCTGTTTCTCCTTGTGCGTTTAGGCTTCGAACTTACCGGGAACCTCGAAGTTGAAGATGCCGGTGTCGAACTGGTTGTAGGCCTCGTAGTCGACCAGATCGTAGAGGCGGGAGCGGGTGAACATCTGGTCCACGTAGGCCTCCTGGGTGCCATCACGCTCGATGGTTTCTAGGACGCGTTCCATGGCTCCCAGCGAGGAGCGCAGCAGGGTGACGGGGTAGATAATCATTGAGATACCCGCTTCAGCCAGCTGTTCCTTGGTGTAAAGCTCGCTCTTGCCGAACTCGGTCATGTTGGCAAGAACAGGCACGTCTACAGCGTCGCAGACAGCCTTGAACTCGTTGAGATTCTTCATGGCCTCGGGGAAAATCGCATCGGCGCCGGCATCGACCAGAGCCTTGATACGGTTGATGGTTTCCTCAAGGGATGAGGTACCGCGCAGGTCGGTGCGGGCCATAATCAGGAAGTTCTCGTCCCGGCGGGCCTCGGCTGCTGCCTTGATTCGCTTGGTCGCGGTTTCAAGGTCAACCATGTTCTTGTTGTCAAGGTGGCCGCAGCGCTTGGGGTTGAACTGGTCCTCAATGTGGCAGCCTGCCAGGCCGTATTCTTCGAACTCCTGGATGGTGCGGGCCACGTTCATGGGCTCACCAAAGCCGGTGTCGGCATCCACAATGGCGGGCAGATTAGTGATGCGGGCAATCTGCCCTGCGCGCTGGGCTACCTCGGAGAGGGTAGTGAGGCCGACGTCCGGAAATCCCAGCTCGTTGGCCAGCACTGCACCCGAGATGTAGATACCGTCAAAGCCTTTTTCCTCGATCAGGCGGGCTGAGATGGGGGTGTAGGTGCCGGGGAACTGGCGAATCTGGTCGCTAGCCAGCATCTCGCGTAGGTTTTTGCGCTTTTCGGCTGCGGTCTTTGAAGCGTACAGCATTAGAAGATACCCTTCTTGCCGGTTTCAAGGTCGATGGAGGCGGTGATGTTGAGGGCGTCCAGCTCACCTGCACTCAGGTTAGCCAGGTTCTCGGCTGCCTCGATGAAGCGGTTCTGCTCTTCTTCAGAGACCTTGCCCTCGGCCAGCTTGCGGAACTTGCCGATGTAGTCCTCGCGGGCGAAAGGACGGGCGCCAAGCGGGTGGGCGTCCGCTACAGCGATTTCTTCGCTGAAGGTCTCGCCGTTAGCCAGCTTGATTTCAACGCGGCCACCGAAGGCCTTTTCTGCGGGGTCGTTGGAGTGGTAGCGGCGGGTCCACTCGGCGTCCTCGGCGGTGGTGACCTTGTGCCAGAGGGCTACGGTGTCTTCGCGCTGGGCACGCTCGGGGGCGTAGGAGCCGACGTGGTCCCACTCGCCGTCCTGCAGCATAACGGTGAAGATGTAGGGGATGGAGTGGTCCAGGGTCTCGCGGGTGGCAGTGGGGTCGTACTTCTGGGGATCGTTGGCGCCAGAGCCGATGACGTAGTGGGTGTGGTGGGAGGTGTGCAGAACAATCGACTCGATGTTCTCGGGGTTGGCGAATTCGGGGTGTTCGCGGTGCAGCTTGCGGGCCAGGTCAATCCATGCCTGGGCCTGGTACTCAGCGGAGTGTTCCTTGGTGTAGGTGTCGAGGATCGCTCGCTTGGGCTCGCCAATTTCGGGCAGGGGCACTTCGTAGTGGGCGTCGGGGCCGTCCAGCATCCAGGCGATGACGCCGTCCTCACCTTCGTAGATCGGCACGGGGGAGGTCTGGCCGCGCATAGCGCGGTCAACCGCTTCAACTGCCATCTTGCCTGCAAAGGCGGGGGCGTGGGCCTTCCAGGTGGAGATTTCGCCCTTGCGGGACTGGCGGGTTGCGGTGGTGGTGTGCAGGCCCTGACCGATGGCCTGGAAGATGGTTTCGGTGTCCAGGCCCAGCAGGGTGCCGATGCCAGCGGAGGCGGACGGGCCGATGTGGGCAACGTGGTCAATCTTGTGCTTGTGCAGGCAGATGGCCTTGACCAGGTCGACCTGGACCTCGTAGCCGGTAGCGATACCGCGAATCAGGTCGCGGCCGGTGGAGCCCACGTGCTGGGCTACTGCCAGAATCGGGGGAATGTTGTCGCCGGGGTGGGAGTATTCTGCGGCCAGGAAGGTGTCGTGGTAGTCGAGTTCACGCACTGCCACGCCGTTGGCCCATGCTGCCCATTCGGGGGAGACCTTGGTGCTGGCGGGGACGCCGAAGATGGCTGCGCCCTTGCCGTTGGGGGAGTGGGCGTGGGTAAGGGCCTGGTCGCGGGCGGAGATGATGGGGCCGCGGTTGAGAGAAGCGATAGCGACAGAGGCGTTGTCGATGATGCGGTTGATGACCATCTCTTCGACCTCGGGGAGCACCTCAACGGGGTCGGTAGCTACCTGGGCGAGCTTGTAGGCGAGCTGGTCTTCGCGGGGCAGGTTTTCTTCGGACTTATAAACTCGAACGGAGTGCAGCTTGGTCACTGATGTTTCCTTTCAGGTTGTTCCTCACGGCCGCGGCGCCGGTGAGGGGTTTCTTAGGCTGTTGGTTCTGGATGGTTGAAAAGACTGTGCTGGCTCTGGGAGGCTGCGGCCTCTTCGATGGCGTAGAGCGCATTGGCTAGGTGCAGGCGGGTAGCGGCTTCAGCAAGCTGCGGGTCACCGGAGGCGATGCAGCGGGCAATCTGGGCGTGCTCTTCAGCCGCCTGCTCCAGCCGGATGGGGTTGGCTTTAGAAAGCTTGCGGATGCGGGTGAGCTGGGTGCGCAAGGACGTCTGTGCTTGGTGCAGGTAGCGGTTGTTGGCTGCCGCGTCGATCGCGGTGTCGAGCTCATCCACCAGGGAGTAGTACTCCGCCAGCGAGGCTTCTCCGCGGTGCAGGGCGAACGATGCCTCTTCAAAGGCCTGTGCCAGCTCTTTGAAGACCTTGGAATCGCCTCGACGTGCCGCAAGTGCTGCCGCCGTGCTGTCGAGCGAGGTGCGGAGCTCAAAGAGGGCGTACACATTCGCTAGAGAAATCGGTGCAACGATGACGCCGCGGCCTGGTGCCGGTTCGGCAAGACCCTCAGCGAGAAGGCGGGATATAGCTTCGCGGACGGGAGTACGAGAGACCCCCAATCGCTCTGACTGTTCTACCTCCGCAATCACAGAACCGGGAGCGAGCATTCCCTCCATGATGTCGCTGCGCAGGCTCTGATAGGCCAGTTCACCAGCTCTCATTCGCTCTCTCCTTTCACAGGTTTGTGATGTGTTGCACTGAAATTGGTGGTTGTGACCACTCTAAAACACCGACCCGAGTTTTGTATACAAAAGGGGGAAAATTTTTGGGCTGTGCATGAAATAGTGTGTCATTTTTACCAGTTTCACAAATTTTTGTATACAAAACCTTGCCAAATGTGACCCCTCGCACTAGGTTGGAGTCACTCCCTCATGACAACCCACTACCGGCGTCCGTAAAGGAGCACCCCACATGGCAACATACGCTGATACCTACAACCGCAGCATCGAAAACCAGGAAGAGTTCTGGCTAGAGCAGGCGCAGGCCATTAGCTGGTCAACCGAACCAACCCGCGCCCTCGATAGCGATGCTGCCCCTCTGTACCGCTGGTTCCCCGACGGTACCCTCAATACCTGCTACAACGCCGTTGACCGCCACGTAGAAGCTGGCCACGGCGATCGCACCGCCATCACCTACGACTCAGCTATGCTCGGCACCCGCCAGAACATCACCTACTCAGAACTCAAAGACGAGGTAGAAAAAATTGCCGGGGCGCTCGCGTCCGCCGGGGTCGAAAAAGGCGACCGCGTACTCATCTACATGCCCATGATTCCCCAGGCTGCCATGGCCATGCTGGCGGTCGCCCGCCTGGGCGCCGTGCACTCGGTGGTCTTCGGCGGCTTTGCCCCCAACGAACTAGCTAGCCGTATCAACGACTGCTCGCCCACCGTCGTCCTAACCGCTTCTGGTGGTGTGGAACCAAAGCGCCGTATCGAATACATTCCCGCTGTAGAAAAGGCTATTGAGCTATCGCAGACCAAGCCTGCGACCGTGCTGGTCTTCGAGCGTGAGGGATTTGAGAACTCAGTATCTGATGCGGTGCGCCGGGCTGAAGAGAACTCCACCGGCGTGACCTGGCTCGATTGGGGTCAGGCCGTTGAGGCAGCCCAGCCACACGCGCCTGTTGAGGTGAAAGCCACCGACCCTCTCTACATTCTGTACACCTCCGGCACGACGGGCTCTCCCAAGGGTGTAGTGCGCGATAACGGTGGTCACGCCGTAGCTCTGACCTGGACCATGAAAAATATTTACAACGTGGGCCCCGGCGAAGTGATGTGGTGTGCCTCGGATGTGGGCTGGGTTGTGGGCCACTCCTATATTGTCTACGGCCCCCTGCTGGCCGGGGCAACCACCGTGCTCTATGAGGGTAAGCCTGTTGGCACTCCGGACGCTAGCGCTTTCTGGCGGGTTATTCAGGAATCCGGTACCAAGTCCCTTTTCACCGCTCCCACCGCCCTGCGAGCCATCCGCAAGGCTGATCCTGAAGCTGAGCTGCTCGGCGGCTACGATATCTCCTCCCTACAGTTGCTCTTCGTTGCCGGTGAGCGCCTAGACCCCGAAACCTACCACTGGGCTACCGAGAAGCTGGGTGTGCCCGTGATTGATAACTGGTGGCAGACCGAAACCGGCTGGGCCATTGCGGCTAACCCCCGCGGCCTGGAAGCCCTGCCTCTGAAGCCAGGCTCCCCGTCCGTTCCTTCACCCGGTTACAACCTGCAGGTGCTCGACCCCTTCGGCGAGCCTGTCGGCCCCGGCGAAGAGGGTAACCTCGCCATTAAGTTACCCCTGCCCCCGGGTACCCTGCCTACCCTCTGGGGCAACGACGACCGCTACATTTCCTCCTACCTCGACGCCTTCCCCGGCTACTACACCACCGGCGACTCTGGCTATATCGATGAGGACGGCTACGTCTTCGTGATGGGGCGTACGGATGACGTTATCAACGTATCGGGCCATCGCCTCTCAACCGGTGCTATGGAACAGGTGCTTGCCGGCCACCCGGCTGTCGCTGAATGCGCTGTCATCGGTGTGGCTGACCAGCTTAAGGGCCAGCGGCCCGCCGGCTACGTGGTGCTCAAGGCCGGTGCCGATATCACCGAAGAGCAGCTGGCTGCCGAACTTATCGCCAGTGTGCGCAACGATATCGGTGCGGTCGCCGACTTCAAGGACGTCAAGATTGTGGACGGCCTGCCCAAGACCCGCTCCGGCAAGATCCTGCGCAAGACCATGCGCCAGATTGCCGACGGCGAGCAGTACACCGTGCCCTCCACCATCGAAGATATGAGCGTGCTGGACGATATCGCTAAGGTGCTGCGTAGCTAATTCATTAGGGGCTTCGCAGGCTCACACTGGATGGGGCCCAGCAGATTCCGAGCGCGCGAGGAAATAAATCTGCGGGCGGAATAGGCGCAAGCCTGACCCTCACGCCCCGCCTGACGGCGGATTGCGTTCGCTCTTGTGTGCTCGCGCGCTCGCACTCGCTCACTCCATCGAGCCAGCAGCTTCGCTGTGAGCCTGCTTCACCTCCCCTTATGAATTAGCCTCTTGATTAGCCTGGTAGGGATGGTTGCCCGTGCCATACTGGTAGCCATGACAACCCTTCTCGCCGCTGCGCCTGCCCTGCTCGGACTGGGGCTCATGATGGGCTTTAGCCCCTCGCTCTACAGCATCACCTTTCTGGCGCTCATCAACGACCCCAGCAAAATGCACATCGTCCGCTGGATTGGTGGCGGGATTGTCATAGGGGCTACCACCCTCGTTGTGCTCTTCCGCTTCGTTGACCCAGAGAACCTGATACAGCTGGTTCACAGCGATACGAGCAAAATCCTCGTGCGAAAGAGCGTCGACGCCGGTGCTGCCCTGCTGCTTGCATTTTCGGCAGTTCTACTCTGGGTACGCAGAAACCACCCCAAGAGGGCACATAAGGTTAAAAACTCCCACCTCTCACCCCGGAAAGCTGTGCTGGAAGGCTTTTTGAACTCGGCTATTGGATTGAGCTCGATGGCAACGATGTATATGGTGGGTCGCCTGCTCACAACGGTGAGCCACAACTTGGTTGAATGGGTACTGGCCTATCTCATCTTTACAGTCGGTATGGTCGGGCCCTACCTGCTACTCGAAGCAAGCTGGGACCGCTTCCCGAGCTTTGCTCACGCTGTCACTCGGCTGCTCACAAGGATTAAGGACGCCAACCTAACTGCTCTCTACAGCCTGATGCTGCTGGTAGGGGCAGTCTTCTTTGGGGTGCTGGTCCTCCACTAACGTATCCGTGCGCCATCAAAGGTTTTGGGCGTTTACACCTCAAATCCAACAGCACAGTTTAAGCCCAAGTTGCCCCGGTAAAATCGTCGTTGAAATGGACTAGAAGGTGGTGACTTGCACCCACCGGCTAAACTGGTAGGTAAAAGTCTTGAACCCAACCAAAGGTGAAACACAGTGACTGAAACCGGCGCTGAGCAGCTCGGCCCCACCGGCCGCCCCCTGCGCATCTACCCTGACCCCGCCCCCCTCTCCACCCACGGGCCCGCCCGCATCATCTCCATGGTCAACCAAAAGGGCGGCGTCGGAAAAACCACCTCCACCATCAACCTCGGTGCCGCGCTCGCAGAAGCCGGACGCCGCGTCCTACTCGTCGACTTCGACCCCCAGGGCGCGCTGTCCGCCGGTTTCGGCGCCAACCCCCACGAACTCGACCTTACCGTCTACAACGTCATGATGGACCGTAAGGTCGACATCCGCGAGGTGATCCAGAGCACCGAGTTTGAGAACATCGACCTGCTGCCCGCCAACATCGACCTCTCCGCAGCCGAAGTGCAGCTGGTCAACGAGGTTGCCCGAGAACAGGTTCTCGCCAGCGCCCTGCGCAAGGTCGACAACGACTACGACGTTATCCTGATTGACTGCCAGCCCTCCCTGGGCCTGCTCACCGTCAACGCCCTGACCGCCAGCCACGGCGTCATCATCCCGCTCATCTGTGAGTTCTTCGCCCTGCGCGCGGTAGCCCTGCTGGTGGACTCCATCGAAAAGGTGCAGGACCGTCTGAACCCCAAGCTCGAAATCGACGGCGTGCTGGCCACCATGTTCGACTCCCGCACCCTGCACTCCAAGGAAGTGCTGGCCCGCATCGTCGATGCTTTTGGCGACAAGGTCTTCGACACCGTTATCAAGCGCACCGTTAAGTTCCCTGATGCCTCCGTATCGGCAGAGCCTATCCTGTCGTACGCCTCGAACCACCCCGGTGCTGCGGCCTACCGTCAGCTGGCCCGCGAGCTGATTTCCCGCGGCGGAGCCCCCTAAACGCACCTGACCCTATGCTCTAGGCTACTTTTGCCCGTCTGCCCTTGAAGAACATCGGGGCAGGCGGGCACAATGGTTAAAACACAGTTAAAGAACGGCTCATGAGAAGCCGCCGAATCCTGGCTCAAAGACCCACAGGAGACTCGCTGCCGTGACGGTACCGAACACACTTACCGAGAGCGCCCCCGCGCCCTTTACGCTCACCCTGAGCAACTTCGAAGGCCCCTTCGACCTCCTACTCACCCTGATTTCCCGCCGTAAACTCGATATCACCGATATCGCCCTGGCCGAAGTCACCGACGAATTTCTCACCTACATCCGCCCCCTGCTTGAAGACGGCAGCGACGCCGCCCTCAACACCGCAAGCGACTTCCTCGTCACCGCTTCCACCCTGCTCGAACTCAAAACAGCGCGACTGCTCCCGCGCAGCGACAAAGCTCTAGCCGCCAACCCCGACCTGCTTGAAGCCCGCGACCTGCTCTTTGCCCGCCTGCTTCAGTACCGGGCCTACCGCGAGGTGGCAAGTGTGCTCGAGGAGCGATTCACCGCAGAAAACCAGCGCTTTTCCCGCACCGTAGCCCTCGAACCGGCCTTCACCAAGGTACTGCCCGAGCTAGTCTTCGACCTAACCCCGCAGGCATTTGCAGAGATTGCCGCCCGCGCCCTGGGCCTGCACGAAGACCCCGACATTGAGCCGGAACCCGAGCACATCGACACCGGCCACATCTACACACCGGCCACCACCATCGCAACCGAAGAAGCGGTGCTCCTAGCCAAGCTGGGGGAGAGCGGCGGGCAGCTGAGCTTTGCCGAGGCCTGCGCGGACGCCGCCAGCCGCGAAGTCGTGGCCGTCCGTTTTCTTGCGGTGCTAGAACTCTATAAAGAGGGCAAACTCACCGTAGAGCAGAGCCAGACCCTGGGCCCCATCACCCTGAGACTTGAAGGCCCAGCAACCGCCCACCGGGAAGGAGAAACAGAATGAGCGGGAACCCCGACTACACCGACGATGACCTCAAGATTCTGCTCTCCGGTAGCTGGGAGGCTGAACCGCAGCAGGAGCCCAAGCCAGCGAAAGCCACCCCGCAGGTAGCGGCGTCCGCCCACGAACTCAACCGAGTTGAGCTCCAGCCCGGCGGTGTGAAAGCCGCTATCGAGGCGATTTTGGCGGTAGCCGATGTGCCGGTGAGCGTCCGCGAGTTTGCAGCAACCCTGATTGTCTCAGAACGGGCCATCGAAACCGCCCTCGACGAGCTGATGCGCGACTACGACGGCTACGACGATGCCACCGGCACCCACGAGCCCCGCGGCTTTGAGCTCCGCCAAGTTGCCGGGGGCTGGCGGCTCTACTCCCGGGCTGATTTTTCACCCTGGGTCAGCCGGTTCGTGGCGGGTGCCCAAACCGTCAAACTCACCAAGGCAGCCCTGGAGACCCTGGCCGTCATTGCCTATCAACAACCGGCCACCAGGGCCTACATCGCCCAGGTACGCGGGGTCTCGGCAGACGCGGCGGTGCGCAACCTCCTCCAGCGCGGCCTCATCACCGAGACCGTGCCCGATGAAACCGGGGCCACCCAGTACATCACCACCGACACCCTGCTTGAAAAGCTGGGGCTGAACTCCCTTGACGAGCTTCCCGCCCTGGCCCCCTACCTACCCGACCCCCACGAGGTGGGCAGCAGCACCACCCT
>DXCN01000063.1 GCA_019115985.1 Candidatus Rothia avicola | reverse complement strand
CTTTAAGGGAGCTAATCAATTGGATTTGAAGGACGCCTTCCAGGCCAGCGCCGAGTCACGCGGCAAGCACCGCCGCAGCCCCATCATCGAACGCTCCGACATGCCACGGGCCAAGCGTATCGTGGTGAAGGTGGGCTCTTCGTCCCTGACCTCCATCGAAAACTCCCTGGATGAGCTGGCTATCGCCACTATCTCCGATGTGCTGGCCAAGAAGAAAAAAGAGCACCCCTCAATCGAGCTGGTCTTTGTGTCCTCGGGTGCTATTGCTGCCGGCCTGGCCCCGCTGGGCCTGTCACGCCGTCCTAAAGATTTGGCAACCCAGCAGGCGGCGGCCTCCGTCGGCCAGTCCCTGCTGATGAGCCGCTACACCGATATCTTTACCCGCTACGGCGTTACCGTTTCCCAGGTACTGCTGACCGCCGAAGATCTCATGGCCCGGGACCGCTACCAGAACGCCCACCGCCAGCTAGAGCGCCTTCTCGATTTGGGGGTCATGCCCATTATCAACGAGAACGATGCGGTAGCTACCCGAGAAATCCGCTTCGGCGATAACGACCGTATCGCGGCCCTCGTTGCCCACACCGTCAAAGCTGATGCCCTGCTTCTACTCTCGGATGTGGATGCCCTCTATACCCGCCACCCCGACCAGGGCGGCGAGCGCGTGAGCAGCGTGCGTAACGAAGCTGACCTGGCTGGCCTGTCGATTGGGTCGGTGGGGTCGGCCGGTGTGGGCTCCGGTGGCATGGTGACGAAGGTGAAGGCCGCCCAGGTGGCGGCGGCGTCCGGAATTCCCGCCCTGGTGACGAGCGCAGCTCACGCCCGCGCCGCCTTTGCCGGTGAGGACGTTGGCACCTGGTTCTACGCCACCGGCGAGCGCCGCCCGGTGCAGACCCTCTGGTTGGAGCACCTGGCCGATATTGAGGGCTCAATTACTGTGGATGCGGGCGCTGCTGCAGCCCTGCGCCGCCGTCGTTCTTTGCTGGCAGCCGGTGTGCTGGGGGTTCAGGGCTCCTTTGAGGGCGGTAGCCCCGTGGCGATTGTTGATGAGGGCGGTGAGGTGCTGGCTCATGCCCTGAGCTCTTACACTGCCGGTGAGACCGCCCAGATGGTGGGTCTGCACACCGAGCAGATTCAGCGCACCATGGGGGAGACCTACGATGGTACGGTAGCGCACGCCGATAATATTGCGCTGGTGGCCCCCTCCCAGTAGTAATCACCGGCCCCAGTAATACTGGGCCCTTGCGCGGGTGCGCCGGTAGGATAGTTTCAAGGTTGTTCACCCCCTATACATAAGGAGATGCTCATGGGCGAGCAGGTACACGTGAGTGACGAGGTGATGCGGCAGGTCACCGATATGGCGGTGGACGCTCGTATCGCCTCCCGCCGTCTGGCCAAGGCCGATACCCGCTGGAAGAACCGGGCTTTGCTGGCTGTTGCTGATTCACTCGAAAAGCATTCGGCGGTGATTATCGAGCAGAACGCTCAGGATCTTGAACGGGAGCGGGAGGCCGGTATGAGCGAGGCCATGCTGGATCGCCTGCGCTTGACCGAGCACCGGGTGGTTGAGCTTGCGGACGCCCTGCGTGAGCTGGTTGCCCTCCCCGACCCTGTGGGGGAGTTGGTGCGCGGTTCAACCCTGCCGAACGGCCTGCGGATGCAGCAGGTGCGGGTGCCCCTGGGCGTGGTGGGTGCTATCTATGAGGCCCGTCCCAACGTAACGGTTGATATCGCTGGCTTAGCTATTAAGGCCGGTAACGCGGTGATGCTGCGCGGCGGCTCAGCTGCTGCCAAGAGTAACCAGGTGATTGTTCGTATTATCCGCGATGCCCTGCATGCTACCGGCCTGCCGATTGACTCTGTGCAGTCGGTGGATGAGTTTGGTCGTGAGGGCGCTACGGCCCTGATGCAGGCTCGTGGTCATATCGATGTGTTGATTCCGCGAGGGGGTCGCAGCCTGATTCAGTCGGTGGTGCAGAACGCTAAGGTGCCGGTGATTGAGACCGGCGAGGGCAACTGCCACATCTTCCTCGATGTCACCGCTGATCCGGCAAAGTCCGCTGAGATTCTGGTCAACGCCAAGACCCAGCGGCCCGGTACCTGCAATACTGTAGAAACCCTGCTGCTGGCCGAGGGCGCGAAAGCCGCCCCGGGCGTCCTTGCGGCCCTGGTTAAGGCGGGGGTAACCCTGCATGCGGACGCCGCCACCCGGGCCATTCTGCCCGAGGGCGTGCAGGCGGTAGAGGCAACCGAGGAGGACTGGGCCACCGAATACGGCTCCCTGGACTTGGCTGTTAAAATTGTGCCCGATGTGCGCGCCGCTATTGCCCACATCCGCGAATACTCCACCGGCCATTCCGAAGCGATTCTGACCAACGATATTGCCAATGCCGAGAAGTTTATTCGCGACGTTGACTCCGCGGCAGTGTACGTGAACGCCTCGACCCGGTTTACGGACGGCGGCCAGTTCGGCCTGGGCGCTGAGGTCGGTATCTCGACCCAGAAACTGCATGCCCGCGGCCCCATGGGTCTAGAACAGCTCACCACCACCAAGTGGATTGTGCGCGGCGACTGGCACAGCCGCGACTAAAAGCAGAAAAATCGCACCTGCTACCGGGTAAAGTCCCGCTCATAGCGCGCGAAACCCGGTAGCATGGTAATAAACCCATACTTTGACCGCACTGGCGCGGCCACACACCGCCCAGCCTCGAAAGGTACACATACATGTTTTCATCTGTACTTGCATCAGGCGCCACCGTACTTGCCTCAGAAGAAGGTAGCCACCAGCTCGAACTGCTCGGCATGCCCACCTACTGGTTCGCCATCATCGGCTTCGCCTTTTTCGGCCTGCTCTTCCTGATTACCATCTCATTCTCAGGCCGCGGCGTTGTCCGCCCCGCTCACGCAGCAGACCAGCTCTCCCACGAAGAGACTGAGGCCCTGCGCGACTACCAGAGCAAGCACAAGCGCTAAACTTTTCTCCACCACACTTCGGCGCGGTGCCCGCACCACCCCGGTAACCGGGGGAGCGGGCCCGCGCCGAAGCCGTACACACAAAAGCGAGCAGGAAACCCGTGATTCGTCCCGCCCATGAAATCCGACGTGAGCTCGGTATCCCCGAACCCGACCCCGCCACCACCCGCGTGGGGGTCATGGGTGGCACCTTCGACCCCATTCACCACGGGCACCTGGTTGCGGCCAGCGAGGTCGCTGCCGTGCTGAGCCTCGACGAAGTAATTTTCGTGCCCACCGGCAACCCCTGGCAGAAGGCCAACAAACAGGTCACCGCCCCTGAGCACCGCTACCTGATGACGGTGATTGCCACCGCTTCCAACCCCCGCTTCACCGTGAGCCGGGTCGATATTGACCGCCAGGGCCCCACCTTCACCATCGACACCCTCACCGACCTGCGCGCCGAGCGCCCCAATGACGAGCTCTTCTTCATCACCGGTGCTGACGCCATGAGCCAAATTACCACCTGGAAAGACGCCCACAAGATGTGGGACCTCGCCACCTTTGTGGCGGTCACCCGCCCCGGCCACGAACTGACCGTGCCCGAAGAAGCACAGGGGCGCGTCCGCGTCATCGAAATCCCGGCTATGGCGATCTCATCGACCGACATCCGCGACCGGGCCCGTAACGACCTGCCTGTCTGGTACCTGGTGCCCGACGGGGTAGTGCAGTACATCAATAAATACAGCCTCTACACCGGCGACGATACCGGCACCCCGGGCGGCGGCTACGTAGCTGGCCTACCCCGGCTGAAATAAAACCAAAGACCACCTCAGCTAAGAACCTCCACCACCTGTCTGGCTTGGTAGCATTAACCACAAGAACCAGGCATCCCACTCAAGGAAACACTGTGAGCACACGACCCGATCAGGCCACAGACGGCCAGAACGACGAGACACCCGCCTACCTCACCGAAAGCTACGTCACCGAGGACGGGCTAGAAATCCCGCCCCCGACTCGCCCGATGGGCCCGCGCCGTCTGAGCCGCTACTACGAAGAGGTCGCTGAATATCTGCACGCCCTGCAACGGGGGGACGAAGAGCTGCCCGAGGTGCCCATGTTTATGGGGACCATCGAGGGCGTAGAGGTAGGGCAGGACGCCGCCCGGTTCCTGGTTGATCTGTCGCAGATGGGTAGCATCAGCACCGGTGAGGGCGAGAAACTCGACGTAGATTTCGATAACACTCGCGCCACCGTGGTCGAAGACCCCCTGGCCCACATTGACCAACAGGTCTTGGGCACTGACTACTCCGAGCAGGCTGAAGCTGCCGAACAGGTAGACTTCGCCGCTGCCGCCGGCGAAATCACCGGTGAAAGTGATTTCGTGAGTGTTGATGAGCTACAGGCAGAAGAGGCCCAGGGCGGGCCCGTCACCGAACTCTTCACCGCCGGCCAGCACACCCCTAACCTGCCCGCCCCCGTCCGCGCGGTCGATGCCCAGGGCCTTGACCTCACCGAAATTGACAGCGCCGATGTGACTGACCCAGCCGCCAGCACCCTAGCCAGTGACAGCACCGGTGCGGTAGACTCTGATAGTTCTGAAGAAACTGCCGAGTCTGCACCTGAGACCCCAGCGGCGGCCCCCGGCCCCGACCAGGAAGAAGACGCTCAGCGCTTCAACTTCGCAGGCACCGTCAAACAGACGGATGAAGCCCCCTCCAGCGACCTTGCCGAAGTGGAACAAGAAGCAGCAGCAACCTACAGCCCAGAAACATCAGAAGGGCGATCCACCGGTGCAATCGTAGCCGTTGGGGGCCTCCTGCTTCTTGTGCTAGTGCTGGCCACCGTGTGGTTCCTTTTCTTCAGATAAAGATTTAGTTGAATGAGACCCCAAAAGGTTTGGGGAATGATTTGCTCGGAAAGGGCGAAATGACTGCAGCTGCAGAGTCTATTGAAGCGTTGAAGGTAGCCGCACGCGCGGCCGACGACATGCAGGGAACCAACCTGCTGGCCGTCGACGCTTCTGACATTATGGGTTTGATCGACGGCTTCCTGGTCGTCTCAGCCCACAACGAACGCCTGGTCAACGCAATTGTTGACGAGGTTGAAGATAAGCTCCGTGAAGAACTGGGCCTCAAGCCCCTGCGCCGCGAAGGCCGCGCAGAGGGCCGCTGGGTACTCCTGGACTTCGGCGACATCGTAGTGCACGTACAGCACGAAGAAGACCGCGCGTTCTACGCCCTCGACCGCCTCTGGGGCGATGCCCCCCGTATCGACCTGGGCCTAGACAGCGAAGCCGGTGCCGTCGACACCGAAGGCGCCGAAGCTCACTTCGAAATCATCACTCCCGAAGCGGACCTGATGAACCAGCGCGAAGACTAGATTCTTCTGTGAGGACGCCCCACCCAACTTCCCGATATCGGGGGAGTAGGGTGGGGCGTCCTTGTGTTGACAGGGGGTGAACAGCCCATGAGCATTGTGTGATGCAGTTCATAGGTGCTGGTGGGTCCTCGATTTGCATGAGCCCTTGTGGGTGCCATAAGATAGAACAGTCGCCGCGAGAGCGGGGAATAAATGAATAAGGGGCTATGGCGCAGTTGGTAGCGCGTCTGCATGGCATGCAGAAGGTCAGGGGTTCGAATCCCCTTAGCTCCACGGGGGTATGGCGCAGTTGGTAGCGCGTCTGCATGGCATGCAGAAGGTCAGGGGTTCGAATCCCCTTACCTCCACCACCAAGACCGCTTCTGTGAGATAGTATCGCAGGGGCGGTTTTTCTTTGTCTAAGATGCTCCTCGTCTGAAGCTGCAAAATGCTAGACCGGGCAGAGTTTTGGATTTTGCGCCGTGTAAGTGTCGCGGATATAAAGACCGGCACATTGAGACGTTCTTTAGTTTATTCTTCTCTTACTCGGTAGATTCTGAAAGGTGATGGGAATGGTAAGTTCTGGGTCTTGGACTATAGACGCGCACACCTTAATGCCTCGTATTATCAATCACAAGGAATTTCAGGCTGAATTCAAAGGAGACCCTTACTTCGAGGCTATTGAATTGATGTGGTCTGGCAAGGCTGAGAAGGCGATGATCCTGTTGAAGCCAGAAACATCATTTCGAGCTCGCACTCTTCAGGCAGAGGCTCTTGCACGATTAGGTGATTTTGAGGTTTCTTTTCAGGCTTATCGTAACTTGATAGATGAATTTTCTGGAACCAGCCGAGAAGCTACTATTCGCCAGCACTTTGGGAAAGCCCTCTTTCTAGCACAAAAGATTAACGATGCATTGAAGCAATTTGAGCTGGCGTACAAGCTACGTCGATCGTTCGGCGCCGATGCCAGTCTTATTGAATCATCTGTGATGGCGATAAAACGATGCCAGGAGATGTTAGATATGGAGGTTCACATTAACCGGACGTAGATAGCTTGAACTGAGCTAAGGCAGAGTTAAATAATCAGTTCAATATTTACGTACAGCGACCAAGAGCTTCAGACCTTCCCATAATTCATATTTACCAGGTTCATACAACTCGTCAGCAGGAGTGGGTACCATTGACTACATGCTGTCAGCTTCCGGGACACCGACGAAGTGGATGACAGCAGCCTTATCATCCTCACGCTTTTCCCGGGTGGCGTGGTGAGGTTTACTGTTAGTTATGGACCATAAGGATAGGTGATATGGGATCTCACGATGAGCGTATCAACGCCTACTACTCTGAAGGAAACGAAGCGACTCGACTGACCGAACAATCGGTTGGTGGAGTACTTGAACTGCGGGCCGCGCGACGCTCTTTTTCCCTCATCAAACCTGCTTCCTGTGTGCTTGATATCGGTGGGGCTACCGGAGTACATGCTGCGTGGCTAGCTGAGCAGGGCCACGAAGTGACACTCGTCGATCCAGTTGCATCACAGGTTGAGATAGCTAAGGCTCACAGTACCTTTACAGCTTTGGTTGGAGATGCACGTGAACTTCCTTTTGATAAGGAAACATTCGATGTAGCAATCATGTTTGGCCCCTTGTACCACTTGGCTGATTCTCGTGACAGGTTGATTGCTCTATCTGAAGCAAAGCGCGTGCTACGGCCAGGTGGCCTAATCTTTGTTGCCGCACTTTCTCGCCTCTCTGCTTTTTCTAATAGCGTTCTAGAATCGGGAGGACAGTCAATAACAGCCGGTGACGTAGAGGTACTTCGTACTGGAGATTGGGTTAATGATGGGCCAGGCTTTCCAGGAGGCCATTTTCATACGGCTGCGGAGCTACGCCATGAATTAGAGAATTCAGGTTTCTCGAACATCAGTATTCGCTCTCTCGACTTTCCATCTTTGGTTTTTGAATCGCTAAAACCGCGTCAGGAGCTGATTGATTCTGCAGATTTTCTTCTTCAAAACCTAGAGGAGACATTCGCTGGTCTACCCATAGCAGAGACTCTCGCGAACTTAAGCCCTCACATATTGGGCATAGGACAAAAGTAGGAGAGCTTGTTCGTGGTGGGCGAAAGCAACATACATAAGAGCATTAAATGATTTCGACAAGCCTTGACTATGAGCCTGGGTTGCTAAAGAGAGTAGAGCCGTCTCTGGTTCTCTCGCAGAATCGGTGCAAAGTCCTCGCCGCGCTCAGCCGAAATGCGCTCGACCAGGCGGCGCAGGCGTCCGCCCACAACTTGCGCAAAAAGCTGGACGTCAAGCGTGTCGGTAGGCTGCTCGGGTAGGTCCGTTTCCAAAAGCAGGCGGTCTGCGGGCACCTGGCGGATGTACGCCCGTCCGCGCTTGCTCTCAATCATCTGTGGATGAACCGAAATGCACCCACCTGCCCTCACCAGCCGGGTCAGCTCGTCACTCGTTCCCCCAAACCGGTGAACCACCGGAACGATAGGGGAGCTAGGTACATTCAGCTCCTCACAAAGATCAAGTAGCACAGTTGTTGCGCGGACGGCGTGCAGGGATAGCACATAGGGCTTTTCAGCCGGTTGCCCGGCAGCAGCCTGGAGAACCGCACTCACAATGCGACGCAGGGTCTCTACCTGCAGGTCGGCAGGGGAGGCCTCCAGGCGGCGGGGCAGAAAATCTAAACCAATCTCACCAATCAGCCGGGTGCTTCCCACCTCAGCCTCAAAAATCTCAAGCTCAGCCTCAACCTGGGCAGATGAGGTCACCTGCCAGGGATGAAAACCAAGAGACAGCAGGGGGCCAGCCGGGGGAGTAGTTTCCCGAAGTTGCCGGTAGGCTGAGGGTTTAAGGGTTTGGGCAACCACCTGGACGCCCTGGGCCCGCAGCGCCTCATCAAACGCTGGCCGAAGCGCCGGGGCCAGGAAGTCATAGTGAAAGTGGGTATCAAGCAGCATATTAGCGGGGCTGAGTCAGGTGCTGACCCGCGTCGTCCTTCTCTTCCATCTGCGAACCCAGATAGGGAGGTGCCGGGATCTCTTCTATGCCGCCCAGTTGGCGAATCACCTTACCCGCCAACATCTGCCCCATAATCGGGGGCATGTAACTCATCGACCCCAGAGTCTCACCCTTAGCCTTAGCCCCGGGAGCCTTCTCCACCTTGAAGGGCAACTCGGTGGAAAAGAGCACCTCAAGCCCGTAAATCTGGCGCTTGCGACACTCGGCACGAACCACCTTCGACATCGAACAGTTGTAGGTGCGGCGGATATTAGCGAACTGGAGCATAGTCGGGTCAAGGCGGTTCGCCGCGCCCATGGAGGAAACCAGGTTCAGGCCCCGCTCAGCAGCCCACTGGTAGACAGCCAGCTTCTGGGTGATGGTGTCGATGCAGTCAATGACGTAGTCAGGGCGGGGAAACTTATCCAGGGTCTCAGCCAGGTTATCGGGGGTGAGGAAGACCCGCTCGGCGGTGACGGTACAGTCGGGCTGGATTTCCTTAATCATGGTCTCCATGACCTCGGCCTTGACCTTGCCCAAGGTGGAGGTGAAGGCCAGGGCCTGCCGGTTGATGTTGCTTTCCTCCACAACGTCGCGGTCCAACACAATCAGGTTGCCCACGCCGCCGCGGGCCAGAGCCTCAGCGCAGGCTGAACCAACGCCGCCAAGACCCAGCACCATGACGGTGGCGTCCTGAAGTTTCTGCAGGCCCTCGTTCTTAAAAAGTAGCCTCAAGCGGGCAAAACGTTCGCTCTCAACACCCACGGGGTCTCCTCGGAAAGTCAGTGTGTCTAACCTGGTCATTATGCCACACGGGCGGGGTTAGAGCGTGTGCTTCAGTAATCCCTGTTCTGCTTTAGCCACAGTCTGAGAAAGTATCCTGTGAGAACGGCCGTGCAAAAGATCAAAGGCTACTATCTGGAGCGGGTCAGAGGTACGCAAAAGGTGCGCCCGAGCCGCCAGGGGCGAATCACCAGCTATCTGTTGAATTATTTGAGATCCGTGCCAGGCAGCCAGAACCACATGGCTCCCATTGTGTCCTGACAGCAGGTTGAAGAAGCGCTCGATTCTGGAGCTTTTCAGAACGAGGAACGCGATTCTTACTGGATTGAACACTCTGAGCACGGTCGTATCGGCTACATTCGTTTCGAGGACCTATGCGATGACACCCCGGTATTCGATCTACGACTAGCCTCCCAGTGGCAAGGACGAGGGTTAGGAGTAGAGGTACTTAACGCAGCTACAACATGGATTTTTGAGCAAAAACCAAGGATTCGTCGTTTTGAAGGGCAGACTCGGGACGATAACCTTGCTATGCGCCACACCTTTCTTATGGTGGTCCGCGAAAGTGCGTCATATCGCTGAGC
>DXCN01000062.1 GCA_019115985.1 Candidatus Rothia avicola | reverse complement strand
CGTACTTATCGACCATGCCACGGTAGAGCGCCTCATCACCTTCAAGGTCAGCGACCTTGAGGTTCTTGAAGCGGTCCCAGATGCGGTCGAGCTGCTCGATTTCGCGTTCTGCGTTCTTGCGGACGGATGCCATCTGGCGCTCAGCTGCGTCACGCAGCTTGCGCTTTTCAGCGGCCTTGCCACCGTCAGCCTCAATCTTGGCGAGTTCCTCTTCGGTTTCGCGGGCAATCAGGTTGATGTCGGCTGCGAGCTGGTCCTGCAGGACCTTCTTGTCGCGGTCGTGGGCAGCCTGCAGGTTGGGCAGATCCTCGTGGCGGGCTTCTTCGTCCACATGGGTAATCATGTAGGCGGCGAAGTAAATGATCTTTTCCAGGTCCTTGGGGGCCAAATCAAGCAGGTAGCCCAGGCGTGAGGGCACACCCTTGAAGTACCAGATATGGGTCACGGGAGCTGCCAGCTCGATGTGGCCCATGCGCTCGCGGCGCACCTTGGCACGGGTTACCTCTACGCCACAGCGCTCACAGATAATGCCCTTGAAGCGCACGCGCTTGTACTTACCGCAGTAGCATTCCCAGTCGCGGGTAGGGCCGAAGATGCGCTCGTCGAAGAGGCCTTCCTTCTCGGGCTTCAGGGTTCGGTAGTTGATGGTTTCGGGCTTCTTAACCTCGCCGTACGACCAGTCCAGGATATTCTGGGAGGTCGCCAGGCCAATACGCATCAAACCAAGTGAAGATTCGTTGGACATTTGGTCCTTATCTCTTTCCTAGTGTTTTGAAGTCTTGTTCGAACAGATGGGAGGGTCTTAGACCTCTTCGACAGAGCTGGGCTCTGCGTGGGACAGGTCAATACCCAGGTCATCTGCTGCTCGGAAGCCTTCGTCTTCTACATCGCGCATTTCGATGGTCTTACCGTCGGTTGAGAGGACCTCAACGTTCAGGCAGAGGGACTGCATTTCCTTGATCAAGACCTTGAAGGACTCGGGCACACCGGGTTCGGGGATATTCTCGCCCTTAACGATGGCTTCGTAGACCTTCACGCGGCCGTGAACATCGTCAGACTTGACGGTCAGGATTTCCTGCAGGGTGTAGGCGGCACCGTATGCTTCCAGTGCCCACACTTCCATTTCACCGAAGCGCTGGCCACCGAACTGGGCCTTACCGCCCAGGGGCTGCTGGGTAATCATGGAGTAGGGACCGGTGGAGCGTGCGTGAATCTTGTCGTCGACAAGGTGGTGCAGCTTCAGGATGTACTGGTAGCCAACGGATACCGGCTCGGGGAAGGGCTCGCCGGAGCGGCCATCGAGCAGGCGGGCCTTACCTGAGCGGTTGATCAGGCGGTCACCGTCACGGTTGGGGTTAGCGTGGTCTAGCAGCTCGAACAGTTCCTCTTCACCGGCACCGTCGAACACGGGGGTTGCGACGTTGGTGGGGCCGGTTTCCTTGGGGAAGTTGTGGAGCTTGTCGAGCCAGGCGGGGTTGCCCTCGATCTTCCAGCCCTGCTTGGCCAGCCAGCCGGTGTGAACTTCGAGTACCTGACCGATGTTCATACGACCGGGAACGCCCAGCGGGTTGAGGATGATGTCGACGGGGGTGCCGTCTTCCATGAAGGGCATGTCCTCGATGGGGAGGATCTTGGTAATAACACCCTTGTTACCGTGGCGACCTGCCAGCTTATCACCGACGGTGATCTTGCGCTTCTGGGCAACGTAGACACGGACCAGCTGGTTGACGCCGCTGGGCAGGTCTTCGTCGTCGTTTTCGCGGTCGAAGATACGGACGCCGATAACGGTACCGGACTCGCCGTGGGGAACCTTGAGTGAGGTGTCACGGACTTCGCGGGACTTCTCACCGAAGATGGCGCGCAGCAGGCGCTCTTCGGGGGTCAGTTCGGTTTCACCCTTGGGGGTTACCTTACCGACCAGGATGTCGCCGGCCTCAACCTCGGCACCGATGTGGATGATACCGCGCTCGTCGAGAGCTGAGAGCACCTCTTCGGAAACGTTGGGGATGTCGCGGGTGATCTCTTCGGCACCCAGCTTGGTGTCGCGGGCGTCGATTTCGTGCTCTTCAATGTGGATTGAGGTGAGCACATCGTCGGAGATCATGCGCTGGGACAGGATGATGCCGTCCTCGAAGTTGAAGCCTTCCCATGACATGTAGGCCACGAGCAGGTTCTTACCGAGTGCCAGTTCGCCCTTGTCGGTTGAGGGGCCGTCAGCAATCAGGCTGCGCTCTTCAACGCGGTCGCCCACCTTAACAACAACGCGGTGGTTGTAGCAGTTACCGGGGTTGGAGCGCTGGAACTTGAGGATGGGGTAGGAGGTGGTGGTGCCGTCGTCGTTGCGGACGACAACCAGGTCAGCAGAGACCTCGGAGACCACACCGGCCTTCTTAGCGACAACGGAGTCACCGGAGTCAAGAGCCGCGTAGCGTTCCATACCGGTACCAACGACAGGTGCCTCTGATTCGAGCAGGGGCACAGCCTGACGCTGCATGTTAGCACCCATCAGTGCTCGGTTAGCGTCGTCGTGTTCCAGGTAGGGAATCAGGGCGGTTGCCACAGACACCATCTGGCGGGGGGAGACGTCCATGAACTCAATTTCACCGGCGTCTACCAGCACTGCTTCGCCTGAGCCGTCGCCTGCACGGCAGAGAACCTGCTCTTCAGCGAAGGTCATGTCTGCGTTCAGGGGTGCGTTGGCCTGAGCGATGGTGTTGCCCTTTTCGTCATCGGCGGTGAGGTACTTGACCTCGTCGGTGACCTTGCCGTTCTTGACGATACGGTAGGGGGTCTCGATGAAACCGAAGGGGTTGATGCGGGCGTAGGTTGCCAGCGAGCCAATCAGGCCGATGTTGGGGCCTTCAGGGGTTTCGATGGGGCACATACGGCCGTAGTGGGAGGGGTGCACGTCTCGCACTTCCATGCCTGCGCGGTCACGGGAGAGACCGCCGGGGCCCAGCGCGTTGAGACGACGTTTGTGGGTCAGACCAGCCAGCGGGTTGTTCTGGTCCATGAACTGGGAGAGCTGGGAGGTGCCGAAGAATTCCTTGATGGAGGCAACGACCGGGCGGATGTTGATCAGGGTCTGAGGGGTGATAGCCTCGACGTCCTGGGTGGTCATACGCTCGCGGACAACGCGCTCCATACGGGACAGACCGGTGCGGATCTGGTTTTCGATCAGTTCGCCCACGGCGCGGATGCGGCGGTTGCCGAAGTGGTCGATATCGTCAACATCAACGCGGATGTCGACGTCCTGGCCGTCGCGGACGCCCTTGATGCTGGTGCCACCTGCGTGCAGGGTAACCAGGTAACGGATCATCGCTGCGATGTCGTCCTGGGACAGTACAGAAGCTGAGGGGTCGTTGACGGGGGTGTCGATACCCAGCTTACGGTTCACCTTGTAGCGGCCGACCTTTGCCAGGTCGTAGCGGCGGGGGGTGAAGTACATGTTGTCTAGCAGGTTCTGGGCAGCATCAACAGTAGGGGGTTCACCCGGGCGCAGCTTGCGATAGATATCGAGCAGGGCCTCTTCACGAGTCTGGACGGTATCCTTCTCGAGGGTGGCGCGGATGGAGTCGAATTCACCGAATTCAGCCAGAATCTTGGCTTCGCTCCAGCCCAGGGCCTTGAGCAGGGTGGTGACGGACTGCTTGCGGCGGCGGTCCAGGCGGACGCCGACCTGGTCGCGCTTGTCGATTTCGAGTTCGAACCAGGCACCGCGGGAAGGGATAATCTTCGCGGTGTAGATGTCCTTATCGGAGGTGCGGTCGGCGGTCTTTTCGAAGTAGGCGCCGGGTGAACGAACCAGCTGGGAAACAACGACGCGCTCGGAGCCGTTGATCACGAAGGTGCCTGATTCGGTCATCAGGGGGAAGTCACCCATGAACACGGTCTGCTGCTTGATTTCGCCCGTGTTGTT
The DNA here is from genome assembly GCA_019115985.1 of Candidatus Rothia avicola. Classification (GTDB taxonomy): domain Bacteria; phylum Actinomycetota; class Actinomycetes; order Actinomycetales; family Micrococcaceae; genus Rothia; species Rothia avicola. The sequence goes on along the minus strand of DXCN01000062.1, from coordinate 30,636 downwards.
GTTCATGAATTCGGCCTTGACGTACAGGGGAGCTGCGTAGGTCGCATCGCGATCCTTGCACTCTTCCATGGTGTACTTGGGGTCGGCGAATTCGGGATCGGAGAAGGACAGGGACATAGTGCCCTGGAAGTCCTCGATCGGGGAGATTTCTTCGAAGATGTCGGCAAGACCTGAGGTCTGGCTGACGGAGGTATCGCCGGTTTCTGCTGCTACAGCTGCTTTAGCTGCCCAGCGATCGTTACCGACGAGCTGATCAAAGCTGTCGAGCTGGAGCGCGAGCAGGTTGGGAACCTGCAGGGGCTCAGCAATTTTTGCGAATGAGATTCGGCGCTGCGAACCTACGCCGTTAGCGGCTTCAGTATGAGAGGTGCTCGAGGCGACCAAGATTGGATCCTTCCACAGACATGTCTGTTCGTACCCGCTCCCCCACCAGGGGCGGCACACTCAAGGACCCGTTGAAGAGGCAAACTAGCCTTGTTATAGCACCTGTGCCGTGCTGGGATAGTGGCTAGATTGATGTTCGAGGGTACTGGAGCGTACTTAAAACCTGTTACAACCTGCCCACCGCTATATGAAGGCACAGAAGATTAGGGAAGCGCAAATATTCATGCTACAGCAAAACATTTGCGCTGTCTATACCCAATCTCTGCAACTTTTGCAAACTCCGGCTAGCACTCCACCACGTTGACGGCCAGACCGCCCATGGAGGTTTCCTTATAACGGTGCGACATATCTTCGCCGGTCTGGCGCATGGTTTCAATGACCTGGTCCAGGGAGACCCGGTGCTGGCCGTCCCCGCGCAGGGCCATCTTGGCGGCGGTAACAGCGTTGGAGGCCGCCATAGCGTTGCGCTCAATGCAGGGAATCTGCACCAGGCCACCGACGGGGTCGCAGGTCAGGCCGAGGTTGTGCTCCATGGCGATTTCGGCGGCGTTTTCTACCTGCTCGTTGGTGCCACCCATAACCTGGGCAAGACCGGCTGCCGCCATGGACGAGGCGGTACCAACCTCACCCTGGCAACCCACCTCAGCACCAGAGATGGAGGCCCGCTTCTTGTAGAGGGCCCCGATAGAGGCAGCGGCTAGGAAGAAGTCAACCACGGCGTCATCGATGACCTTTTGGCCACGGTGGCGCACCGAGGGCACATAGTTGAGGGCATAGTGCAGCACGGCCGGGATAATGCCGGACGCCCCGTTGGTAGGAGCTGTGACGATGCGCCCACCAAAGGCGTTTTCTTCGTTGACCGCTAGGGCAATGAGGTTAACCCAGTCGATAGCAAACTCGGGGGACTTCTTAGGGTCCTCAGCCAGCAGGTCACGGTGCCATTGACCAGCGCGGCAGCGTACCTTGAGGGGGCCGGGCAGGTAGCCCATACGCTCCAGGGACGAACCGATACATTCCTTCATGACCTGCCGAATATGCAGGATTCCGGCGCGCACTTCGCTCTCGCTGCGCTCGGTCTTCTCGTTTTCCATCTTGAGCTGGGCGATGGAAAGCCCCGCGCTATTGGCCATGTCCAACAGCTCTTCGCCCGACCCAAAGGGGTAGGGGGCTTTGGAGAGCCCGGTGGAGCCTGAAGATTCTTCGTGTTCTTCAACGATGAAGCCGCCACCGATAGAGAAGTAGGTGCGCTCCAGCAACACGCTCTCCCCCGCGTATGCGGTGACTTTGATGCCGTTGGTGTGGCGGGGCAGCACCGTGAGCGGACGCAGGGTGATATCGGCTTCCTTGTAGGTTAGGACGGGCCCGCTCACCTTGGTTGCCTCGGGGCCGGGGGCACCGGACTCAAAGGCAGCTGAGGGGTAGCCTGCCAGGGGCAGGGTGCCGTCTACCTGGTTGCGGTCCATAAGGGCCTCGGCCGCGGTGATATCGATGGTTTCGGGCACAAAACCGGCCAGCCCCTTAATGGCTGCGCTCATGGTACCGTGCCCGGCGCCGGTAGCGGCCAGAGAGCCGTAGAGGTCGATATGAACCCGAGTGACGTCGTTAAGCACACCGGCGTCAATCAGTTCGGCGATGAACCGGTTGGTGGCTCGCATCGGGCCCACGGTGTGGGAGCTGGAGGGGCCAATACCGATGGAGAACATCTCAAAGACAGAGATGTCGTAGTCCAGGGCTTCTGCTTTGGTCTGCGCTTCTGAATGGGGTGGATCAGAAAGGTAGTCGGGGGCGTCGTTGAGGTCCATAGGTGATATTCCTTCGGGGTGTCAAGGGTTCCTAGGTCAGAAAGAACCCTGTGCTACCAACCGGTCCAAGGCCGGTTGTGACGGGGTGGCAGTAGCACAGGGTTCTAAAACGGGGCGCGCTGAGCGGCTTACTTCTCGCGTTTGTAGAAAGGCAGCTCGACGATGTCGAAGGGAGCAACCTTACCACGGATATCGACGTTGACGGTCGCACCTGCGGTAGCGTGCTCGGTGGCCAGCAGAGCCATAGCAACGGGGTAGCCCAGGGTAGGTGAAGGAATACCCGAAGTAATCTCACCTATCTCGGTGCCATTCTCGTTTACCAGCTTAGAGCCCGCCCGGCCGGGGCGCTTGCCCTGGGCCTTGAGGCCGACCAGGGAACGAGCCGGGGTCTGCTCAGAGAGCTGGACCAGGGCGTCCTTACCCACGAAGTTGGCGGCTTTCTTGGTCAGGGCAATCTCGACCAGCTTGCCCATTCCCGACTCGAAGGGGGTAATGTCGCGGCCCAGTTCGTGGCCGTAGAGGGGCATACCGGCTTCAAGACGCAGGGAGTCGCGAGCCGCGAGGCCTGCGGGAATAGCTCCGTGCTTCTCGCCGCGCTCGGCTGCCAGAGCCCAGAGCTTGACGGCATCCTCGTTAGCGACATAGATTTCGAAGCCGTCCTCACCGGTGTAGCCGGTGCGGGCTAGCAGGGCCTCAATATCGCCAAAGCGGATGGGGGCAGCTGCGTAGTAGCCCATGGAGGTGATGGTCTCGGCATCGGAGGGATCCATGTCGAGCAGGATGGCCTCTGAGGTAGGGCCCTGAACCGCAACCAGGGAGGTCTGGGCGGTCTCGTTCACCAGCTGCACGTCGAAGCCTGCGGTGCGGGCACTCATGACCTCGTAGTCGGCGGTGACGTTGGCGGCGTTGGGAATGACCAGGAACTCTTCCTCACCCAGGCGGTAGGTAATCAGGTCGTCGATGACGCCGCCGTCCTCAGCCAGAAGCAGGGAATACTTGGCCTTGCCCACCTTGAGAATCGACATGTTGGAAAGCAGGGCGTAGTCCAGGAAGGCGCCGGCATCGGGGCCGGTGACGCGGAATTCGCCCATGTGGGAGAGGTCGAAGAGACCGGCAGCTGAGCGCACGGCCTTGTGCTCTTCAACGTCGTTGGTGTACTTGAGGGGCATGTCCCAGCCGCCGAAGTCGGTGAAGGCGGCGCCCAGGTCTGCGTGGACCTGGTAGAGGGCAGTTTTCTGGGGTGACATATGGGTTAGACCTTTCTTGCCTTAGGCGCTGTGGACTTCGAGGTCGAAGGCTTCCATGGGCGGGCATTCGCAGACAAAGTTGCGGTCGCCGCCTGCTCCGTCGATACGGCCCACGGGGGTGAAGTACTTGTTCAGGCGCAGCTCGTGGACGGGGTAGGCTGCCTGGGAGCGGGGGTAGGGGCGGGTCCACTCGTCGGCGGTGACGACCTCGGCGGTGTGCGGGGCATTGCGGAGCACGGATTCCTCGGCGCTGACCTTGCCGTCGATGACTTCCTGAATTTCAGCGTGGATGTTGGTCATTGCCTCGATGAAGCGGTCCAGCTCAGCCAGGGACTCTGATTCGGTGGGTTCGACCATGAGGGTGCCGGGCACGGGGAAGGCCAGGGTGGGCGCGTGGAAGCCGTAGTCCATGAGGCGCTTGCAGACGTCCTCGGCGGTGATTCCGGACGCGGCGGTCAGCTCGCGCAAATCCAGGATGCACTCGTGGGCCACCAGGCCGGTTTCACCCGCGTACAGCACGGGGTAGAGAGAGCCCAGCTTCTTAGCGATGTAGTTGGCCGAGAGGATGGCGGTCTCTGAAGAGGCGCGCAGGCCCTCGGCACCGGTCATGGCGATGTACATCCAGGAGATGGGCAGCACACCGGCTGAGCCGAACATGGCCTGGGAGATGGGCAGGGGCGCATCTGCCAGCTGGCCGTCGGCGTCCGCCTCAAAACCGTTGCCGGGCAGGTACTTCTCCAGGTGGGCGCCAACAGCAACGGGGCCGACGCCGGGGCCGCCACCACCGTGGGGAATGGCGAAAGTCTTGTGCAGGTTCAGGTGGGAGACGTCGCCACCGAACTTGCCGGGCTGGGCCAGGCCCATCTGGGCGTTGAGGTTGGCGCCGTCCACATAGACCTGGCCACCGGCGTCATGCACCAGCTGGCAGACCTCAACGACCTGCTCCTCGAAGACACCGTGGGTGGAGGGGTAGGTAATCATGATGCCGGCGATGGTGTCGCCGTACTTTTCGATCTTGGCCTTGAGGTCTTCGACGTCGATGGAGCCGTCGGGGGCGGTTGCAACACCGGCAACTGCCAGACCCGCCAGGGCGGCAGAGGCGGCGTTGGTGCCGTGGGCGCTCATGGGAATCAGGACGACAGTGCGCTGGGTATCGCCGTTGGCCTCGTGGTAGGCGCGGATAGCGCGCAGGCCCGCGTATTCGCCGGACGCACCGGAGTTAGGCTGCAGGGAAATAGCGTCGTAGCCGGTGATTTCAACCAGCCAGGCTGAGAGCTCGTCAATCAGGGCCTTCCAACCGGCAGCCTGATCGGTAGGTACGTTGGGGTGGATGGAGGCGAACTCGGGCCAGGAGATGGGTTCCATCTCGGCTGCTGCGTTGAGCTTCATGGTGCAGGAGCCCAGGGGAATCATGGTGCGGTCCAGGGCCAGGTCTTTGTCTGAGAGGGAGCGCAGGTAGCGCATCATGGAGGTCTCAGAGCGGTAGAGGTGGAAGACCGGGTGGGTCATGTAGTCGTCAGTACGCAGCAGGGCCTCGGGCAGCTCGTAGGAGTCGGTCTCCCCCAGCTCTCCGCCCAGGGCAGCAACCAGGGCTTCAAGTACCTGCTCGGTGTGGGATTCGCCCACCGAGATAGAGATACGGTCGGCGGAGAGGCGGCGGATGTTGACGCCAGCTTCCAATGCCTTGGCAACCAGCTCGTCGGCGCGACCCTTAGCTTCAAAGACGACGGTGTCGAAAAAGGTCTCGTGAACCAGCTTCAGCCCAGCTGCGGTACCGGCAGCTGCAATGCGGGCGGCATTATCGTGCAGGCGGTGGGCAATGGCGCGCAGGCCCTCGGGGCCGTGGTAGACCGCGTAGGCACCGGCAGCGATAGCTAGCAGGGCCTGGGCGGTACAGATATTAGAGGTGGCCTTTTCGCGGCGGATGTGCTGCTCGCGGGTCTGCAGGGCCAGGCGGTAGGCGGGCTTGCCAAAGGCGTCCTTGGAGACACCGACCAGGCGGCCGGGCAGGTTGCGTTCCATGCCCTTAGAGACGGCCATGAATGCAGCGTGGGGGCCGCCATACCAGAAGGGCAGGCCAAAACGCTGGGATGAGCCAACAGCGATATCGGCCCCCTGGTGGCCGGGGGCGGTCAGCAGGGTCTGGGCCAGCAGGTCGGCGATGACGGTGACCAGGGCGCCGCGGTCCTTGGCGGCCTTGATCAGCGGCTCGATATCGCGTACTTCGCCGTCGTGGCCGGGGTTGGAGATAATGACGCCGTAGAGGTCACCTTCGGGCAGGCCGTCAGCAAAGTCGGTAATCACGAAGGGAATGCCCAGGGCTTCGGCACGGCCGCGAACGACCGAGAGGGTCTGAGGCAGGGAGCGGGCGTCGAGAGCAAAGAAGCCGTTCTTGACCTTGCGGTTGGCGCGGTGCATCATGACGGCTGCCTCGGCAACGGCGGTTGCCTCATCGAGCAGGGAGGCATTGGCGATAGGCAGGCCGGTCAGCTCCATGACGGTGTTCTGGAAGTTCAGCAGAGCTTCGAGGCGGCCCTGGGAGATTTCGGGCTGGTAGGGGGTGTAGGAGGTGTACCAGCCCGGGTTTTCGAGGATATTGCGGCGGATAACAGCCGGGGTGATGGCGTCGTAGTAGCCTGCACCGATCATCTGGTGCTTGACCTGGTTCTGGGCAGCATAGGAGGCAATCTTGTTCTGGGCCTCAAGCTCGGTCAGGGGGGCGGGCAGGTTGAGATCGCCCTCTAAGCGAATATTGGAAGGAATGACCTCGTTGATGAGGGCGCCGAGGCTATCGTAGCCCAGCGCCGAGAGCATGGTTTCTTGGTCGTTTGAACGGGGGCCAAGGTGGCGGTCGATGAATGACATGAAACTCTCCAGGGGTAGAGGGTAAACCTGCCCACAGGGGTAGCCTGTAGTGGTGCCCTCCCCGCTCTGTTAAAACCTGAGAGTTTTAGTTCGCAGCTACCCATCACGCTTGGTAGCGGGCGCGAATTTTGCCCCTTCGGTGGGGGTTTGATGCCCCTCTCCAGAGTTGCCTAACTGAGCGGTACATTTGCCTGAGAGTTTCCCGGGGAGGGTTTGCTCCTTCGGCGCCGGTGCCCGTGGTCCCTCAACCTCGGGTGTGTACGGTCTCTCCCGCACCAGTTGTAACGGCGTTTTAGTTGTATCACCCCTTATTGTGCCACACCTTACACCTAGAGCACCAGATGAGCGGCTTTCGCGCCTCAAGGCAGGCAGCATCAGGAGGCGGACGCCACCGCGCCCCGCCCCTGCCCGTAGGCAGGAAAGCGGGGCACGGGCGTCCTCGGGGTATATCTCTTCCCCCATAGCTGAGGGAATATGAGATTAGGAGGGGCGGACAGCCTTCTTATCTGAGGCCATCCAGAGGGAGACCACAATAGAGATAACGCAGGTGGCGCCCAGGGCCAGAACGCCCCAGAAGTAGTTGCCGAAGGCGGTGTAGGCAGCGCCCATCATCAGGGGCGGGAAGTAGCCGCCCAGACCACCGGCTGCTGAGACCAGGCCCGATACAGTGCCGGTGTCCTGCGGACGCACGACCTTGCCCAGCCAGCCGTAGATGGTGCCGGTACCGAAGCCCACGAAGAGGGCCATAACCACGTGAATCAGGGTATTCACGACGGTGCTCTCAGGCTCAAAGGCGATGCAGATGGCCAGCACGGTCATAGCAACGAAAACGATGAGGGTGGTGAGCTTACCGCCGAACTTATCGGCTGCAACCCCGCCGAAGGGGCGGGCCAGCACGGCGCAGGCCGCGAACATGGCAGCAAAAGTACCGCCGGCAACGGCCTCATAGCCGTAGATGTTCTGCATGTAGGTAGAGAGGAAGTTCGAGAAAGCTACGAAGGCACCGAAGACCACAGCGTAGATGAAGCAGAGCTGCCAGGTAACCAGCTTCTTAGACACAGCCAGAATCTTGGGTAGAACCGGCTCGGGGGTGCGGGCCTTCATGACGGGTGAGTCACGGATGAAGAGCCAGACGATGACGGCGTAGATCAGGGCTACGCAGCTCATGATGACGTGGGTGGGAAAGTAGCCGAAGGCAGCTAGCATGCGGGGGTTGAAGAAGGCAGCGCAGGCGGTACCGACCATGCCCATACCGAAAATACCGGTGGCTAGGCCCTTGCGCTGGGGTTCAAACCAGGCCGCGGCGAAGGGAATACCCACCGCGAAGATAGAACCGCCGATGCCCAGGAAGAAGGCTGCCAGCAGAAGCAGGGAGAAGTTACCCATCTGCCCCACCAAGCCGGTAATGAGCACCATTGAACCGGTCAGGGTCAGCATGATGGTGAACATGATGCGGCCACCGAAGCGGTCGGTCAGCGCGCCCACCGGAATACGGGCCAGGGACCCAACAATCACCGGGGTAGCGATCAGCAAGGAGCGCTGCCCCTCAGTCAGGCCATAGGTTTCGGTGTAGTACTTGGCCAGGGGGCCAATCATGGTCCAGCCCCAGAAGCCAATCATGGAGGCCAAAGCCGCCATAATGACGTACTTGAACTGGCCAGCAAGCTGCGGATCTTTCGCAGCAACAGCCGTAGTAGACATGGTGTTTTCCTTAGTGGTGGTGGTGCTGGCGCTCGACCGTGCGGGCGTCCTTATTCACGGAGTCTGCGGTGCCTACCGGCGACCAGCCACGGGCGTGGTTACGCTTGCCGCGGGAGCGGTAGACGATGTAGGGCCGGAAGATGTAGTGCAGGGGTGCGGTGAAGGCGTGGACCAGGCGGGTGAAGGGCCAGAGGCAGAAGAGGATCATGGCCACGATGACGTGGATATGGAAGGAGGTGGTAGCGCTCGCCATGGCCTCGATGTTGGGCTGGAAGTAGAAGAGGGAACGGAACCAGACCGAGACGGTTTCGCGGTAGTTGTGGTGCCCTTCAATTTCCATGGCATTGAAGAGGGTTGCTACCGAGCCGAGGACGATAGCGCTGGTGAGGGCCACGTACATCATCTTGTCGTTCCAGGTGGTGGCGCGGAAGACGGTGGCGGAGGTACGGCGGCGGTAGATCATAGCGAAGAGGCCGATGAGGGTGGCGACCGCTGCGATGGAGCCCAGTCCCAGGGCATTGAGGTGGTAGAAGTGCTCCGAGATACCAACGGCGTCAGTCCAGGATTTGGGGATGACGAGGCCGACGATGTGGCCTACGAGCACGACCAGGATGCCGTAGTGGAACATGGGCGAGGCGATGCGCAGCAGGCGGGATTCGTACATCTGGGAGGAGCGGGTAGTCCAGCCGAACTGGTCAGTCTTGTAGCGCCAGATGGTACCGCCGATGACGATGGCGAGGGTGATATAGGGGAAGATGCCCCAGAGGAAGAAGTCGAGGGCGTTGACTGTGCCGGTCACAGGTGGGCTCCGTTCTTGTGGTCGGCACCGATGGTGGCGCCGGGTGTCTGTTCGTGGGGCAGCAGCAGGGGTAGTAGGCGGGGGTCGCCGGGGGCCAGGGCGAGGCCGACGGCTTCAGCGGGTGGGCCTGCTGCGACGAGTTTCTGCACGTCTGCCTGGGTTTCGGGGGAAACTCCGGGCAGGGTCTGACAGACCGCTTCGATGAGCTCGTAGTAGGGCAGGTTGTCGTCCCGTAGGGCCAGGCGTAGCAGCTCCAGGGAGGGGCGGTAGGCCTGCAGGGCGGCGCGGCCGGCGCGGGCGTCCACCAGGGCGGTGAACTCCAGCACCATGGGCAGGTAGTCGGGTAGTTCCCCGTGCAGGGTGGTGACCATGCCGGAGTCGCGGTACATCTGCTTGAATCGGGCTAGGGCCTCGCCGCGGCGGCGGGTGTCGCCTTCGGTCCAGTAGGACAGGTGGAAGGCGTGGCGACGCGAGAGGTCGTATTCCTGCACGTATTCGGCCTGCATGGCATCTAGCTCGCTTGTTTCGTACCAGCTGCTCACACGGGCGACCCCGCGCACCAGGTAGTCGTTACCGGTCTCGTGAGCGAGCGCAGTGAGCTCCGGTAGCAGGGCGCGGGTTTCTTCGGTGGGGTAGCGCATGAGGACGCTGGTGAGCTGGTAGACCACAGCGTCGGTGGGTTGGCCACTCCCCCAATCCATGTCGAAGGGGTCGCCCGAGGGTGGAGTGGCCGGTTCTGCCTCGTTCTCGTTGCGTTTGAGGAGTTTGGAGAAGAATCCTGCCACGGCTAGACCTTCTTGCTTCCGGAGGTGTCGGGGAAGAGGGAGTCGGGGCGGGTTTTGCCGTCCCACATGAAGATGTCGACCTTGCCGTCGGCGCGGGCGGCGTTGGCGTAGGAGCCTGCTGAGACGGGGACGGGGCGGTCGCCGGGGTCGGTGAAGGCGCCGTCGTAGAGCATGCCGGGGCCGCCGTCGGTGTCGAGGGAGCAGCCGATTTCTTCGAGGTTGTGGGCGTCTTCGAGGTGGGCGGGTGGGATGACGTAGCGTTCTTCGTACTTGGAGATGGCCATGAGGCGGTACATCTCGTACATTTCTGCACCGGTCATACCGACTTCGCGGGCGATGTCTTCGTTGCCGACGCCGCCGAGGGTGATGTCTCGCATGTAGGCGCGCATGGCGGCCAGTTTTTTGAGGACGTTCACGATAATGGTGGTGTCGCCGGCGGTGAAGAGTTCTGCCAGGTATTCAACGGGGATACGCAGGGAGTCGATGGCTCCGAAGAGGTTGGCCTGGGACTCTGCGTCGTGGCCTTGTTCCTTGAGCAGGTCGATGATGGGTGAGAGCGGCGGGACGTACCAGACCATGGGCATGGTGCGGTATTCGGGGTGCAGGGGAAGAGCGATCTTCCATTCCTTGGCCAGCTTGTAGACCGGGGACTTCTGGGCTGCGGTAATCCAGGAGTCAGGAATCCCCTGCTTGGTTGCCTCGCGAATCACCTCGGGGTCGAAGGGATCGAGCATGATGTCGAGCTGGGCCTGGTAGAGCTGCTTTTCATCGGGCACAGAGGCAGCTTCGGTGACGCGGTCGGCGTCGTAAAGGAAGATGCCAATGTAGCGCATGCGGCCCACGCAGGTTTCGGCGCAGACGGTGGGAATGCCGTGTTCGATACGGGGGTAGCAGAAGGTACATTTTTCGGCTTTGCCGCTCTTGTGGTTGAAGTAGATCTTCTTGTAGGGGCAGCCGGTGATGCACTGGCGCCAGCCGCGGCACTGGTTCTGGTCGACCAGCACGATGCCGTCCTCTTCGCGCTTGTAGATAGCGCCGGAGGGGCAGGACGCCATGCAGGAGGGGTTAAGGCAGTGCTCGCAGATGCGGGGCAGGTAGAACATGAAGGTGCGTTCGAATTCGAACTTGATCTTCTCTTCTGACTGCTGGCGTACCTTCTCCACGAGGGGGTCAAGGTGGCCGGATTCGTGGGCGCCGCCCAGGTTGTCGTCCCAGTTGGGGCCCCATTCGATGGAGGTATCTTCACCGGTAATCAGGGATTTGGGACGCGCGGTGGGAAAGTCATCGCCCAGGGGCGCGCTGGTGAGGTTCTCGTAGTCGTAGGTCCAGGGTTCGTAGTAGTCCGAGAGTTCAGGCTGAACCGGGGAGGCAAAGAGGGTGAAGAGCTTCTTGAAGCGGTTACCGCTCTTGAGCTCCAGGCGTCCGCGCTTGTTCAGCACCCAGCCGCCCTTCCACTTTTCCTGGTCCTCGTAGCGGCGGGGGTAGCCCTGGCCGGGGCGGGTTTCGACGTTATTGAACCAGACGTATTCGGTTCCGGCTCGGTTGGTCCAGGCCTGCTTACAGGTGACGGAGCAGGTGTGGCAGCCCAGGCACTTGTCGAGGGCCATGATCATTGAAACTTGTGCCATGACGCGCATTAGTAGGTTACCTCCTGCTTGCGGCGGCGAATTCTTGAAACGATATCTCGCTGGTTACCGGTGGGTCCCAGGTAGTTGAAGGCGTAGGCCTGGTGGGCGTAGCCACCGATGAGGTGGGTGGGCTTGACCATGATGCGGGTGACGGAGTTGTGGATGCCGCCTCGCTTGCCCGATACCTCTGATTTGGGGATATTGACCAGGCGTTCCTGGGCGTGGTGCACATAGACCACGCCTTCGGGCATACGGTGGGATACCACCGCGCGGCCCACGAAGACGCCGTTGGCATTCTCGCACTCGATCCAGTCGTGATCCTTGACTCCGATTTTTGCAGCGTCCGCCGGGCTCATCCAGGCGTGAGTGCCACCGCGGGAGAGGGTCTGCATGTAGAGGTTGTCGTGGTAGGAGGAGTGGATAGCCCACTTGTTGTGTACCGTCACGTAGCGCACGGCAACCGACAGGTCCCCGGTTTCACCGATTTCGGGTTCACCGAAGAGGTTGTGCATATCGAGCGGCGGACGGTAGACCGGCAGCTGCTCGCCCATCTCACTCATCCAGTCGTGGTCGAGGAAGAAGTGCATACGACCGGTGAGGGTGTGGAAGGGCTTGAGCTGTTCGATGTTGAGGGTGAAGGGGGCGTAGCGGCGTCCGCCGGTCTCTGAGCCTGACCATTCGGGTGAGGTAAAGACGGGGCAGGGCCGGTCCTGGGTATCGCGGAACCTAATGCGCTTTTCTTCGTTGCCCTCAGCCAGGTGGTGCATTGTCTTGCCCACGCGCTTCTCCAGGGCCTTGAAGCCCTTGAGGGCTACGGGGCCGTTGGAGGTACCTGACAGGGCCAGTATGGTGTCGGCCAGCTTAATGTCGGTATCAAGGGCCGGCAGGCCGGCACCCTTACCGGTACCCATCACGCCGTGTTCTTCAGCCAGCTGGGCTAGCTGCTCGTTGACGTCCACGGTCACGAACTTGGTGGTGGTGCCCAGTTTGGAGAGCAGGGGGCCGACCGAGGTGTACATGTCGTAGATGGCCGGGTAGTCGCGCTCCACCACGGTGAAGATGGGCATGTTCTTACCGGGGATACCGGCGATGCCCTGGTTCTTCCAGTCCGGGGCGTGGCCGCCGGGCTGGGCCAGCTGACCGGGGGTGTCGTGCTGCAGGGGCACAGATACCAGGTCGCTGCGCTTGCCCAGGTGCTTGGCTGCCCACTTGGAGAACAGGAAGGCAAGTTCCTTGAAGACCTGGTGGTCGGTCTTGGTTTCCCAGGGCGGGTTGATGGCCGGGGAGAAAGCGTGGATGTAGGGGTGCATGTCGGTGGACGAAATATCGTGCTTCTCGTACCAGGTGGCGGCAGGGAAGACGATGTCCGACAGCAGGGTTGAGGACGTCATGCGGTAGTCGGTCGTCACCAGCAGGTCCAGCTTGCCTTCGGGGGCGGTCTGGGCCCACTTGACCTCGGCGGGCTTGAAGTCTTCGGCGTCCCTACCCATCACCGAGTTGTGGGTGCCGAGCAGGTGCTTGAGGAAGTATTCCTCGCCCTTGGCGGACGATCCCAGCAGGTTGTTGCGCCACAGCACCAGGGTGCGGGGCCAGTTGACCGGGTTATCGACGTCCTCTACCGAGAAGTCCAGGTCGCCAGAGTTGAGGCGCTGGGCAACGTAGTCTGCCGGGGACTCTGCGGTGCCTGCGGCAACCGCTGCGGCACCGGCGTCCGCCAGGTCCAGGGAGTTCTCGGGGAACTGGGGGTAGAAGGGCATCCAGCCCATGCGTACGGAACGAGCCAGCACGTCGGCGGTATGAACCCCGCGCAAATCGCCCTTGGCCAGGGGGGACTGCAGGGAATCTGTGCTGCGGCCGTCGGAGCGGAACTGGTCGGTGTGCATGTACCAGAAGGCGGTGCCAGCCTGGGTGCGCGGCGGGCGCACCCAGTCAAGAGCGTTGGCCATGTGGGACCAGCCGGTGATGGGGCGGGCCTTCTCCTGACCCACGTAGTGGGCCCAGCCGCCGCCGTTGCGGCCTTCAGCGCCGCACATCATGAGCAGGGCTAGAATCGCGCGGTAGGTGGTGTCGCCGTGGTACCACTGGCAGATACCGGCGCCCATGATAATCATGGTGCGGCCACCCGAGTCGATGGAGTTCTGGGCGAACTCGCGGGCGGTGCGAATCACAGCTTCAGCGGGGACGGAGGTAATGGCCTCCTGCCAGGCCGGGGTGTACTGGGTTTCGGCGTCCTCAAAACCGGCAGCCCAGGTACCGGGCAGGCCGGGGCGGCCGATACCGTACTGGGCCAGCATGAGGTCGAATACGGTAGTGACGGTCTTACCCTCAACGGTAATGGTGGGTACGCCGCGGGTAATAATCTTGCCGCGGCCCGAGGGCTCGTCGAAGGCGGGCATCTGGATTTCGACGGCACGCTCGGCGCCGGTGGGCAAATCCAGGATGGACAGGGCAGGCTTGACGCCCTGCAGGTCCAGGTTCCATTTGCCCTCGTCCTCAGCGTTGTAGCGGTAGCCCAGAGAACCGTTGGGCACCACAACCTCGCCGGTTTCGCGGTTGAGTAGGGCGGTCTTGAAGGACGCATCGGGCACCTGGGCGTGCTCGGCAAGGTTGGCGGCGGTGAGGAACTTAGCAGGAACCGTCACCCCGTCCTCGCGGGTCTCAAGGGTGACCAGGAAGGGGAAGTCGGTGTAGGTGCTCACGTAGTTCTCGAAGAACTCAACGCGGCGGTCAACGAAGTTCTCCTTGAGAATCACGTGGCCCATAGCCATGGCCAGGGCGGCGTCTGTGCCGGCCTGGGCCGGGAGCCACTCGTCGGCGAACTTGGTGTTATCGGCATAGTCGGGGGAAACCGAGACGACCTTGGTACCGCGGTAGCGCACCTCTGCCATCCAGTGGGCGTCGGGGGTTCGGGTCACCGGGATGTTGGAGCCCCACATCATCAGGTAGGTGGCGTCCCACCAGTCACCTGACTCGCGCACGTCCGTCTGGTCACCAAAGACCTGGGGCGAGGCAACCGGCAGGTCGGCGTACCAGTCGTAGAAGGAGGTCATCACGCCGCCGATGAGCTCAATGTAGCGAGCGCCTGAGGCGTGGGAGACCATGGACTTAGCCGGAATGGGTGAGAAGCCGATGTTGCGATCGGGCCCGTAGGTCTTGATGGTGTGAATCTGCGCGGCGACCACCATTTCGAGGGCTTCGGCCCAGGAGCCGCGCACCAGGCCGCCCTTACCGCGGGCACTCAGGTAGCGGGATCGCTTTTCGGGGTCAGAGACAATCGAGGCCCAGGCTTCGACGGGGTCTCCCAGACGGGCGCGGGCTTCGCGGTACATTTCAAGCAGCACACCGCGGATGTAGGGGTACTTCACGCGGGTCGGTGAGTAGGTGTACCAGGAGAAAGCCGCACCGCGGGGGCAGCCGCGCGGTTCGTACTCGGGACGGTCGGGGCCGACGGTGGGATAGTCGGTGGCCTGGGCTTCCCAGGTGATTACGCCGTCTTTGACGAAGACCTGCCAGGAGCAAGAGCCGGTGCAGTTGACGCCGTGGGTGGAGCGGACGACCTTGTCATGACTCCAACGGTTGCGGTAGAAAACGTCGCCTGCGCGGCCGCCCTTAAGGAAGGCTGCGCGGCCGTCGTCAGTTTCGTCCCACTTGGTGAAGAATTTGCCGAATTTGATGAGCTTGTCAGTGAGCGGCCCATCGGGCCCAGGTGTGTGTGATGCCTGCTGTGTCATGGGCACCATTCTACCCAAAATATCGCGTAATAAATACCGAATAAAAACGTTAGCTAATTAAGTATCATGCATGCATATATTTAGCGGGTCGGGGCAGGCAGAAGCCCTAGCCCTGTGTTTTTAGCCAGGCATCAATGCCACCTTCAACGCTGTAAAGGTCACTAAAACCGGCGGCGGTGAGCAGGTTCAGAGCCTCAAGCGAGCGCACCCCGGCCGCACAGTAGAGAGCATACCGCCCCCGGTGGCTGGGTAGCACGGTATCGACAGCAGGTTGCAGGCTGGTATCGCTGGCTGCTTGGCGAATCAGGGAAAGCGGCAGGTTGAAGCTGCCCGGCACAGCCAGCGCCCGGTGCTCGTGCGGCTCCCGCACGTCAATCAGGGGCACTCCCTCAAAATAGGCGGAACCCGTAATATCGGCCCAGGTGACTTCCATGCCGTACTGGTCAGGCTCGGCGGTAGCGGGCTCCCAGTCCGCACCGGAAGCAGATGCAGGAGTGGCGCGGGTGGACGATGCTACCAGGGGGATGTACTCCCAGCGGCCGGTCAGGCCGCTGTAGTAGCCCACTTCACCCATGAGGGGCCGACCGATACCGGTCAGCAGTTTGATGGTTTCCATGGCCATGGCCGTACCGATCACCCCGGCGAGTGCGCCGATGACACCGGCGGTGGCACAGTTAGGTACCGAGCCGGGTTCCGGCTCAGCCGGGTAGAGGTCTTCATAGACCGGCCCCTGCCCTGCCCAAAAGACGCTCATTTGGGCGTCAAAGCCGAGAATGGCCCCCCAGACGTGGGGAATACCCAGGGCAGCGGCAGCGCGGGAGGCGGTGTAGCGGGTGGGGAAGTTATCGGAGCCGTCCACCAGCACATCCACCCCGGCCAGCAGTTTTTCTGCGTTGGCGTCGGTCAGGCGTTCCTTGACGGCTTCGACCGCAACCAGGGGGTTGAGTTCACGCAGGGTCTGGGCGGCTGAATCTGCTTTAGAGGCCCCGACCCGGGCGTAGGAGTGAACCACCTGGCGATGCAGGTTAGAGGTTTCTACCGTGTCGTCATCGATCACGATAATGCGCCCAAGACCGGCCCCTGCCAGGTAGAGCAGGGCCGGTGAGCCTAGGCCGCCTGCCCCAATCACCGCAACCGTTGCCGCGCTCAGTTTTTCCTGCCCCTTCTGCCCCAGCTCCGGCAGGATCATCTGCCGCCCGTAGAGCTGGTAGGCCAGCGAGGTTAGTTCAGAGGTCATGGTGGGCCCTTTCTAGCCGGTAGGCGTATCGATTCCTACCCACTGCACGCTGCCGTCGGTGAGTTCTTGTTCTTTCCAAATCGGCACCCGAGCCTTGATGCGGTCGGCGGCCAGGGAGCAGGCGGTGAAGGCTGTGCCGCGGTGGG
This sequence comes from Candidatus Rothia avicola, assembly GCA_019115985.1. Taxonomy (GTDB): domain Bacteria; phylum Actinomycetota; class Actinomycetes; order Actinomycetales; family Micrococcaceae; genus Rothia; species Rothia avicola. Next base: position 14,311 of record DXCN01000062.1, on the reverse strand, counting down.
CTGCAGCCGCTAGGACGGTGAGGGCTGATTCTCCGATGGGGATGGGGCCGATGCGGTGGGCGGCCCAGAGGCGCACGCCGGGGATTTCGTGCACCACCGAGTTCAGGGTTTCTTCCAGGTAGTCGGACGCCTGGGGGTGAGCAGAGTAGGCTAGGGCGGCTACCGGCTGGCCGTGGTCGTGGTCGCGCACGATGCCGTCGAAGACGACGAGGGCGCCCATGGCGCGGGTCATGGTTGCCTGCTTGGCGGCAGTGAGGAGGGGTTCGAGGGGCTCTTCGGTGATGGAGGCGTGTACGACTGTGGAATCTACCGGTTCGAGTGGACGCCCGGCATAGGGGTTGGCCGGGGAGGGGCCGGTGGTGTGAGGATTTCTGGGGTTAGTGGTCATGGTAGTCCTCTAGCTGGCGGCAGATGTGGGTGACGAGGGGTTCGAGCACGGCACAGCCGTCCTTGACTCCTCCGGTGGAGCCGGGCAGGGTCATGATGAAGCTGGTGCCGATGACGCCGGCGACTCCGCGGGAGAGGACAGCGGCGGGGGTGTTGTTGAGGCCCTGATTCCAGAAGGCGTGCATGATGCCGGGTACTTCTTTGGTCAGGTGGGGGCGCACGGCTTCGACGGTTGTGTCGTCTGAGTTGAGGCCGGTTCCACCGCTGGTCAGGATAAAGGTGGGCAGGTTACCGGCTGCAACCAGCCGATCGATATAGGCGGGGACGTCGGCATCCGCTACGACGACCGCGTCGGGGGTATCGAAGCCCTGGTCGCGTAGCCAGGCTACTGCCAGGGGGCCAGACCTATCCTCGTAGATTCCGCGGGCGGCCCGGGTAGAGGCCACGATCACTAGGCCGGTGCGGTTCTCGGGCAGGGTGTAGCTGCTGCTCACTGCTCTACCTTCCAGTCGCCGGATTTTCCGCCGGTTTTTTCCAGGACCCGCAGGCCGGTGATGGTGGCCTGCTTATCGACGGCCTTGATCATGTCGTAGACGGTGAGGGCTGCGCCGGAGACCGCACTGAGGGCTTCCATTTCGACGCCGGTGACGCCGCGGGTTTTAACCAGGGCTTCGATGCGGAGGCGGTCGGGGTGGCGTTCGAAGTCGATGGTGATTTTGCCCAGGGGCAGGGGGTGGCAGAGCGGGATGATATCGGGGGTTTTCTTGGCTGCCATGATGCCGGCGACGCGGGCGACGGGCAGGGCGTCCCCCTTGGGTAGGTCGGCGTCGAAGATTTTGTCGATGACGTCTGCCCGGGTGATGACGTAGCCCTCGGCTATGGCGGTGCGGGTGGTTTCGTTCTTTTCGGTGACGTCAACCATGTGGGCGCTGCCGTCGGCACGCACGTGGGTGAGGTTTCCGTTGGGGGTGGGGGCGGTCATGGTCCTTGGCTTAGCCTCTCAACACAAAATTAATCAGTATTTACTATACGTGATTTGCTGGCAGGGGTGTCTACCTGCGCCTCACAGGGCAATATACCGCACCAGTTCACCGCCGCGGTAGGTTCGCCCCGGTTCCAGTTCCACCAGGGCATCGGCGCAGGCTGCCTGTAGGAGCAGGTGGGAGCCGGTTGCGGCGGCCGGAGTCAGCAGGGTTAGGACGCTCCCGTCCGCCCGAGCCTGGCGGGTGAGGCGGGCTCGGCGGTACTGGGTTTTTCCATCCGGTGCCATGATGGGGGCATCGAGCACTAGCTGGCCGTAAGCGTCCGCTCCCCCCTCCCCTGCCAGGTGGGCCAGGGCAGGACGCAGGAGCAGATGGTAGCTGATGAGGGTGCTCACCGGGTTGCCCGGCAGGCAGAGTACCGGCAGCACCCTACCGTCGGGGGCCTCAAACAGGGCCAGGCCCTGGGGGCCACCGGGCTGCTGGGCAACATGGCCGAACCAGCTGGCCCTCACCCGTCCCCCACCGGCAGGAGCAGTAGCCAAAGCCGCCAGCCCCAGACGCACCACCTCGTATTTGCCGTGGCTGATACCGCCGCTGGTCACGATGAGGTCGGGCACCCAGCGGGTTAGGGCACCTTGCAGGGCCATGCAGAAACCTTCTACCGAGTCCCCGATGGACAGGTGGTCGGTGGTGCAGCCCTCCTGACGAAGCAGGGCCGCCAGCACCGGGCCGTTGGCGTCAAAAATCTGCCCGGCAGCAGGCACCCGGCCTGCCCCAGCGACCTCGTCACCGCCGGTCACCACCAGCACCCGAAGGGGGCGGTAGACCGGCACGCTCGCGATTCCCTGGGCGGCCAGGGCGCCGATGAGGGCCGGGGTCAGACGGCTGCCGTCTTCTGCTAGGAGCTGGCCTGCTGCAACGTCCTCCCCTACAGCCCGTACGAAAGCACCGGGGGTAACCGGGGGTATCTCCACCTGCCCGCCCTCGGCTACGAAGCCCGCGGCGCCCGTCTCTCCGGCCACAGGGCTGGTGCGCTCGACGGGGACTACGGTGGTGTAGCCCTCCGGCAGCGGAGCCCCCGTCATGACCGGGTAGACCAGGGTATCACTCACCGGTAGCCCTGCTCCGGTGGCTCCGGCAGGAACGTCCTGCCCCACCCGAAAAACCCGCTGGGCCGCCCGGGCGGCAACGCTGGTGAGGGCGTAACCATCCATCTGGGAGTTGGCGAAGGAGGGCTGGGGGGCCAGCGCGTAGAGGGGTTCAGCGAGCTGGCACCCGGCGGCCTCCCCCAGGGGCAGGCTATAGGGGGTGCGGGCGACAGTGGCAGCCACCAGGTCGCGCACACAAGAAGCGTAGGCCTGCGGCTGAAGACGGGAGCCAGTGGGAAGCAGGTGGGCAAGGCTTTCTGTAGGGGGTTCTGTAGGCAGCGTCATAAGGGGCGGCCTCCTTTCAGTCGCCCCAGCCAGAGGGCCAGGGCTCCAGCGGCGAGCAGACTGATGTAGAGGGCAATGAGCATGAGGGCTGCACCCAGGGCTGCCTCCATGCGGTTGGAGCTCAGAGCCAGCTCAATGGCCAGCGGGATAGTTCGGGTGACGCCCTCGATATTTCCGGCAAAAGTAACGGTGGCTCCGTATTCGCCCAGGGCACGGGCGAAGGTCAGGACGGCTGCCGTCAGCAGCCCGGGGGTGGCTAGCGGGAGCAGCACCCGGGTGGTGACCTCCGCGGGGCTGGCCCCCTCAAGCCGGGCGATTTCGGCGTACTCTGGCGGCAGAGCCCGCAGGGTGGTGACCAGGGTGGCCACAAAGAAGGGCAGGGCAACAAAAGTTTGGGCCAGCACCACAGCCAGCGGGGTGTAAGCCACCGAGATACCGGCGGCATCAAGCCAGGAACCGAGCAGCCCGCGCCGACCCCAGAAGAAGAGCAGGGCCAGACCCGAAACCACCGGGGAGAAAATGATGGGGGTATAGATCAGCCCGTAGAGGGGCCAGGTCAGGCGGCGGGCCCGCGATTTTTCGAGCACCGTGGCAAGTACCAGAGCGGTGGGGGTGCCCAGCAGGGCCGAGATAAGGGTGGTAGCCAGGGCTGTGAGCACCGAGAGCCTAACGGCACCCAGGGCAGCCGGTTCCGTCAGAAGCTGGGGCAGGCTCCCCCAGGGGGTCCGCACCAGAAGGGCCAGCAGGGGCCCGGCAATCAGGGCCAGGGTGAGCAGGGTGGGGAGCACAGCGTGGGCCGGTACGGACGTAAAGGGGCTGCCGCCGGGCCGGGGCGGGGCGGGTGCGGGGCCAGGTGTGCTCATAGTCCTAGTTTAGGCAGGTTTGAAGCCGTAGGCAGTAAGAATCTGGGCAGCTTTTTCAGAGGTGGCGAGCCAGTTGGCAAAATCCTGGGCGCTTGCCTTGGCCTGACCTGTGGTGGTCAGGGCCAGGGGGTAGGCATTGCGCTCTAGGTCGGGCAGGTCGATGACGGTGATATCTTCGGTGGCAGAGAGGGCGGTGGCGTCGGTGGAGTAGATAAAGCCGGCATCCACCTGGCCGGTAGCTACCTTAGTGGCGACCGCCGAGACATTTGCTTCTTCGGTGGAGGTCGCCGGGGTGATTCCCTGGCGGGTGAGCTCCTGGTGGGCCAGGCGTCCGCAGGGTACTTCCTGGGCGCAGATTGCGGTCATGACGCCGCTTGCAGCCAGGTCATCTACACTATCGATGGCAGCGGGGTTGCCGGGGGCGGTGGCCAGTACCAGGGCATTGGTGGCGATGGTTTCGGGGGTGACGCCGGCCAGTTCTTCAACCTTTTCGATAGCCTGGGTCATGGTGGTGTTATCGGCGGTCATCAGCAGGTCGGGAGTGGCCCCCTCGGTCATCTGGGTCACCAGTTGGGATGACCCCGCGTAGGTGGCGGTGATGTCAGCCTGCGGGTTTTCTTGGCGGTAGGCTGCGATGAGTTCATCGCCCACGGCTCCCAGGGAGGCCGCCGCAAAGACCTGCACGGGGGCGTCCGCACCGGTGCTCCCCTGACTGCTCTCGGGGGCGGACGCCGGTGAGCCGGGAGCGCAGGCCGCAAGGGCAAGGATGAGGGGCAGGGTAGCTAGGGTGGGGCGGCGCACGAGTCCTCCTGGCGCGGGTAACAGTAGCCTGGGCTGGTTTGTTTCTATAGATTAGTGTAGAGCCAGGTGGTGTTCTTCACCCGGTTTCGATAGGCTAAATATTACATCTGAAATACTGATTAAGATTTGTGAAAGTGTGGGTATGCCCCAGTCCTCCGCCCCCGTTCCCCCGGTTCCCCTGGGTTCTACCATCCCCGTGGTCACCGGTGGTCTGACTGCCGCCGCCCGGCAGGGGGCACCCACCAGCGGGCCTCTCGCTGACCGCTGGGGTAGAACCGCCACCGACCTGCGCATCTCGCTCATGGACAAGTGCAACCTGCGCTGCGTCTACTGCATGCCCGCCGAGGGGCTCAACTGGCTCCCGGGTAGCCAGCTTCTCACCCTCGATGAGGTGGTCCGCCTGGTACGGGTGGGCGTACAGAATCTAGGGATAGAAGAGGTACGCTTCACCGGCGGCGAACCCCTGGTACGAGCTGACCTGACCGACATCATCGCGGCCGTCCGTGCCGACCACCCCCACCTGCCCATCGCCCTGACCACCAACGGCATAGGGCTCGAGAAAAAAGTTGACGCCCTGGCAGCAGCCGGGCTCAACCGGGTGAACGTCTCCCTCGATACCATCTGCCCCGAAACCTTTGCCCAGCTCACCCGCAGAGACAAGCTGGCCTCCGTGCTCACCGGAATTGAGGCGGCCACAGCAGCTGGGCTCACCCCCCTCAAAATTAATGCTGTCCTCATGGCCGGGGTCAACGACACTCAGGGTCACGAGCTCCTTGCCTGGGCGCTGGAAGGGGGCTACCAGCTCCGTTTTATCGAGCAGATGCCCCTGGACGCCGACCACAACTGGACGCGCGAAGGCACCATCACCGCCGAACAGATTCGTCAGCGCCTGGCCGACCACTACGACCTGCTGCCCCACGGGCGTCCGCGCGGGGCCTCACCCGCAGCGCTCTGGGACGTCTACCCGCTCGGTCACGCCGATACAGCAGAGCCCCTGGGGCAGGTGGGTATCATCGCTTCGGTCACCGAGCCTTTCTGCTCAGCCTGCACCCGGACCCGCATTACCGCCGACGGCAAGGTGCGATCCTGCCTCTTCTCCCTGACCGAGACCGACCTTATGGGTGCCCTGCGCGGCGGGGCCAGCGATGCTGAACTGGCCCAGATCTGGCGCGGAGCCATGTGGGCCAAGCCCAAGGCCCACGGCAAGGATACGGTCGGCTTCGACACCCCCGATTTCACCCAACCTACTCGATCCATGAGCGCCATCGGCGGCTAAGATTCAAGGACTTTCTATGCAGATTAACTTTTTCGCCGCAGCCCGGGCGGCAGCGGGCCGCCCCAGCCTCACCCTGGACCCAGCCCAGCTACCTGCTCCCACTCTTGCCGGGGTTCGTACCTACCTGGCAGAAGAATTCACCGGCAGCACTCCCTCGGGCCAGACCCTGGCCGATATTCTGCCGCGCTGCACCTTCCTCGTCGACGGGGTTGCCGCCACCGACGAGCAGCTCGATGACCCGGCGCTCCTGACGCAGGCTGAGCGTCTGGATGTGCTCCCGCCCTTTGCCGGCGGCTAGGAGGAAAACCCGTGAAGACCCCCAGCTACTCGGCCCTGATTCTGGCGGGCGGACGCTCCTCCCGCCTCGGCGGGGTGCCCAAGGCCCTGCTCTCTAACGGTAAGCACACCCTGCTCGACGGAGTTCTCGCCGCCTGCACGGGTGCGGAGCACCGTGTGGTCGTCGGCCCGGCAGAGCTCACCCTTCCCACCGGCGTCCTACTGACCCGCGAAGAACCGGTCTTTAGCGGGCCAGCAGCCGGTATTTCTGCCGGGCTTGCGGCCCTGGCAGCAGCCCAACCTGACTTTTCGGTGCTCTCCCACCACTGGGTACTGGTTCTTTCCTGCGACCTGCCCCGCGCCCAGGCCGCTGTTCCCCTACTTGTGCAGGCGGCAGCGTCCGCACCGCAAGAGGTCACCGGCTACTGGGCTGTCTCTGAGGGCATCACCCAACCCCTGCTGGGCATCTACCGAGCCGCGGCCCTGGCTCCTGCCTTTGCCGGGGATACCGCCAACGCCTCCGTCCGTCGCTTTCTCAGCCCCCTTGAACCCGCAGAACTAGAACTACCTGCTGAACTGACCGCCGATGTTGATACCTGGGAGGCCGCCCGCACCGCAGGCTACACCCAGGCACCGCCCCAGCCCTAAGGAGACCACCGTGCACCACACCAGCTGGCACCAGGCCAGGCAGCTCCTCCACAGGGCGGGGGCAACCCTGGCTCTCATTGAGGAAGAGGTCCCCCTCGCTGACGCCGTGGGCAGAGCCCTGGCCCACGATGCCCGCGCCCTACTGCCCGTTCCCCACTACGACTCCTCAGCCATGGACGGCTATGCTACCGCCGGTGCCCCGCCCTGGCAGGTACTGACCCACCCACCAGCTGCCGACGGCGAGAACGTCCACCGCAAAACCCTCCCCCTCACCCCCGGCCAGGCAACCCCCATTCTGACCGGCGGGCTGCTTCCCCCGGGTGCCGAAGCTGTCATCCGCCAGGAACACGCCCTGCAAGAAGGCAACATACTCAGCCCCGACCCCCGTTTTTTTAGTGGCCGGGGCTACCCCGCTTCGGGGGCCGACATCCGCCGCGCCGGTGAAGAGCTCCCCGCAGGCAGCAGCGTGCTTGCCGCGGGCACCCGTATCACCGCCCGGCACCTCGGTGCCCTCGCCACCCTCGGCCTCGACATCCTGACCGTAACCGCCCGCCCCACCGTGGCTATCGCCTACACCGGCAACGAAATTATTACCGCGGGCCTCCCCAGCCCCGGCCAGGTACGCGACGCCTACTCCCTGGCCTTCCCCTCCATCATCGAAGATCTCGGGGCGGCGGTCACCAGCACCTGCCGCCTGCCCGATAGCAAAGTCAAACTCACCGACTGGCTCATCGCAACCCGCGCCGACCTGCTCCTGATCACCGGCGGCTCCTCAACCTCCACCGTCGACTGGGTGCGCCGCGCCCTCCACGACCTTCAGGCCAGCTACCTCTTCGAATCCGTCGCCATCCGCCCCGGCCACCCGGCCCTAGCCGCCCGCCTACCGGCCAGCAGCAACCCGGCCGCGCCGCTCGTCCTGGGCCTGCCCGGCAACCCCCTGGCCGCCTACACCGCCCTCTACTCCTACCTCCCCCCCTGGCTCACCGGCACTAGCGCAAATCCCCTAGCTGACCTGCCCACCGGCGTCCTCACCCATGAGGTACCCGGCTACCGCAAACACGACCTGCGCCTGCTACCTGCCAGCCTCAGCCCCTCACCCCACGAGGCAGCCCTCACTCCCCTTCCCAAAACCCAATCCCACATGCTCACCTCCTTCGCCACAGCGGACGCCCTGGTCCTCGTCCCCCCGGCTGGCACGGCAGCAGGCAGCACCGTCAGCTACCTTCCGCTGCCCCGCTAACCCCGCTGCATTACCTCTCTCTCAGCGCAAGCGCAAACCGGCCCCGTCACACAGCTCAATACTTCTCAACGCCTGTTAGACAGGCCCTATAATTGAGAACAGCCCGAGCCCACCCCGACAGACCGGAGCCCCGCGTGCCCAAACCAAAACTCGGCGATGTCGCTGCGCTGGCAGGCGTCTCCCCCACCACAGTCTCCCGCGTGCTCAACAACCGGGGCTACCTCTCCGAAACCACCCGCGTCAAAGTCTTCGACGCTATGCAGCAGCTCGGCTACCGGCCCAACGCCATCGCCCGCTCCCTCCAGGGGCAAAAAAGCCAGCTCATCGGTCTAGTCTTCCCCTCCGTCGCCAACCCCTTCTACGGGGAAATGGCCTACCGCATCGAATCCCATCTGGCCGACATCGGCTACAGGGCCATTCTCTGCAACAGCAACGACCACCCCGAATCAGAGCAGCGCTACCTTGATATGCTCATAGCCAACCAGGTCGATGGTGTCATCACCGGTGCCCACTCGCAGGTCGTTGCCCACTTTCCCCACCTGGGTGCGCCCCTGATTAGCATCGACCGGCAGCACACCGGCCGGGGCTCCAACATCAGCTGCGACAACTTCGACGGGGCCTACCGGGCCACCCACCTACTTCTTGACGGTGGGGCCACGAATATCCTGCACATCACCTCAACCGTCTCCCTCGACAACACCCGCCAGCGCGGCTACCAGCTAGCGGTCACCGAAGCCGGCTACACCCCGCATATCCTCGAACTGGGCTTCACCACCCCGCAGGCCACCAAACGCGAGCGCATCTTCACCTACCTCGATGAGCACCCGCAGGTTGATGCTGTCTTCGCCTCAAACGATGTCTACGCAGCCATGGTGCTGGGCTATGCCCGTGCCACCGGGCGGCAGGTGCCCCAGGACCTACAGGTCATCGGCTTTGACGGCACCGAAACCAGCCGGGCCCTCCTGCCCGAGCTAACCACCGTGGTGCAGCCCATCGACGCAATGGCCCAGCGGGCCGTCGCCCAGCTCATGCACGCCATGAACGGCGAAGAAAAAGAGCTCACCGGCAGCGATGTGCTACCGGTGAGCCTCCACGAGGGGGCAAGCACCCGCTCCCTGCTCTGGGCAGAGAGCGCGGTGGCGTAAGCTAACGCCCCTGCCCGACCTCTCCACGAGTTCTATTCTTTGACACAGAGCGCACTCGTGAGTGCCCCTGAACCAGAGAAAAAAGAATATTACTTGCTTCTACGGTGGTCGTGAAGCGACACCTGAGTCACCGGTGCCGGGTGCAACATGCCCAGGGCGGGCTTGCCACCCTTGAAGCGGAAGAGCTCAACAAACCCGTGGCGGGCATAGAGGGAGGCTGACCGGTAGGTGGAGGCCTCCAGGTAGGCGGGCACCTCCCCCAGGCGCTCGCGGCGGTAATCCAGCAGGTGGGAGCCGATGCCGTGCCCGCGGGCGTCCTCGTGCACACCGATAGTGTAGAGGTACCAGTGGTCGAATTTTGGGCGGGCTGCCAGCAGGCGCAGCTCGGTGACGGTGGCACGGGCCAGCCCCTTCCCCAGCACCCGGTAATAGTCGGGCAGGGCCTTAATGTCGGCCAGCAGGTTACCCTTCTGGGCCTCGGGCGAGAGCCACAGGGCAGCACCCAGCACCGTGCCATCGGCAGTGACGGCGATATCGATAGTGCCCTTCGGGGCGTAGGTGGTGCGCAGCTGAAACTCAAAGAGCCCGCGGACGGTCTCGGTGCGGCCGTCCCCGCCCATAGCCTTGTTCATGACCGGGTCGTGCTCAAAGGCGTTGGTCAGCGCCTCAACCACGCCGGGGTAGTCAGCTTCGGTCGCTTCGCGCACGGTAAAGTCGTAGGTTTGCTCGGGCATGGAATCCTCCTGGGTACGGTGTTACCTTTCAAGATTACCCGGTCAAGAAAGCTCTAGAGAGAGTTTTCCTTGCGCCTTCTACGGAGGGGGTGCCCCTGCATCGCAGCTCGTTGGCTCGGGGCTGGCGTGAATTGCGACGAGCCCCCAGGCGAGGAGCAAGAGGGTCACGAGCCAAGATGTAGGGGCACCCCCGTACTGGTATAGCGCAAACAAACCCGCCCCGCGCGCGTCCTTATCAGCAGGACGGGCAGGAAGGCAAAGTAGGGACAAAACCAAGGCTGCCGGGAAGCGTCCCCACCTGGCTTCACCGCAGACAAAAACAGACAGGCACCCACTCCCGCACTGGGAGTAGGCGCCTGCCATTTAAGCTAAAGTTTCTTAGCCCTTACGAGCTGCGGTGATGAAGTCAGCACCGGCTGCTACATCGCTCCCTGCGTTGGCAACTGTCAGGTCGGCAACGGAGCTCTTGGCGTTGGTGATAACCAGCGGGGTGGTCACCGGGTAGCCTGCGGCCCTGACCTGCTCCAGGTCGAACTCCACCAGCACCTGGCCGCGGGTAACGCTATCGCCCTTCTTGACCTTGGGTTCGAAGAACTTGCCGTCCAGCTCCACGGTATCGAAGCCCACGTGGATCAGGATTTCCAAGCCGTCTGCGGTACGGATGCCGAAGGCGTGCCCGGTGGGGAAGGCGACGGTTACTTCGCCGTCTGCAGGAGCCACAACCACACCTGCGGTCGGCTCAATGGCGGCACCGGGGCCCAGGGCGCCTGAGGCGAACATCTGGTCGCTCACGCCGGCAAGCTCGACAACGGTACCGTTCATGTGGGCGGTCAGAGCGGACGCGCCAGCGGCGGACGGTGCTGCCGCGGGAGTAGCTGCGGGAGCGGGAGTCTGCGCTGCGGTATCGTCGCTACCGCCGAAGAGCTTTTTGAAGAAGCCTGCCATGGTTGTCACCTCATAGTGGTTGGGAGTGGTGGGGCCGCTGTGTGCGGCGTCTCCACCAGCCTACCATCGTCGATAACCTGTGAGACAGGTCTTACTGTGCCCTGCCGGTGCCAGGTCACGGAAAATTTTTCGCCCCGTGCGCTAAGGCACCGGCGCCATTTACCCTAGTCTTCTACAAGCCGGGCAGCTTCGAGGCTCAGCACGGCCGCTTCGTCTGCTACCAGGCGGACGGTGCGCTTGGCTCCGGTGAAGTAGGTGCGGGATGAGAAGACGGCGGCTCCCCCATCGAGGAAGAGTTCAGTTCCGGAGGCATCAACCAGCAGGTCGAAGGTGCGGGTAGCGCTGTGCTCTAGGGTGCGATGGCGCTCTGCCCCGCCCACGGTGTAGCGGCTGCCGGTGCGGTCCAGGTGGGCGCCGCCCTCGCTCAGGGTCAGCACCAGGGCCTGCCCCGCGGCGTCCTCAACGATAATTTGTACAGGTTCGGCTACCGCCACCTCACCGTGCAGGCGCCAGACGCGGGCGTCCGCCAGTTCCGCGATCTCGCCATGAGCTGCGGGCACAACAGGGGCGGGCGCCAGGGCGCTATCAAGCTGCTCCACGGGGTTCTGGTAGATACGACCAGCACGCAGGGTGAGACGGCGGGGGTAGGTCTGCATGTGCACCCAGTGGTTGTCCCAGGAGGGCTGGTCATCCTGGTCGGCATTACCGAACCAGCCCTGGAGCACCGCGTGGGAGCCGTCCTGCCCCACCCCGTGGAAGCACTGGGGGGCGTAAAACTCGGTACCGGCGTCCAGCTCGGTGAAGGGGGTGGTGACCTCAAAGTGGGTGCCGGTGAGGGTACCCACGATGTAGCCGGTCTGGAAGATGTTGTTGTACTTCTCTCCGTCAGCTTCCATGCCCTGGGGGCTGAAAATCAGCACGTCCTTAAGTTCTCCGGTTTCTTCGTCGCGTAGCTGAATCAGGCCGGGGCACTCGTACATGTAGCCCAGGTTGGCCAGGGCGGGATCTGAGAAGGTGAGCTCCCCCTCGAAGGTCCAGGTGCGGCGGTCGGGTGAGGAGTAGAGCACCACGGCACCGGTTTTGTCCTCGCGCTGGGCGCCAATGACGGCGTAGCAGGTGCCCTCGCGTTCAATCACGTGGGGGTCGCGGTAGTGGGCGGTGTAGCCCTCTTCGGGGCCGTTGAGAAAGACCTCTTGCTTGGTGAAGGTCTTGCCCTGGTCGGGTGAGGTAAAGAGTACCTGATAGGCCTCCCGGTTGCCGTCGGCGTCCTTGACGTTGCCGGTGTAGAAGAACTCAAAGGTGCCGTCCTCGCCCACAAAACCCGAGCCCGAGTAGCAGCCGTTCTTATCGAACCAGTCGGTAGGGGCGATGGCGGTGCCGCGGTCCTGCCAGTGGGTGAGGTCGTCGCTGGTGGCGTAGCGCCAGAAGACGGCGCGGGTAGGGTGCACCGGGGAGTACTGGTAGAAGGCGTGGTAGGTGCCCTCATGATAGATCAGCCCGTTGGGGTCGTTGAGGCGGCCCACGGGCGGTGCCAGGTGCAGGGCCGGGTAGTCGGGGTCGGTGCGCACCTGCTCGTGGTAGGTGGCATAGGCTTGCTCGGCAGCTGCGAGCAGTTCGGCGGCGTCCGGACGTCCGGGCTTAGTCACGCGGGGCTCCTTGGGTGAGTGCGATAGCGGGGGTCTGTCAATCGTTGATCATATCCAGCTTACCCCCTGCCTTCCCCGGAGCCTTAGGTCTATGGGGCACAGAGCAGACCGGCAAATATTCCAGCTTGTGATAGGGGCTAGCCCACGCGCCTAGCTGCAAAGGTCTACGACGGCACTCACTGCCAGGTGGTCAGAATTGCCCACCTGTTGGTAGGTTATATCCTCGCTGTGAGCAGGTGGCCCCTGCATCACCATAATGTGGTCAATCGGGGCCCGCATTCCTAACACTCCACCTACCGGCCAGGTGCCCTCGATCCGGTGGGTGGCCAGGGCGGCATCCGCACCCAGCTGTGAGCGCGCTCCCGCGTAACTGGCCAGGCCGCCGTGGAGCAGGGTCGCGTTGAAGTCGCCGGCGATCAGGTCAGGGCGGCCCTCGGCGCGAGCCAGGCGGTCGATGGTGGCTAGGTCATCGCGCCACTGCTGCATGTATGAGGGGACGGGCGGGGCCGTGTGCACCGCAAGCAGTGAGGGGTGACCACTATCGTCATTTTCAGGAGCCAGCATCAGGGCGCCGAAGGTCATGGGCACTTCCTGCGCGGTGTAGGTGCCCAGCCGGTCGCTCACCAGGGTCAGCGTCGGTGCGATGTGGGCCTTTCCGCTGGTGGAGGCGAACACCTGGTAGCCCGAAACGCCGCCAGCAAGAGCGGGTGTATCGGGTGAGACTTCAGGGAGCACCAGAAAATCCGGCTCATCGGCCAGCAACCGAGCCAGGGACTGGTCGGTCAGGGTATCGAGGGCGTTGTAGGTAGTGACCCGGTAGGCCTGCATATCAACACACCCAATAGCGGGCACCCCGCGCGCCTGGTAGCGCGCAGCCCCGTAGGGGTCGGTGACAGCCAGCAGACTAGAAACGGCACAGACTACCGCCGTCAGCCCGGCAAGGGCGCGGGTAGCTCCGCCGGTTGCGCGGCGCAGTGCCACCGGTAGTGCCACAATCAGGACGCCCGCCCCAGCCACCGCGAGCAGGGCAGGGAAGGCGACGGCCTGGGCTATGATCGGGCGGGTGGTCAGCCAGGAGGTGACCGGGTGCCCCGGCCACATCAGGATAGCCAGCCAGGCCAGAGCGGCAGCCAGCAACAGGCACCAGAAAGCACGAATCAGAGTCTTACCCATGGCCCCAGCCTAAGTGACTTCCTCCCCTCCCTCAAGGGAGAGGCTTCCTACCAACCAGCTTACGATTCCGACCAGGCGAGTTCATCACCAACCATCACCACCACAAGCTAGCCCTCGATGGGTTCTTGCTTCACACAAGGACAGCGCCAGCAAGCTGACGTCTTACACCCTCTCCACAAGCGTTTAAGCTCTCGACAAGCCCTGCCGCGAGCATGATATTGACCGCTGCATTGTAGTCACGGTCAAGGTGGGTATTACAGTGGGAGCACACCCATGTTCTGATATTTAACGCCTTTTTGCCCCCTGGTGCCCCGCACACAGAGCAGGTTTGGGTGGTGGGGGCAAACCTATCAATCTTGATAAGCCTCCCGCCGGCGTTAGCTAGTTTATAGTCCAACATGCTGATGAGTGTTACCCAGGCAGCGTTATTGATTGATTTCGCTAACCGGGTGCGCGACAGCCCTGCAACGTTCAGTGTTTCTACTGCCACTGCTTGGTTTTCACGGGTGATAGTAGAGGTAAGTTTGTGCAGGTGGTCATTGCGCTGGTTGCGGGTTTTTTGGTGGACTTTAGCTACAGCAATGGCAGCTTTTGCGCGGTTGTTTGAGCCTTTCTTAGTGCGGGCAAACTTGCGTTGAACACGGGTAAGTTTGAAGTGCCCCGGTTTTTGTTCCTAGGCTTGTGCCTTAATTTCCATTATTTCTCGACTGGGGTGGTGTTCCCAAAACTCGGCTTCGACTTCAGCCGGCGTGCGGTAGCCC
>DXCN01000061.1 GCA_019115985.1 Candidatus Rothia avicola | reverse complement strand
CGCCGAGTGCTCCAGCTACTCAGAGATGGCTATCAACCCCGCCCAGACACTGCGCATCATGAACTCCGCCATGCGCCACGCGGTTGCAAACCGCGGCGTTGCGGTTGTCTCGATTCCCGGCGATATCGCCGCTGAGGACGCCGTTGACTACGTACCTGCCTGGGGCGATATGCGTCGCGGTACCATGACCCCGGACCAGGCAACTGTGCAAGAAATCGCTGACCGCATCAATGCCGCAGACAAGGTCGCTATCTTTGCAGGGATCGGCGCTCAGGGAGCCCACGATGAGCTCGTTGCAGTAGCCGATGCCGCCGCCGCACCGGTGGGGCACTCCATGCGAGGCAAAATGTACGTTCAGTACGATAACCCCTTCGATGTGGGAATGACCGGGCTTCTCGGGTACGGAGAAGCCGCAGAGGGCCTTAAAGAGGCAGATCTGATGCTTCTGTTGGGCACGGATTTTCCCTACGACCAGTTCCTACCCGATACCGACACCATCCAGATTGATCGCTCCGCTCAGGTAATGGGCCGCCGCACCAACGTGAGCCTGCTGGTTGAAGCTGATGTTGCAGCAACCCTGCGGGCCGTCCTACCCCTTATCAAGCGCAAGAAGAACCGCTCCTTCCTTGAGCGCCTGCTCAAGAAGAACGAAAAAATCATGACCAAGGTCGTGGGTGCCTACACCAAGAAGCCCTCAAAAAAGGGCCCTATCCACCCCGAATACGCCACGGCGATCCTGGATGAGCTCGCCGCCAACGACGCTATCTTCACAGCAGATACCGGCATGTGCAATGTGTGGACGGCCCGCTATATCACTCCCAACGGCAAGCGTGAGCTACTCGGTTCCTTCCTACACGGATCCATGGCTAACGCCCTCCCTCACGCCATTGGCGCTCAGGTTGCCGCCCCAGATCGCCAGGTTATCTCGGTATCGGGCGACGGTGGTCTCTCCATGCTTCTTGGCGACCTGCTCACCGCCCGCATGTACAGCCTGCCCCTCACCGTGGTGGTCTACAACAACTCCACCCTCGGCATGGTCAAGCTCGAGCAGCTAGTTCAGGGCTTCGAGGACTACGGAGTTGATGTGCCCGACACCAACTATGCTGCCATCGCCACCGCCATGGGCTTTGAGGCGGAGCGCGTTACCGACCCCCAGAAACTGGAAAAAGCGCTCTCTCATGCCCTAGCCCACCGCGGCCCGTCCCTCGTTGAGGTTATTACCGACCCCAACGCGCTCTCTATGCCGCCTGAGGTGGAAGCCTCACAGATTGTTGGGTTTGCAACTTCGCTCTCCAAAATTGCCCTCAATCGCGGAGCCGGTGAAGCTGTAGCAATGGCTCGTTCTAACCTGCGTAACGCCAGCGCCTGGCGTCAGCTCACCTAAACCAGTTCTCATACAACTAGAGGTGGGGCCCGTTCTGCGGGCCCCACCTGTTTTAACCTCGTAGTACAAGAGCTTAGCCTGCGCGAAGAATCAGGGCATCGCCCTGCCCTCCCCCGCCGCAGAGGGCCACAGCCGCGTAGGTAGCATCGGGGCTCTGGTTGAGGGCGTGAGCGGCATGAACCACCAGGCGGGCGCCGGATGCTCCCACCGGATGCCCCAGAGCGATAGCACCACCGTGGGGGTTGACCTTTTGCAGGTCAAGACCGAGTTCACGGGCAGAGACCGCAGAGACCGCAGCAAAAGCCTCGTTGATTTCCACATGGTCTAGGTCGGCCGCCGTTAGCCCGGCCTTGTCGAGAGCGGCGGCGATAGCGCGGGAGGGCTGATAGTGCAGCACGTTCTCGGGGCCAGCGGTATTAGCCCAGGCGAGGACGGTCGCCAGCGGCTTGATTCCGTTCGCTTCAGCAAATTCGCGGCTTGAGAGCACCAGAGCCGCTGCCCCGTCAGAGAGCGGGGAGGCATTCCCGGCAGTAATCGTGCCGCCCTGCTCAAAAGCGGGCGGCAGCTGAGCGAGCACCTCAACCGTGGTTCCCTCGCGCACACCCTCGTCGGCTCTGACCTCGGTGACCTGCCCCTTGCGTCCTTTCACCTGCACCGGGGCAATTTCGGCATCAAAGAGCCCGGCGGACGCCGCGGCGTGAGCCCGCTGGTGGGAAGCGGCCGCGATCGCATCCTGTTCCTGGCGGGCCACCTCAAAACGGGCGTTAGACCCCTCAGTCAGCACACCCATCGACTCCCCGCTCTGGGCATCGGTGAGGGCATCACGCTCAACAGCATCGAGCACGCCGGTAGCGCCGAAGACTCGCCCCGAGCGGAAATCTGGCAACAAGAAAGGGGCACGAGACATGGACTCCTGGCCGCCCGCCACAGCGACCTGGACCTCGCCCGAGCGAATCAGCCGGGCGGCATCTATCACCGCGCGCAGACCCGAGAGGCAAACGCTATTGACCGTCACTGCCGGGGTAGCTAGAGGAATACCGGCAGCACGTGCGGTCTGCTTGGCGGGGTTCTGACCCGCCCCGGCCTGTACTACCTGGCCAAAGATCACAGCTTCAACCTGTTCAGGGGCTAGAGTACTGGCCTTAAGCGCCTGACCCAGGGCGCAGGTACCCAGCTCAACAGCACTCAATGATGAAAGGGCACCCATAATCTTGCCCTGGGGGGTGCGGGCAGCACCGATAATGACAACGTCCTTGTTGTGGGTCTGCATGTTTCTTCCTTCTGCAGCAGCATCGCTGCACCGGCTATCTCATGATGTTCTTAGAGACTAGCCCCCGACGCTGTGTCGGTCAAGACTAGACCGGTTAGAAGACGCTGCTCACACGCTTGAAGCCTGTAATAGGTGGCTTATTTTTCCCTCACAGCCGCCCAGTGAGTAGGCTTAAGGAATGGAACCATCACCCCGTAACCACACCTACTGGTCTTTTATTGACCGGGTTGGCGAGAATCTTGCCGACCAGAACGATATACCCGTCAATGTTGACGCAACCTTGCTTGCCATGTCGCTGAACCGCGCGGCCGTGGCTATTACCCACGATTTTGAGTCGAAGGTGCACCGCCCTGCCGGCAGCTCCTGGGCAGCCTACCGGGTGCTTTTTGCCCTTTGGCATTCCGGGGCGACCTCGGCTAGTTCCCTGGCCAATATCACCGGCATGACCAGGGCCGCTGTCTCAAACATCAGCAAGCCCCTAGAGGCCAAGGGCTTGATTGCCAAGGCTAAGGACCCCGAGGACGGGCGTGGCACCCTTGTAGAGCTCACCCCCGCCGGTACCAACTTCGTCAGCTCTATCTTTGCCCAGCAGAACCAGCTTGAAACCGTATGGGCCGAGAAACTGACCCCCGTTGAGCGCACCATGCTGGTTGAGCTTCTGCGCAAGCTCTCAGCCGAAGTCTAGCTACCGCGCTTCTAGATCGAACCGGGCGCCACTCTGCCAGTGCAGGGCGGCGTCGATTCTATCGAGCATGCGTTCGCTACAGTAGTCGGCGAGTTTCTCCACCGGAACCCACTGCACCTGGCTCGACTCTTCATCATTCACCCGTGCCTGCCCCGAGACATAACGGCAGTAGAAGGTATGATCCAGAAACTGGCAGCGGTCCCCGTTGTCGAAGGTCATGGGCGGGTCGGCTTTCAGCTGGGCAAAGCCCACCACCTCGATGATGACGCCCGCTTCTTCTTCAGCTTCGCGCAGGCAGGTCAGGGCGGGGTTCTCGCCGGGGTCGACGATGCCGGTCACCGGCGTCCACGCCCCGGTATCGCTGCGACGTACCAACAAAATATCGCCGTTATCCCGCTGAATCACGGCAGTAGCGCCCGAAAGCCAGAGCATGTCGGAGCCAATTTTGGCACGCAGGTCTGTAATAAATTGTGGGGTAGGCATATTTTCCTTTCGTGGGCAGGCACCCGGTGCGGACGCTCGAAGGCAGCAGGCGCGCAAGGCCAGCTAGGTTGCGGGAAAGAGTAGGGCAACAGTGGTGCCGAGAAGCATGAAGGGGCCAAAAGCTATGTGGGTGTGGCCTGTAGCCCGACGAGTCAGTATGAGCACAAGGGAATACAAGCCGCCGGTGAGAAAAATAAGCAGGTTGCCCCAGAGCAGGTTCAGAGGCGAGACATGGGCGAGCAAAAGACCTAGAACTCCTGCCAGTTTTACGTCCCCCAGGCCTAGCGCCCCGCGGGATGCCAGGCGCATGAGTGCATAAAAGCCAAACATCACCGCTGCCCCGTAGGCAATCTGTCGCGTCTGAGCAAAGGGATCGGGGGCCACCAGCACGATGGCCCCGAAAAGAGGTAGGCCCACCAGGGCATAGAGTGGTAGAACGATACGGTCGGGCAGGCGGTGCTCGCGCACATCAATAACCCACAGCCGGGCTGCTGCCACTAGGTAGCACACCAGCACCCAGGCCAAAAGTAGGGCAGCCAAGGCCGCCTGCCAGCGTCCGCCCAGACCTTCTGCCGCTAGGCTATATATCTGTTCGAGCATAGCCGCCCCGGCTAGCCTTAGGCACCGAACCGGCGCTGACGCTGAGCATAATCGCGCAGGGCC
Source organism: Candidatus Rothia avicola (assembly GCA_019115985.1). Classification (GTDB taxonomy): domain Bacteria; phylum Actinomycetota; class Actinomycetes; order Actinomycetales; family Micrococcaceae; genus Rothia; species Rothia avicola. Next base: position 75,994 of record DXCN01000061.1, on the reverse strand, counting down.
CGTAAGAAATCAACCCGGCGGAAATCAGGCCACAGGGCCTCGCAGAAATAAAACTCGGAGTAGGCCGACTGCCAGGTCATAAAGCCCGAAAGGCGCTGCTCCCCCGAGGTCCGGATCAGTAGGTCCGGGTCGGGCATACCGCTGGTGTAGAGATGGCGGGAAATATCGTCGCTGGTCAGACTTGAAGCGAGTCCTTCAAGGCTCCGTCCGGATGCTGCCGCCTCACGTAGGAGGCCGCGCACGGCGTCCGTAATCTCCTGACGCCCGCCATACCCAACAGCGATATTCACCTGCAACCCACTGACCGCCGCCGTTTCTTCAACAGCTACCTCAAAGGCAGACCGCAGACTCGCTGGCAGGGATTCCAGCTGACCCACCGGGCGAACCCGGGCCAGGCCGCTGGCGGTCAGACGCCCCACAAACCCCTCAATCACCTCAACCAGGTCATTCAGCTCATCGCTACTGCGCTTCAGATTCTCGGTAGACAGCATGTAGAGGGTCACCATCGGAATTTTCAATTCCGTGCACCAGCTCAGAAACTCAATGATGCGGGCAGCACCGGCCTCGTGGCCGTGCTTGGTGCTCTCCCCCAGCAGGGCAGCCCAGCGGCGGTTACCATCGACCAGCACACCGATGTGCTGAGGCAGTTTCTCCGCTGGAATCGCAGAAATCAGGGACCGCTCATACACCGTGTACAGTGGCTGCGGTAGCTTCATGTGCTGCTCCTGGTTGTGGGGTGGCAGGTTGTCTTTACCATACTCATTCTACCTGCAAGGCGAGCTCGGGCAGGCCCCTGCTCTCCTCTGCGCAGGTGGGCGGATGCCCCGCCCCAGCTTCCTGCCCGTCAGTTCAGCTTCTAGCTACCCCTAGACCGCACTTATTTTGACCTGCCATACTAAATATATGGCTTCACGTGTTTATCGCTCCCAGACCTCCGGTTCATCAGCCGCACCCCACCAGGGCGTGCTTGAACGGCTGACCGACGTGCAGCGTGAAATCATCGATTTCTACCGCGAGAACGGCAAACCCCTACTCCGCGGCTGGATTCATGCAGGCTTTGCACCCGTAGCCTTTGTCGCCGGCATCGTGCTCATTGCTCTCTCCGGCGGAGGGATCGTCGGCGTCGGCTGCGCCATTTTTGCTCTCACCGGCGTCCTGCTCTTTGGCATCTCGGGTATTTACCACCGCGGTTTCTGGTCAGCCAGAGCCCGTATGCTCCTCAAGCGGCTCGACCACGCCAATATCACCCTGCTCATCGCGGGCACCTATACCCCGGTGGCTCTGACCCTCCTTGAGGGCACCCAGCAGGCTATCCTGCTCTGGAGCATCTGGGGCTGTGCCCTCTCCGTCACCCTCTTCAGGGTCTTCTGGACCGGAGCCCCCCGCTGGCTCTACACCCCCATCTACGTTGTCATGGGCCTGATGGCGGTCTTCTACCTGGGCGACTTCTGGCAGGTCTCCCCCGTCGCCACCGTCCTCATCGCCACCGGCGGAGCCAGCTACATCATCGGAGCCATCTTCTACGGCACCAAACGCCCCGCTATGGCCCCGCAGGTCTTCGGCTTCCACGAGCTCTTCCACGTCTTTACCGTGCTCGGCTTTATCCAGCACTACATCGCCGTGATGTTCTGCATCTTCCTCTAGAGCGAACCAACAGCCCCTATACCTCAAGGACGCCGCACCCGGCCGGGTACGGCGTCCTTATTTTCTCTTTCCTCAAGAACCTAGTGGGGGCGGCGCAGATGATCCTGAGCTACCACGGCCTCATCGCGCACGGTGGCGTGCACAGGCTCCTCGGTTTTCCCCTGGGCCGCGGCCTCAGCAGCCGCCCGTTCCTCAGCCTCACGGGCAATAGCGTATTCGCTACGGTAGCGCAGACGGCGAGCGCGCCGGGTCAAGTCGAGCCCCAGCAGGACGATAGCCACGGCCAGGCAGAAGGTGACGATGAAGCCCACGATGCCGGGTGAACCGCGGAAGGACCCGTCGGGGTTGACCGTGGTAATAACGGTGGGGGTCGCTTCGGCTGCAAGAATCGTAAGTGATGGAGGGATCAGGGCTGACACGGTGACGGCTTCCTCTGGTCTTGGGTGCGGGGCTTTATCTGGGCGCTGGCCTAGCTGGGCATGTAGTCCCCATTGTACGCGGTGGGGCTGATCCTTTCCTGGCTTTAGGAATGGTAGTCGATGCCGGTGGAGAAGCAGGTTTCGGGCAGTTCGCTCTCAACCCGGCTTTGGGCCAGTACGTAATCTTCGAAGGGCCAGATTTTACGCTGGACCTCGGGGGAAACAGCGAAGAAGAGGGAGTCGGGAGCTACCTGGGAGCGGTGGGCAAGCAGGGCCGCGTCGCGCTTTTCGAAGTAGTCTGCTGAAGAGATGCGGGTGGTGGTCTGGTGGCGGGAGACCGGTGGACGGTGGCCCTCAATGTCTTCTTCCATCGATACGGCAACCCACTGGGCGAAGGGGGATTCGAGACCGGCGCCTTCGAGGTAGCTGTGGAAGGCCATGACTCGGTCAAAGTTGAAGGCGCGGTCGTAGTAGATTTTTGAGACCTGCCAGGGCTTGCCGGTGCCGGGGTAGGCGTCCGCGTCCCCCGCCTTCTCAAAAGCCTCCACAGAGACCCGGTGGGTCATGATGTGGTCGGGGTGGGGGTAGCCGCCGATTTCGTCGTAGGTGAGGATGACGTGGGGCTTGAAATCACGCACCAGGCGCACGAGCGGGGCGGACGCCTGCTCAAGCGGCAGGCTGGCGAAGGAACCGTAGGGCAGCGGGGGCAGGGGGTCGCCCTCGGGCAGGCCCGAATCGACGAAACCGATCCAGCGGTGCTCAATACCGAGCACCTCAGCTGCCTGCTTCATTTCGGCACGGCGGACGCCCGCCAGATCGCGGTGGGCGGCGGGGTTGCTGTTGACTGCCTCGTTGAGGATATCGCCGCGCTCGCCACCGGTCATTGATGCCACCATGACGCGGGCCCCGCGGGCCACGTAGGCTGCCATGCTTGAGGCGCCCTTAGACGACTCATCATCGGGGTGGGCGTGGACCGCCAGAATACGCAGGCCGGTGTAGTCGTCCTTTAGCGGCGCTAGCAGGGAGGGGTCAAAACGGGGTGCGGGTGATTCAGTGTTGCTCATGCAAAACTCCATTAGTGCGAAGGTAGCTCGAGTAATGTTTGGGGTATCGTAAATGAGGAAGGAACCCGCATTCAAAGACACTGGTCAATTCTACCTGGCGTGGTGGGGCTCCTCGTTTTCTCTATTACCCCGTATGAAAGGTGTGGGCTTGATGACCGCCCCTGACCTATCTGCTCGTTACGGCACCGCCCGCCAGCGTCGGGCCCTGCCCCAGTGGTTCTGGTATGCGCTGGCCCTGGTAGCGGTACTTGTGGGGGGCACCTTTGTGTTCTGGGTGCAGGCTGACTCCAGCGACGAACCCACCGGCCGCGACGTTGGCTTTACCCTGACCAGCGCCGACGAAGTCTCAGTAACCTTTGAGGTCAGCAAACGGGCCGAAGATACCGCGGTCTGCGCTGTCAAGGCCCTCAACGCCTCGGGTGCCCCCGTCGGCTGGAAAGAAGTCGCGATTGGCCCCTACGCCGATGAAAACGGCAACGGTATTTCGGTACAGACCGTGCAGTTCAGGGTACTGGGCGAAGCAACCACAGCCACCGTCGATAGCTGCTGGAAGGTTAACTAGCTCCCTTTCTCTCTAGGGGTAAAGTTAGGGAGCTTACCCCGCCTATGGGTAGACTAGGCTCACGACTGACCTTTTACACGGGGCGCTCCGCTCCGTCCGCATCCACGGTCCCCCAGCCGCACCGGCTGCGGGGCCTTGCTTACAAGGAGTAAACACATGGCAGAAAACGAAGGCGCATGGCTCACTCAGGAGGCCTACGACAAGCTCAAGGCTGAGCTTGAGCACCTCTCAGGCCCCTACCGTCAGGAAATCATCGACCGTATCTCAGCAGCCCGCGACGAAGGCGACCTGAAGGAAAACGGCGGCTACCACGCAGCCCGCGAAGAGCAGGGCAAGAACGAGGGCCGTATCAAGCAGCTGCAGCACCTGCTCGAAACTGCCCAGGTCTCAGAGAAGCCCGCAGCCGATGACGGCGTGGTTGAGCCCGGCATGGTCGTTGAAGCGAACATCGCGGGCAAGACCATGACCTTCCTGCTCGGCTCCCGCGAGGTAGCCGACACCCTGGTCGGCGGCACCGACCTGCAGGTCTTCTCCGAGAAGTCCCCCATGGGCGCCGCTATCAATGGCCACAAGGTAGGCGACGAGCTCTCCTACGAAGCCCCCAACGGCAAGCAGATCCCCGTCAAGATCATCTCAGCTAAGCCCTTCCAGGGCTAAAGCCCGTCGGAGGCAGATAGACCGAAGCCCGGGCGTCCTTCCCCTTCTGTAGGGGCGGACGCCCGGGCTTCGGTTTGCTTTCACACAGTAGTTAGTAGTGCGGCAGGCATGCCTCTGCCTGCGACCCTCTTGGCCGGTTCGCTGCGCGAACTAGCCAATTCATGCCAGCCCCAGGCCAGCAGGCTCCCGGCATGCCTGGCCGCACACTGCTGTGTTTAGTAGACCACGATCGGCTTATAGCCCTCAGCTTCTAGGGCCGCAATGACTTCCTGGCAGTGCTCTACGCCCTTGGTTTCCATATCGATGGTGATGGAGACGTCGCCCATAGAGAGGGCGCCGCCCAGGCGGGTATGATCCACGCCGGTGACGTTGGCGTCGTGCTCCGAGATGATGCGGGAGATGGTGGTGAGCTCACCGGGGCGGTCATTGAGCATGAGCTTGATGGTCATGTAACGGCCCGCAGCCGACAGGCCTCGCTGAATCACCTTGAGCATGAGCATGGGGTCGATGTTGCCGCCCGAGAGCAGGCAGACCGTGGTGCCCAGGTCGCCGTACTTTTCTTTGAGGGATCCGCTCATCAGCGCCGCTACCGAGACCGAGCCAGCCGGTTCAACGACCAGCTTGTTGCGTTCCATCAGGAAGATGAGGGCACGGGCGATTTCGTCTTCAGAGACGGTGTGCACGTCGTCCACCAGGTTCTTGATGATGGTGAAGGGGAGCTGGCCGGGGCGGCCCACCGCGATACCGTCGGCGATGGTGGAGACCTTTTTCAGGGGCACCAGGGCATCTGCTGCGAGAGACGGTGGGTAGGCTGCCGCGTGCTCGGCCTGGACGCCAATGATGCGGATTTTCTTACCCAGCTTTTCTTCCAGCGAGCGCACCGCAATGGAGAGCCCAGCCAGCAGGCCGCCGCCGCCGACGCCCACCAAGATGGTGTCAACGTCCGGGACCTGTTCCAGGATTTCTAGGCCCAGGGTGCCCTGGCCAGCGATGATGTCTTTGTTATCGAAGGGGTGCACAAAAACAGCGCCATTTTTTTCGGCGTAGCGCTTAGCTTCTGCCAGGGCTTCGTCCACGTTCACGCCGTGTAGCACAACCTCGGCTCCGTGGCTGCGAGTCGCTGCGATCTTAGGCAGGGCCGCGCCCTGGGGCATGTAGATGCGGGCGGCAATACCCAGGCGGGAAGCTGCCAGCGCCACACCCTGGGCGTGGTTACCTGCCGATGCTGCCACCACGCCCACGGCCTTTTCAGCCTCAGTGAGCCTAGCCATGCGCACGTAGGCGCCGCGTACCTTGAAGGAGCCAGAGCGCTGCAGGTTCTCACATTTGAGGAAGACCTCAGAGCCAATCTGCTCGCTCAGGGCGCGTGAGTGAGCCACGGGGGTGCGCTCAATGACGCCATCGAGCAGGCGGGCTGCGTCTTCAATCTGCTCTAGGCTCACGGGGAGCTCTAGCGGGGCAGATGCTTGCATCGTTACCTCGTCTTGTCTTATTTCTGGGAGCCGTTATTGATGGCTTCGAGAGCATCTTCGTCGGCCTTTTCGGCTTCCTTGATGCGCTCTAGGCGTTCCTTGACCTTCTCAGCGATAGCCTTTTTCTCACGCCGGCGTTGTTCGTGCGGGTAAAGGAACTCTTCTTCACGAATATCGGGGTCGTGTTCCCACTCGCGGCCGGCTAGGTATCTGATAACGGTATTGACCACAGCCAGAACGGGTACAGCAAAGAGAGCGCCGATGATTCCGTAAAGCATGGAGCCGGCAGCTACCACGATGACAACGGCCAGGGGGTGCAGGGCTACAGCCTTGCCCATGACCAGGGGCTGTAGTATGTGGGACTCAATCTGCTGCACCACCAGCACCATAGCCAGCATAATCAGTGCGTTAACCAGGCCGTTAGCTACCAGGGCCAGCAGGACGGCGATAACGCCGGTCAGCAGTGCGCCCACCACGGGGATGAAGGAGCCCAGGAAGACCAGGACGCCCAGGGGCAGGGCCAGTGGGACGCCCAGAAAAAAGGCGGAAAGACCGATACCTACGGCGTCAACCGCTGCGACAAAGACCTGAACCCGCACGTAGGAGACCAGGGACTTCCAGCCGCGACGGCCAGCACCGTTCACAGCTCGGCGGGCGTTACGGGGGAAGAGCTTGACGATAAAGAGCCAAATCTTCTCGCCCTCCATGAGGAAGAAGATCAGGGTAAAGAGTACAATCACCATACCGGTACCGATGTCAGCGGCGGTAGAACCAACGCTAGCTACGCCGTTGAGGATGCTAGACGTATTATCCTGCAAGGTGGTGACTAGCTGGTTGATGTACTGGTCAATCTTGTCTGCCCCCAGGTCGATGGGCAGGTTGTTAAGCATGGCAACAATCTGGTTCCAGCCCTCAGCCACCTGATCTGAGAGGGATGAGAAGCCTGCGGTGAGCTGCTGGCCGACCAGGGCGAGCAGGCCCACAACAGCCGCGATAAGACCGATTTCAGTAATCGCAGTGGCAATGCCGGCGTGAATACGGTTACGGCGGAGAAAGTAAACAACCGGCGACATCAGGCCGGCTAGCAGGGCCGCGATCATAAGCGAAATGACAATGAGGGAGATCTTAGCCAGTGTCCAGTAGAGGGCTGCGGCTGCAAAGCCCACAATCATCAGACGCCAGGACCATGCTGCTGCAGTCTGTAGGGCGAAGGGCACCTGACGGTCAGATGCGGCCTGCCTGGCAGGGGGTTCAGGAATAGTGACACTCATATCCTCTATTTTCCCACACTTCCTTACTATCTGTCCCGCGCTAGCTCCTATCCCAGGCACAAGCGTGACGAAACTCGCCCGGGGCGGAAGCACAGTTGCTTCTGCCCCGGGCGAGGTTTCTATCTCTAACGCTTTAGGAAGAGTCTAGGTTTTAGTCGTCGACCATAGCGCGAACGTAGTAGAGAACACGCAGAATCTCGACGTAGAGCCAGACCAGTGAAGCAATCAGGCCGAAGGCGATGCGCCACGATTCACGCTCGGGCATGCCCATCTTGATAGCCTCACTCGCGTTGGTGAAGTCCAGCAGAAGAGCATAGGTAGCCAGCAGGACGGCGAGGAGACCGACAATCAGGCCCAGGGGGATGCCCATAATCGAGATATCGCCGCGCATTTCGAAGTCAAAGAAGGCAGAGCTCACGATGTTTACCAGGCAGAACACCAGGTAAGAAATAGTTGCAATCATGAAGAAGCGGGTCATCTTGGGGGTTGCCCGCACCTTTCCGGAGCTGTAGAGCGCCAGGATAGTGGCAAACACAATGATGGTTGCCGTGACCGCCTGAAGCACGATACCGGGGTAGACAGCCTCAAACATAAGGGAAAAACCGCCCAGCAGCAGGCCTTCCATCAAGGAATAAATCATCACCAGGGCAGGTGAGACCTTCTTCCTCAGGGCGTTAACGAAGCCCAGCACCAGGCCGCCGATGAAACCGACGAACATGAGGATGGGCATGTACCAGGAGAGAACAGCACCCACCACGACCAGACCCAGGTTCAGGCCGGTCTTCATGATGATGTCGTTGATGGTGATGCGGTTGGTATCGACGGGGCCAGCGGTACCGGCGTTGTACATGTCGTTGAGCTGGCCAGCTGATACCTGCTGGTTCTCGTAGCCGTAGGGGGCCTGCTGGCTGTAGCTGCCCTGCTGGTAGTTACCCTGCTGGTAGGTACCGTAGGGGCTCTGGGGCTGCTGGCCATAGGGGTTGGCGGTGGTGGTGCCGCCAGCACCGAACTGCCCGAAGCGGGGGTCGCCAGCGGGCTTGGTCATGTTGTTGATTAGGGGGTTACCTGCCACGGCTGTTGTCTCCTAGTGGTAATAAGTAGTCGTGGTAAAAGTCTTGTACTCTACCCTACCGAATCTTGGCCGGCTTTTCTTCCCGTTTTTCTCAGGGCGTGAGCGGCTGGGATTAGGCGGTGAGTTCGGCTTCGAGGAAGTCGAGGACGGCCCCGTCGTTGTTGGAGCCAATGGTTAGGTCTGTGACCGGAGCGAGGGCCGGGTCGGAGTGCTCCATAGCGATAGCGCGCCCGGCGTAGCGGAACATTTCAAGGTCGTTGCCAGAGTCGCCAAAGGCCGTGGTCTGTTCGGCGTTCAGCCCCAGGTGCTCAGCTAGCCAGGCCAGGCCGTGGCCCTTGTGGTTGCCGTCCAGAATCAGGTCGATAGCCCCGAAACCGCTGGAGGTCGCTGCGATTCCTTCAGGTAGAGCATCGTGCAGTTTTTCGATGGTCTCGTAGATTCCCTCATCGGGGTCGGCGTTGAGGGCGATCTTGACGATAGTTTCGGTGATGGTAGTGGGGTCGTCGATGGCCTCTACGTTGGGGTAAAAAGGACGAATCGCGGTGATAGGGTTTTCCGGGTCCCAGCCAGGCAGGTCAATGCCAACTTTGGTGACCTGTTCGTGCACGCGTCCGGCGATGGTCGCTAGCCGGTCAGTCGGCACGTAGGAATAGTGGCGGGAGGAGAGAATAATGCCCAGGGCTGGGAAGTTCTCGAGAGCCGCCAGAGCCTGGTTTACCAGTTCGGGGCTAAAGCCCCACAGGGCTAAGTCGATGCCCTGGTTATGAATAATGGCACCGTTCTCTGCGATGTAGTACAGATTCTTGTGGTGTTCATGACCGGCCAGGTATTCCTCGATTTTTGGCATCTGGTTGCCGGTTGCTACCGCCAGGTAGGAGCCCTGTTCAGCTAGCAGGGTCAGGACGCGGTCCAGCTGCTCGTGCTTGTAGGTTTTGTGATCGGTGAGCAGGGTTCCATCGAGGTCAACAGCGTAGAGATGAGGTGTCTTCATAGCTTCTACTCTATCGAAAACCCCAGGGGTCACAGCTACCGCCCCGGTAGCGTCCTTTTCCCGAGCCGAGAAGTTCACCCTACTCGTTCTCTCTTGACCCTATAGATTATCTCGGGGTCAAGAGAAAAAGAATGGGGCGGTATGACTGGCTAAAATCGCCACATCGGTGGCGAATTTTGAACGCCAGGCTACAAAACAAAATGGCATGTCTGCGCTACGCGCACCATGACATGCCATATGTTTTGTAGCCCCACCGGGACTCGAACCCGGAACACAAGGATTTTAAGTCCTCTGCCTCTGCCAATTGGGCTATAGGGCCTTGAGCGGGCGCCCGCCGGGCCTTACCCGACGAGCGCTTTCGCTTATACCTTTATACCAGAAAAGTTCCTAGAGCTTTGCCTTGGTCTTTTCGGGTGCGGTGCCGGTAGCCTGCTGGAAGGCGCGGCGGGGTGAACGCTGGTGACGGATTGATGAGGTGTCGCGACCGAAGATCTGGTTGAGTGCCCAGGTTGCCATGACGCGTGCGGTGCGTTCGGTGGTGGGGATAGCGGTGCCGTGGTAGCCGCGGTGCATGAGCCAGGCGATGGGGCCACCGATGGTCTTGCCCTTGAAGTTAGCTACGCCCTTCCACAGGCCCAGGCCAGCGACGACGCCGATGGTCTCGTGGTAGTAGTCGGTCAGTGCTTCGCCGCGGCGCTTGGCCAGCAGGTTTTCTGCCAGCTTGAGGGCCTGGCGAGAGGCGTGCTGAGCGTTAGGGACGCAGAAACCACCGACGCCGCCACCGGAGAGGTCGGGTACAGCTGCGTTGTCGCCTGCTGCCCAGGCGTCCTCGATGATGCCCTCATCGCCTGCAACGCGCAGGTCGGCCAGTACGCGGACGCGGCCGCGCTCGTCGATGGGGAAGTCGGTGTCCTTGAGCATGGGGGAGGCTGCAACGCCAGCGGTCCAGATCAGGGTGTCGGTGTCGAGTTCACCGGCTGGTGACTTGTCGCCCATGTTGATCAGCTGCAGGTGGCCGTCGGTGGCGTCGGAGAGTGAGGTGTTGAGCAGGACCTCGATGCCGCGGGCGCGCAGTTCAGCGACAACCTTTTCGGCGCGGTCTGCGGGGACCTCGGGCATGATGCGGGGGGCTGCTTCGACCATGACGAAGCGCAGGTCTGAGATGCGCAGGCGGTCGTTGCGGTTGACGGCTTCGCGGGCCATGTCTTCAAGTTCGGAGATGGTTTCGACGCCTGCGAAACCGCCGCCGACGATGACGAAGGTGAGGGCGCGGCGACGCTCGTCCTCGTCGGTGGTGAGGGAGGCGATTTCGATACGCTCGAGTACCCAGTTGCGCACGGAGACTGCTTCTTCAACGGTCTTCATGCCGATGGCAACCTCGGCCAGGCCGGGGATGGGGAAGGCACGGGTGACGGCGCCTGCGCCCAGGACGATTTCGTCGTAGGTCAGTTCGAAGGTTTCACCGGCGTTGATGGGTTCGATGGTTGCGGTCTTGGTAGCGTGGTTGACTGCTACGACGCGGCCGCCGATGATTTCTGAGTCGCGCAGGTGCTGGCGCAGGGGTACGGTGGCGTTGCGGCCTTCCATGGAGCCTGCAGCTACTTCGGGGAGGAAGGGCTGGTAGGTCATGTAGGGGTTGGGGTCGACAACGGTGACGACGCCGCCGGACTCCTTGATGACCTTCTGGATCTTCTTTGCGACGGTGAAGCCGACGTAGCCGCCGCCGACGATGAGGACGCGGGGGCGGTCCTGTGCAATCTTGTTGAATGCCATGCGAGTTAACTTCCTGTTGGTGTAGTGCCGGTGTTCCGGCAAAAAGTCTCCATGCTTATATTGCCACTTTTGCGGGGTTTAAGCATAGTTTTGGGCGGTGTATTTGCTGTGAGCGTTTCTTGCCCTGCCGGTGTCTAGCCTTTCAGAGCGGGGTGAAGATTTGATGAAGGCTGGATGAGGTGGGAGCGGGCTAGCGGCGACGGCTGCGTTTGATGATGTTGGTGAGCTGGTGGATGGAGCCGAAGGTGATGATTCCGACCCAGAGGGCGAAGGCGGCGAGCACGATGAAGGGCAGGATGCCGGAGTCTTCAACGGGGCGGACGGGCGTGGGGGCGGCTGCTTCTGTGATGGTTTCGCCAGCCTGGTGCACGGGGGTCTCGCTGGCGCTGGGTGTGACTGAGGCGGTGTTTTTGCGGTGGACGCTGATCCAGTCGCTCATGGAACCGAGCGGGTTGGTATCGGTGTCGTCCGGGGTAGAGCTGGCCAGGGCGGCTTTGGGGTTGATAATGCCGTAGCCGTAGAGGGCATCGCGCCCGTCCGCTCCGGCGTCATCGCTGGATTCGATAATGCGCTGAATCACCTGGTTGCCGGTCAGGTCGGGGTATTTTTCCATGATGAGGGCGGCAAGGCCTGCAACGATAGGGGCGGCGGCTGAGGTGCCTGACCAGGTGGCGTACTTGTTGTTGGGGATGGCCCCGATCATGGACTCGCTGGGGGCTGAGACAGCGATAGAAATCCCCTGCGAGGACGAGGACCAGGAGTCCTGCTTGTTCTTATCGACGCCGCCAACGGTGAGCACCCCGGGCATGGTGGCAGGTGCCCCCACCTGGGTGAGACCGGCACCGCGGTTGCCGGCAGAGGCGATGATAATGACGCCCTTTTCTTCGGCGTAGGCAAAGGCAGAGTCCCAAGATTCGGGCCAGCTGGTTTTGTCGGAGCCCACAGACAGGTTGATGATATCTGCCCCGTGATCGACGGCGTAGCGCACGGCGTCCGGAATCTGCTCGTCGACCGAGCGGGTAGTGGCGCTGGTGGTGCCGAGCTCTAGGGAAATAGGCAAAATGGTGGCATCGGGTGCTACGCCGATCATGCCTGCGGACTCCCCGGGTTCACCGGAATTGGCGGGGGTGGTACCGTCATTGTGGCCATGGCCTGCGATGACAGAGGCAACCAGGGTGCCGTGTTCGGGCTCAACACCCAGGCCCTTCCAGCCCTTATTCTTGGTGGTTCCGGTCGAGGCGTCGTAGCCGCTCACCACGTTACCGGTGAGGTCTTGGTGGGTGCCGTCCACACCGGTGTCGATGACGGCGACGGTAACGCCCTTGCCGGTGGTTTCACTCCACAGGTCGGTAAAGCCGTACTGGGTGAGCCAGTACTCGCGGGCACGGATAGAGTCACCCTTGGGGGCAGCGATGGTGGGCACCGAGGCCAAGGTGCTGGGGCTGGCGCTGGCACTAGCCGAGGGGCTCGCTGTAGTGGCTCGGGCAGGGAGCACGCCGAGCGCCAGGGCGGTGGCTAGAGCCAGGCTGCTGGCGAGCAGGGCGGTGCCGGTGGGGAGTCGCCGAAAGGCCATGGGCGGCTCCTAGCGGCTGGCGCGTTCGGCAATCGACAGGGCCAGACCGTCGAGGATATCTTTTTCTGAGGCAATAGCGCTGGTGACCGCTCCCCCGGTGAGGGTGCCGATGCGCTCGACGATACGGGCCCAGACAACCGACCCTGCGGGGATGACGTCCACCCGGCCCTCGTGCATGTAGGGCAGGGCGGCGCGTTCGGCGCTGGTCATAGCGACCATGTCGGCAGCGGCCCGGGAGATGTCCTTGATGGCGATTTCGGCACAGTCGATTTTTTCGGGGTCGTAGGCGTCAAGCCCCATCACGTGGGCTGCCACGGTGGTGACGGTTCCCGCCACGCCCACGACGCGGCGGGCCGCCGATAGGTCAACGGAGGCACTTGCGGTTGCAATTGCCCGGTCGGTATCTGCAATGACGCGGGAAACCTGGGTGACGTTGGCGGGGTCGGAGCTAATATGGCGTTCGGTCATACGCACGCAGCCGATATCGACCGAGCGGGCTGCGGCCAGGCCGTCCTTGTTCCCCATCACGAACTCGGTGGAGCCGCCGCCCAGGTCAATCACCAGGGTCATCTCGTCGGTATTACCCACCGACGAAACAGCACCTGCAAAGGACAGTTCTGCCTCTTCCCGGCCGGTAATGACTTCGGGTTCTACCCCCAGAATCTCGCGGATTCCGTCGATGAAAATCTGGCGGTTGCCCGCGTCGCGGGTGGCGCTGGTGGCGGCAAAGCGCACCTGCTCTACCCCGTATTCGCGCAGAAGTTCAGTGTATTCACGGGCCGCTGCGAACGTGCGCTCCAGGGATTCTTTGGCGAGCCAGCCGGTGGCGTCCACGCCCTTGCCCAGGCGCACAATCTTCATGCGACGCTCAAGGTCGGTGAGCACAAAGCCGTGGTCGGTGGCTTCGGCCTCGGCGATGAGCAGGCGAATTGAGTTGGTTCCGCAGTCGATAGCGCCAACGCGCATGGTTACTCCCGGTGACTCGTAGGGCAGGTTTAGGTAGGGTGGGGCGGACGCCGGTGGACGGCTAGTCGCGCCAGGCAGGATCGCAGTGGCAGGTTTCGGGGGTCCACCACTCAGCAATGAGGTCGAGAGTTGCATCCCCGTAGGGGTTGATGCCGCGGCCAACGGCCAGGGTGTGGCCGAGCACGGCGTGCAGGCATTTGACGCGGGTGGGCATGCCCCCGGCTGAAACGCCCTCAATTTCGGGTACTTCTTCTAGACCGGCCTTGACGCGAATACGTTCGCGTTCTGCCAGGTAGTTCTCGTGGGCGCCCCGATAGGCGGCCGCCTTGCTTTCGTCGTCGGTGACTTCATCGGTCATCTCGTACATGGCGCCTTCCGCTTCGAGGCGGGAGGCTGCGGCGGTGATGACGGGGTGGGCCAGGTAGAAGGTGGTGGGGAAGGGTGAACCGTTGGCCAGGCGCGGGGCGGTGGCGGCTACCAGGGGGTTGCCGCAGACGCAGCGGGCCGGGATTTCCACGACATCGCGCACGGTGCGCCCCAGCTGGGCTGAGAGCACTTTCAGGTCAAGCTCGGTGGGGGTGAGGGTTTCGGCGGTGACGCCGAAGCCGTGGGGCTGGTGGGCGGTGCTCGCGGGTGTGGTCATGGTGTCCTTAGAAGATGGTGCTGGTTTCTCTAGTCTACCGGCGCTAGCGGTTGGTGGCGGTAGCGCTAGAGCTAGCTGAGGGGCTAGCGCTAGGACTGCTTGAGGTGCCGAGGCTCGGGCTACTGACGGAGGTGTCTTCGGCTGCCAGCTGCAGGGAGCCCCAGAGTTTGGTGGTCCAGGAGTCTTCTGGGGCAGTTTTAGCGGCTGCGCTGGTGTCGTCCGCCAGTTCGCTGGTGGAGTCCACCCCTACCACCAGGTAGGGGGTCTCCCCCGGTTGTACGTAGAAGAGACGACTACGGGCCTGTTGCTTGACGTAGTTGTCATCCTGCCACCAGCTGACCTGGGCGTTCAGTGAATCCTGCTCGGCTTGCAGGGCAGCGATGCTGGCCTTGGCGTCATTGATTTCGTTTTGCTGGCGGATGAAGGAGGTCAGCGGGGTGTAGACCGACAGGGCGATAATCACCAGCACGATGGCGAAGGTGATGAAGTGCCCGCTAAAGGAGTGGGCGGCTACCGGGGTGCCCAGTTCCTGCGAGGGGGTTTCTGCGGTGGTCTCAGCGCGCAGGGGTTTAGCTGCCCGGGCGCGGCGGGGTTTGGCCTGCTTTTCCCGAGAGGGGGTGGACACCGGCTTCCCCAGGCCGAAGCCAAAAAAGGCTGCGATGGGGTTGGGTTTCTTACCCGGTGTGCGTGCCATAAGTGTTCTTCCTGCCCTCTCGTCCGTGATTTTCCTATTTTACCGCCTGAACTGGGCACCCGCTGAACGGTTCCTGCCTTCGCCCTTAAAGGGCAGTGCCCCGGCCAGGGGCAACCTGGCCGGGGCGCGAGCGTCCTTACTCTCTTACCTTAGAGAGGGGCAGACAAGGTATATTGCCTACCTTGTTTCTGTGCTTACGGTAGTTGGTAGACAGCATCGCAACGTGAGATGAGCCAGTCATCGTGAGTTGCTACAAGTACCGTAGCACCGGCGTCTGCTCTTTTTCTGAGTAAGTCATATATTAGTTGGCTATTATGGTGATCTAGTGAAGCTGTGGGCTCATCAGCGTAGAGAACATCAGCCCTTTTATACAAGGCCCGGGCAATGCCTAGTCGCTGTTTTTCACCTCCAGAAAGTACAGTTGCGGGTTCTAGGCTACGCCCCTCCAGCCCTACCTGGGTTAGGGCCTCTTCGACAGTCTGGCGGTTACGTTTAAAATCCCGGTCTGAGAGGGTTACATTTGCTCCGACTGTTTTATCAGTCAATGTTCCGTAATCCTGGTATATGAAGGCCGCCTTCTGAGCCCAAAACTGGGCCCGTTTCTTCTCTGGCCATGGGCTTGTGTCATGGCCGTCAATAGTAACTTTTCCCGATGTTGGTGTTACGAGAAGACCGAGGGTAGCTAGTAGGGTGCTTTTACCGCTGCCGCTGACTCCTGTAAGCGCCGTAATCTGCCCCGGCGTAGCAGAAAGCGAAACTTCCTGAATAATTTTTCTCCCTCTTATAACTACAGTGATATTTTGTGCCTCAAGGTGGGTCATGATTGTTCCTCTCGCAGTACAGCAGATTTGAATTCACGACGGGTAACAAAAATATAGGAAGATACCAGGAGCAGTAGATAGAGCCCTAGCATAAGGATGAAGGACTGGATTCCATCTATAGCAGTTGAATAGGAACCGATACTTATAGCAAGGACTGCTCCAAGCAGCAAAGCTCCAGCACCGTACCCTACCTGAATACGTAGAGGATTATGTACGATTTTTTGGTAACGCTTACCGGCGCAACGAAGAATAAAGATACTCTCGCGTTGAGACCGAGCCCAAGTAAGTGCTCTGGTGTAAACCAAGGCTATCAGTGAAACTATAAGCAAGATTCCTGATAGTAGGTAAAAGACTAGTTCCTGCCAAAACCCTTGGGCTTTGGTCAGAGAGTTGTCATTGATTCTGTCCGCTGAGTAAACACCTTGAGCATAAAAGGGGGCCGCTTCAAATATTTGCAGAGTCTCTCCTGGATTAGCGAAGAAGATATTCCCTGTGGTCATAAGAGGCATAAGAGCCCCATTCACGTGCAAGTATTGAACAGGATTATGAACTAGCACTACTAAAGCATCAGAACTTTCGACGGTCTTTCCCCCGTAGTGAAAGTTTGTTCCCAGCCCCAGAACCATGTGATCGTCGGTAGGAGTATAGAAGGAGAAAGCCTGGGTAAAGGTTGAGGGATCCTTCAATAGGATCTCTAGTTGGGGTTTCCAGAAGTCGATGAAGCTCCCCTGAAGGGTATCTTGATCCAGCTCTCTTATTTCTAGCCCTGGAGTAGTTCCGGTTGCTTCCAAATACTCAGCATTAACTAGGAAGATATCATCAAATGCGCCCCCGCTTGTAGTTTCCATTCCTTCAAAAGTAGTGCTGAAAGCGAGGGATAGGTAGAGGTTACCCTGCGCCTCGAGGGTATTGAGCGTTAGCTCCAAGTGGTCGGAATTTTCTGGGTTGTCGAAATAACGTGAGTTGATATTAAGAGCATAGGCATCACCAAGGAGTTCGAGCTCTTTAGCTTGTACCAGACTTTTGTAAGCAGCTTTACTAAGCGCCAAAGTATTCGCAGTTGTGAATGTAGTCAGCGCAAGAGCAAAGGTCGCTAGAAGTACTAACAAAAGTGTTACTTTTCGATAACTTTCCCGGCGTTCCCTCACTGCTTGAAGTGTCGGTTTGCAAATCCATGAGATTCCTCCGGTAAGGAAAAAAAGAATTACAAGGTAGAAGAGCACTGCTCCTGCTATAAACGGTAACAATACATGCAGGGTTGCAACGTTTGTCATCGCATAAAGCCCAGCAGCTGAGAAAACTACCCCAAGTAGAGCACCTGTTCCCAGTGGGGGGACTGTCGCCCCTATATCTTGGCGATGGATTTGATGGTATGTCATTCCGCCTAGATACCGGATAGAACGGCCTCGCATTTTACGGGCAAAGTAGCCTGTCATCAGTAGAGCAGTGGCTAAGGCTGTTGCTATGAGAGCTGCACCAGCACCACTTTGAGCGACCGAGCTTGCGCTTCTTACAAGGGGATTCAGTTCGTTACCTATTGCAACGTCTACTCCGGCTTGAGCAAGTGTTTCTTGTATATCCCTAATTAGTTCAGGATTATTTTTGAGTACATAATCACCACTCAGAGGGATTTCTCCTAGCCTGTCATAGGTGACTAGGGTCCCTGAAACCTCTGGTGTAGCCCACTGAATTTTTCCCTCTGTAATATGCAGGTCTGAAATTTTTTGAGGATTTCCAAAGACTACGAGGTTGCGTTGCGTTTCAGTGGTTTCAGATTGCCCACTGGTTATTTTATAAATATTGGTATCGTGTTTAAGCGCTAAATCGTTGAGAGTCTTTGTGAGAGTCTGTTTATTTTCAATCTGACCTGCTGTGTTGAGCGAAAAACTGATATTACTGCCAGCGGGGTAAGAATACTGTACACCCTGCATGGCCTGCCACAGCGAAAAGGAAATCAAAATTGCAGCTAGAAAACTGAGAAAAGCCATACAACGCCGTATCACTTTCACCCTTCCTTTCTCACCTTAACTATGGTGAGAGACTAACCCAAAATTAGCCTCTCACCACTAGCTAGGCTATCGTCAACTAACAAATCCGGTAGTAGTAACTAGGATTAAGGTTGGGAGAATTGATTGCCCAGATTTCTGCAATCGATTTATGACCTGACGCAGTATTAACGCTACGTGATTCACGACCTGCCCCATCCCGCACAGTTGAGCCATGGCACTTGTTCACAGTGTAGTAAGAACGAACTTTTGCATTTTGAAAGCCATACTCCCAGGTACCACCTTCATCCGGGTGCTGAGATTTCATACCCGGTGTTGTCCACAGGGGGGCTGCCTCCCTACCGAAATCTTCACCTACAGCCGCTACAACTGGGACAGGTGCTACAGAATCATGGTTTTCAGCTGACAAAGCTGATGCAGGTGCCATAGCTACAAATGTCAGTACCGCAACTACTAGTGAAGATGCAAATCTTACAGTTCGCATGATATATTCTCCTTAGTGATAATTCACTGTGATGCATGGATTGTAGGCCCAACCACCTTCCATGCATCTTTTTCTTTACCCCTCCTAAGAGGTGTATAGCCATACTACCCCCCCTTCTTGGTGATATGCAATACATTTTTAGGTTTTTTAACCAAATTCCACTGACCTGAAACTGCTCAGAAATTACAAAAATGAAGAACCTTATCTTTAGGCGATACCAGCAGGTAGTACAGCAAATACAATCAAACCTATCAGCCTCTTAAATACGCAAAGCCCCGGCCAGGGGTAACCTGGCCGGGGCACGGGCGTCCTTACTCTCTTACCTTAGAGAGGGGGCAGACTACTTTGCGAAGCGGGGGAAAGCGCCCTTGCCTGCGTAAACAGCCTGATCGCCGAGCTCTTCCTCGATGCGCAGCAGCTGGTTGTACTTAGCAACACGCTCGGAGCGGGCGGGAGCACCGGTCTTGATTTGACCAGCGTTGGTAGCAACAGCCAGGTCAGCGATAGTGACGTCCTCGGTCTCACCCGAGCGGTGTGAAACCATGCAACGGTACTCATTGCGCTGAGCCATGCTCATAGCGTCGAAGGTCTCGGTCAGTGAACCAATCTGGTTTACCTTCACAAGCAGGGCGTTAGCAGCGCCACCCTCGATACCCTGAGCCAGACGCTCGGGGTTGGTCACAAAGAGGTCGTCGCCAACGATCTGAACCTTGTCGCCGATTTCGGCGGTGAGGGTCTTGTAGCCCTCCCAGTCGTTCTCGTCCAGGGGGTCCTCGATGGAAACGAGGGGGTACTTAGCAACCAGGTCAGCGTAGTAGGCAGACATTTCAGCTGCGGACTTCTTCTGGCCTTCGAAGTCGTAGGCACCGTCGTTGTAGAACTCAGAAGAAGCGACGTCCAGAGCCAGGGCGATTTCTTCACCGGGCTTGTAGCCGGCCTTCTCGATAGCCTCGATGATCAGGTCAAGAGCTGCAGCGTTGGAGTCGAGGTTAGGAGCGAAGCCACCCTCGTCGCCCAGACCGGTGGACAGGCCGCGGTCGTGCAGAACGCTCTTGAGGGCGTGGTAAACCTCAACGCCAGCCTGCAGGGCAGCGGAGAAGGTGTCGAAGCCGATGGGGGCGATCATGAATTCCTGGATGTCAACGTTGGAGTCAGCGTGTGAGCCACCGTTGAGGATGTTCATCATGGGAACGGGCAGGACATGAGCGTTGGGGCCGCCCAGGTACTTGTAGAGGGGCAGGTCTGAGGACTCAGCTGCAGCCTTAGCAACGGCCATGGAAACGCCGAGGATAGCGTTTGCGCCGAGCTTGCCCTTGTTGTTGGTGCCGTCCAGGGCGATCATGGCTGCGTCGACAGCGCGCTGGTCGGTTGCGTCGATGCCGATAACCTCTTCAGCGATTTCTTCAATCACTGCAGAGACAGCGCCGAGAACGCCCTTGCCCAGGTAAACAGCCTTGTCGCCGTCGCGGCGCTCTACGGCTTCCCACTCACCGGTGGATGCGCCTGAGGGAACTGCTGCACGGCCAAAAGCGCCGTCTTCGAGCAGAACCTCAACCTCAACGGTGGGGTTGCCGCGTGAGTCAAGAATCTGACGAGCGTGAACTGCGGTAATCAAAGCCATGAAAATGCTCCTTGAAGGATGAGAAATGAAAATGGCTATATAGCGCTACAGCCGGTTGCTGATCGGGTCTTTTAGCCCGTGCGCGTTTATGCCCCCAGTCTACCAAAAAACCCACATAAGCACACAGGAATTCAACATTTCCAACGGTTTTCTTCAGCACTTCTGAGGTTTTGTGGGATTCTGACCAACGGGTCACAACTACCTTATGGGGGGGCTGGTGGGGTGGCGTATTAACCCTTGCACATAGGTCCGCAAGGCCCGTTCTGCATCAAGCCCGGCTGTGCGGGTAGAGGCTGCCAGCTTGTAGAGGTAGGCGCCCAGCTCCTGCTCGTTGGCGAAGGCTGGAAGCTGCCCACCGGCGTCCGCGCCTGTAAGGTCAGCCCCGGCGGTCTCGGCTCTCTCCGCGACCTTAGCGGCGAGGGCGAGCGCGGGCAGGGCTGGCGGGAGCCCGTCAAAGGGGCCGGTGCGTTCGGGTTTTTCGGCTTTTTTGAGCTGATCCCAGGCGTCGTAGATGTCGGCGGCGCTAAGCTTTTCCCTGCCCCGGTCGGTGGACGCGAAGACGTGGGGGTTGCGGCGCACCAGTTTGGCAGCGAGCCCGTCGATGACATCCTGCATGGTGAAGCCGCCCTGCGCGGCCGGGGTTTCGGCGGCCATGGTGGCGTGGAAGATGACGTTGAGCAGCACATCCCCCAATTCTTCGCGCAGCAGGGGCAGGTTGACCCCGCCGGGGGCTTCAACGGCTTCGGCGACCTCGTAGGTTTCTTCGATGAGGTAGTGCATGATGGACGCGTGGGTTTGGGCTAACGTCCAGGCGCAGCCGTCGGGGCTGCGGAGGGTCTGCATAAGCTCCATCAGGTGCTCGAAGCTGCCCCCAAGGTCACCGGGTTCTGGTGCTGGGCCGGGGTGTTCTTGTCTTGGCCGGGTCATGCGCCGCGCTGCTCTTCCTGGTCGGCGTCTGCCCGGCCGGGCTCTTCAAGGGCCAGCTGCCCGTAGGCACTCTGGACGCTAGTGAGCAGGGCCTGTTTTTCGTCGAAGGAGCAGAAGGCTCCGTTGATGGCGTTGTAGGTGACTTCAAAGAATTCGGGTAGACCAAAGCCCTGGTGGGTTGCGAGTTCGGCGAATTCCCGGGTCATGCTGGTGGCGCTCATGAGGCGGTTATCGGGGTTGATGGTGACCGCGAACCCGGCCTGTAGGAGCAGGGCCGCCGGGTGCTCTTCGTGGCTGAGGGCCGGTTCAAAGGCCTTCTTCTGCCCCACGTTGCTGGCTTTTTCGGCAGCGTCGGTCTGCAGGTTGGAGCAGGGGCAGGTTTCAAGCACGATACGGCGGTTTTTGACGGCTTCGGCAACCTCGCCCAGCTGCAGGACGGTCTGGCTGGGGTCTGCCCCGGGCATCAGTGAGCCGTCGGGGTCGATCTCTGCCAGGGTACGGGCTGTGATGTCTTCGGTGATGCGGACGCCGTGACCCAGTCGCAGGGCCCGGCCGGTGACCAGGGCTTCGCGGATAGAGGCCAGGCCGAAGGCTTCACCGGCGTGGAGGGTGACGGGCAGGAAGTGCTCGGCAGCAAGGTTCAGGGCTTCGGCGCACAGGGCTGTGGGGTAGCCGTCCTCGGGCCCGGCCAGGTCGAAGCCCACCACACCCAGGGCCCGGTAGGCTAGGGCGGTTTTGACAACCTCCAGGGAGTTGTTTTGGTGGCGCATGGCGCACAGAATCTGGTTGACCAGGATGCGTCCGCCGGCCCGAGCTACCTGCTCCATGCCGTCCATGAGCCCGTCGGCGACCGCTTCAACGGCCTGGGCCATGGTCAGCCCGCCGCGCAGGTGCAGTTCAGGGGCCCAGCGCACCTCGCCGTAGATAACGCCGTCGGCGGCCAGGGTCAGTACGTGCTCGCGGGCGACCCGGCGCAGGTTATCTGCGGTTTGCATGACGGCTACGGTGTGCTCAAAGGTTTCTAGGTAGCGGGCCAGGGAGCGGGAGTCTGCTGCCTGTTTGAACCACTCCCCCAGTTCCTGCGGGTCAGTCGCGGGCAGGGTGTGGCCCACCTGGTCAGCTAACTCGATAAGGGTCTCGGGCAGCAGGCCACCGTCGAGGTGGTCGTGCAGGCAGACTTTGGGAAGTTTCTGTAGCCAGGTCAGGGTGGGTGCGGGTGCGGTCATGCGGGAAAGGTTCTTTCAGTAGTGGCCCGCCCCGAAAAGGCCGGGGCTCTTTCGGGGCGGGTGCGTCAGGTGAGGGGTGAGCGGGCCTAGAAGGTCCAGGAGGCCAGGGCCTCGCTCATGTGGGCCGGGATGTTCTCGCCGGTACGGGGGAACATACGCAGCTCTTCAACATACTGCTGGGCGGGCAGGTGCTCGGGATAGCGCACGAAGGCTTCTTCATCGGCGTAGTCGAAGGAGGCCTCGACCGGGGTGCCGGGGGTGAAGCGGATGTTAATGGCCAGGGGTGAGCCGTGGCCTTCCTTGTAGGAGTCGGCCTTGAGCTGCAGAATCGCCAGGGTCTCTTCGGGGATCAGGTCGAAGGTGCGCACCTGCTCCCAGAAGCCGTTGCGGCGCACGTGGGTAAGGGCGTCGTAGTAGGACCCCAGGGTACGCACACGGATAAGCACGGTGGACACATCGCGGGCAGTACCCTCTGCCCCGAACAGAGCCTCATAGGCGGGGGCAAAGCGGGAGACAACCTCGGCTTCGGTCAGCACCAGGTTGCCGCTGGCCTTCTTGGTGGCAGAAGGCTTGGGCTGGCTGTGCTCGGCGTAGGAGGGAGCGATATCGACGCTGGTGCCGGTCATGGGGGCATCCAGGGTCGGGGCGGACGCGGGCATGCTGCGGGCCTGGGCCGGTGCAGCGGAGGTCTGGGGCTGGTCATCGGCTTCGAATTCGCTGTCGTCCAGGTGGGTGGGTAGCTGGTGGGCGTCATTCTCGTCGGCTGCAGCTACTTCTTCTGCCGGGGCGGCATCTTCGACGGGCGCTGCTTCTTCTGCCGCGGGGGCCTCTTCCTGCACAGGCTCTACAGCCGCTTCTTCAGCGATGTCTAAGGCTTTCTCAGCGGGGCTTTCTACCTTCTCCGCTTCGCTCTGGTCAGCTTTCTCCTGCGCGGCCTTCTCCTGGGCCAGGCGGGCCGAGATACGGCTCATGCGGTCCTCGGCCTGGGCTGCTGTTTCCCCCTGCCCTGCGGCAACCGGGGCGGGGGCAGCGTCCTTACCCTGCTGGGCCTCACCGGTCTGCTCAGCCCCACCGATCTGCCCAGCTTCACCAGCCTGCTGAGCCTGGGCAGCACCCATATCCAGGGCGTAGTTGAGGTTGTAGGTCTTGCTAGTGGCGGTGTTCATGAAAGAAACCTGCACAGCCGCATCGCTGCCGATAGCGGGATTAACCACGATCAGAGCACGGTTCCAGGCACCGCGCTCGCTCTTTTCTTCCTCAACGTAGAGGTCAGCAACGGCCTGGAACCACTCGCTACCGGGGGTGACCAGACCAGATTCAACTTCTTGGCCGCGCTGGTAGAGGGTGTACTTCATGTCGTTGGCGTTCTGGGTCAGGTTCAGGGTCACCTGGCCCTCTGCCGTGGCACGCATGAGCTTGACAACGGCCTTGAGACCCTCGCCTGCGCCCAGGCCTGTGGGGGCAGGGGCAGCCTCAGCGGCTGTGGGGGTATGTGCCTGTTCGGCGTCGATACCGGGTGCCAGAACATCCCGCTGGGCGGTGGTTTGGGCGGTGTCGAGGGCGGCGGTTTGGGCGGTGTTCTGTGCGGGGGCAGGTGCCTGAGTTTTCTTGCGGCTAAATAGGCCCACGGTTCTTCTCTTTTCTTGCAGGGTCGAGGGGAGGTTTTAAGCGTTGATTCTATCCAGAATCAGGTCGGTAGGGGTGTAATCGTCTCCGATAGTCCAGGCGTCCTTGAGGGATTCCAGGGCTCGTTCAAAGCGTTCGGGAGTGTCGGTCATCAGGGTCATCAGGGGCTGACCTGCGGTGACGCTGTCGCCGGGCTTGGCGTGCAGGTTGATACCCGCTGCCAGCTGCACGGCGTCTTCTTTGCGGGCTCGGCCTGCACCCAGACGCCAGGACGCCACACCCACGGCCAGGGCGTCCAGGCGGGTTAGGGTGCCGCTTGCGTTAGC
Source organism: Candidatus Rothia avicola (assembly GCA_019115985.1). Classification (GTDB taxonomy): domain Bacteria; phylum Actinomycetota; class Actinomycetes; order Actinomycetales; family Micrococcaceae; genus Rothia; species Rothia avicola. The sequence continues at coordinate 52,156 of DXCN01000061.1, read as the reverse complement.
GTAGACGGTGTGGGTTTCGCGGGCCTGCGGCAGGGCTGCATCGGGGTCCCCACCCTGGGCGGAAATCATCTCGCGCCACTTGTCCATGGCGCGGCCGTCCGCAAGAGCCTCGGCGGGGTCGGCATCGACGCCGGAGTTTTTGAGCATAACGCGGGCCAGCTCGACGGTCAGTTCGACAATATCGGCGGGTCCGCCACCAGCGAGCACCTCAACGGATTCTGCCACCTCGTTGGCATTGCCAACGGCCAGGCCCAGGGGGGTGTCCATGGTGGTGAGCAGGGCACTGGTTTTAACGCCGGCCCCCTGCCCCAGCTCAACCATGACCTCTGCCAGCTCGCGGGCGCGTGCGGCGTCCTTCATAAAGGCGCCGGAACCGACCTTGACGTCGAGCACCAGGGAGTCGGTACCTTCGGCGATTTTCTTGCTCATGATGGACGAGGCAATGAGCGGGATTGCCTCGACAGTGGAGGTGGTGTCGCGCAGGGCGTAGAGCTTCTTGTCGGCGGGGGCCAGGCCGGTACCTGCGGCTGAGATAACAGCACCGACGGTACCGAGAATATCGAGGGTTTTTTCGTTGGAAATGTTAGCCTGCCAACCGGGAATAGCTTCGAGCTTGTCGAGGGTACCCCCGGTGTGGCCCAGGCCGCGGCCTGAGAGCTGGGGCACGGCCACGTTGTAGACGGCGACCAGCGGGGCCAGGGGCAGGGTGATTTTGTCGCCGACGCCGCCGGTGGAATGCTTGTCTGCGGTGGCACGCTTTTTGTCGGGGCCGATGATGGATGAGAAGTCCATGCGCTCGCCGGAGCGGATCATGGCGTCGGTCCAGCGGGCAATCTCTTCGCGGTTCATGCCGTTGAGGAAGATGGCCATGGCCAGGGCGCTCATCTGCTCGTCGGCTACGACGCCGCGGGTGTAGGCGTCGATGACCCAGTCGATCTGGTCGTTGGTGAGGGTTCCGTGGTCGCGTTTGGTGCGGATAATGTCTACGGCGTCGAAAGCTTCGGTGCTCAAGCACTCACCTTCCCGGCAGGGTGCAGCTTCGCTCCCCTGCCCTGTTGTGTCGTATTGTTCGGGCATCTCTTCCAGTATGCCAGTTTGCGCCGGGGCATGGCCTGAGCAAAGCGGTTAGTGAACGGGAAAGATAAGGACGTTAGGGGGCAGCTAGGCGGTCGGGGCCGAAAGCGTCGGGCAGCATCTGCTCGATGGAGAGCACTCCGCTGGTGGAGCGCAGGAGCATGCCGGGGGTGCTGTGTTCGTAGAGCAGCTGGCGGCAGCGGCCGCAGGGCATCAGGGCGTTACCGTCCTTATCGACACAGGCAAAGGCCGCGAGCTTGCCACCGCCGGTGCGGAAGAGCTCGGAAATGAGGGAGCATTCGGCACAGAGGGTAATCCCATAGGAGGCGTTTTCGATGTTAGCGCCGGTAATCAGGCGCCCGTCGGTGGTTAGGGCTGCGGCCCCCACCGCGAAGTTGGAGTAGGGCGAGTAGGAGTTCTCCAGGGCTGCGGTGGCGGCAGCGGTGAGCTGGTCCCAGTCAATGTCTTGCGTAGTCATTGGTATCTTTCTTTGTTTTTCTACAGGTATGGGGAGGCGGAGACGGATGCCCCTTTACCGACTAACCTTCTCGCAGGCTCGCAGAGCTCGCACGCGATTCATGTAGCCTCGCAGGCTCGGCTAATTCGCAGGGATTTCTGTTTCGCTTCGCGGAAAACCCTACTCATCCCAGCCAGTCGGCTGCCGGGGCGTCCGCCTCCACCTCCCTACTCAGGTCCAACAATGTTAAGACGGCAGTGGCCGCCCCTTGCTGTGCAAGCGGGGCGGCCACGCGTCCGTCCGGACCTACTCCTTGATGTAGGGCTTGCCCACTGCGGCGGGGCCGCGGGAGCGCCCCACCAGACCGGCTACCGCGAAGATGGTGACCAGGTAGGGCAGCATGGCGAGCAGTTCGGTGGGCACCCTGGTGCCCAGGATGGAGAGGACGAACTGCAGGTTGAGGGAGAAGCCGAAGAGGAGGGCGGCGGAGAGGGCTCCGATGGGAGTCCAGCGGCCGAAGATGAGGGCGGCGAGGGCGATGTAGCCCTGGCCTGCGGTCATGTCGGAGTTGAAGGAGGAGACGGAGACCAGGGTGAAGAAGGCGCCGCCCATACCGGCTACGGCACCGGCCAGCAGCACGTTGGTGGCGCGTAGGCGGTTGACGTTGACGCCCAGGGTGTCGGCGGCCTTAGGGTGTTCTCCGACGGCGCGGGTGCGTAGGCCCCAGCGGGTCTTGTTGAGGGCGAACCAGATGACGGCTACCACGATGTACATGAGGTAGACCAGTACGTTCTGGTTGAAGAGGACGGGGCCCAGAACAGGGATCTCGGAGAGGCCGGGGATGGCGAAGGCCGGCAGCTTGGGCGCAGAGTTGAGGGTAGCGGCGTTGGCCTCAAGGACACGGGCATAAAGGAAGCCGGTGAGGCCTGAGACCAGAACGTTGACCACGACACCCACGATGACCTGGTCCACCAGGTACTTGATGGAGAAGAGGGCCAACAGGGCAGAGACGAGCATACCGCCAACCATAGCTGCGATGAGGCCGGCCCAGGGACTATCGGTAGTAGAGCCAACGATGACGGCGGAGAAGGCGCCCAGCAGGAGCTGGCCTTCGATGGCGATGTTGACGATGCCGGAGCGCTCGCAGAGCAGGCCGCCCATGGAGCCGAAGATCATGGGGATGGAGAGCAGCACGGCGCCGTTGAGTAGGGAGACCAGGGAGAGTTCCGGCTTAGCAGTGGAACCGATCGCCCAGATGAGTAGGCCAGAGGCGAAGGAGAACCAGAAGAGGGGCGCTACCCAGCGGCCCGGGGCCTTACCGGCGTTGGTGGTCACCAGGGCGTAGCCTGCGAGGGCCAGCATGACGATGGAGGCTACCCAGCCGTAGATCTGGGGGTTGATGTTCAGGGGTTCGACGGAGAACCAGCTGACGCCGTCGCTGATGCCTAGGCTGATGGTGCTCTTAGGGGCGCGCAGGGCGATGAGCAGGGTGCCGATAATGGAGAGTACCCCGTAGATGATGGGGTTCTTCCAGTTTTTGACGACCAGCTTTTCTTCTGAAGTGCTGGCGGTGGTTTCGGGAGTTGCAGTGACGCTCATGGTTATGCCTCCACGGCCTTCTTCTTAGCTGACTTCTTTTTCTTGGGCTTGCCGGTGGGGTCGGGCAGGTGGAATAGGGAACGGACGAGCGGGGGCGCTGCGATGAAGAGGACGATAAGAGCCTGGAGCACCAGAACAATATCGATGTCAGTACCGGTGGCGACCTGCATGGTAACACCGCCTGCACGGAAGGCGCCGAAGAGGATCGCCGCGAAGAAGGTGCCCCAGGGGGTGGAGCGTCCGAGCAGGGCTACGGTGATGGCGTCGAAGCCCAGTGAGCCGGCGATGCCGATAGTGATAATTTTTTCGGTACCGGATACCTGGGCGGTGCCGGCCAGGCCTGCTAGGGCACCGGAGATAGCCATAACGATGATGTAGCCGGAGGATACGGAGATACCTGCAGTACGGGCTGCATTGGGGTTGGCGCCGACTGCGCGTAGGCGGAAGCCGATGGTGGATCGGTTCAGGAGCCAGCTGACAAAGATGACGGCCAGGATAGCAACGATGAAGCCCAGGTGGAGGCGGAAGGGGTTACCCAGGAGGAGGGGGAAGACTGCGCTCTCGGGGAGGGAATCAGAGATGGGGTTGGAGCTACCGGCTGCCTGCAGGACAGGGATTTTAAGTAGGTAGGTGAGCAGGTTAGCGGCGATGTAGTTCATCATGATGGACAGGATGACTTCGTGGGCTCCGGTCTTAGCCTTGAGGACGCCGATAATACCGCCCCAGATGGCGCCGCCGATGATACCGCCAAGGATGACCAGGGGAATCATGACGGGCAGGGGCAGGCCAGCGTTGAGGCCGACCCAACCTGAAACGATAGCGCCAAGGATGATCTGGCCCTGGGCACCAATGTTGAAGAGGCCTGCTCGGAAGGAGAGGGCTACTGCTAGGCCCGCAAAGATGAGCGGGGTGGCCATGGTGAGGGTTTCGGTGATGGGGCGAATCTGCTGGGCGAAGCTTCTACCGTTGGGGTTGTAGATAGCACCCTGGAGCAGGGCCACGTAGGCTTCGTAGGCTGCGCTGAAACCTGCGCTGATGGTATCCATGGGGCGGGCGAAGAAGTAGGTCGCTGCCTTCTGGGTGGCAGGGTCGGTCGCTGCAATGAGCAGGCCACCGACGATAAAGGCTGCCAGGGCTGCGCCGATGGAGAGGCCGACACTGCCACCTGCAATGCGGGCGAAGGTTGAGGGCTTCTCGGTGGCTACCAGCTGGGAGGGGACGTCCTGGGGCGGGGTTTTGACTGCCGTATCGGCAGCGAGGGCAGGGTCTACCTGCGGGGTTGCGGGCTTATGCTCGCTCATTCTCTTCTCCTTCTGCCCAGGGGGTCTCGGGGGTAGTTGCCAGGTGCTTGGTGTGGGAAGCGCTGGGGGCTTCTTCTTCGTGTTCTGCGGCTGCTGCGAGGGCTTCTTCGTAGGTGGCTCCTGCCATCATCTGGCCGAGCACGGAGCGGGGCGTGCTGGGCGGGACGATGCCCATGAGTTCGCCGTGGAAGAAGACGGCGATGCGGTCAGCTAGTCCGTAAACCTCGTCGAGTTCGGTGGAGACGATGATGACGGGCACGCCCTTGTCTCGTTCTTCGACGATGCGCTTGTGGATGAACTCGATGGAGCCGACGTCGACGCCGCGGGTGGGCTGGGAAGCGACGAAGAGTTCGAGCGGGCGGGAAAGTTCACGAGCTACAACAATCTTCTGCTGGTTACCGCCGGATAAAGTCGAGGCGGTGTGCTCCTTGGAGCCCATGCGGATGTCGAACTCGGTTCCTGCCCGGTCGGCATTAGCTGAGATCTTGGCCCGGTTGAGGGTGCCTGCCGATGAGAAGTCTTTGGTGTCAAAGAGGTCGAGGATTAGGTTCTCTGAGATAGAGAAGGATCCGACGAGGCCGTCCTTGCTGCGGTCTTCGGGCACGAAGCCGACACCGGTACGCAGGACCTGCTTGGTGGTCATGCCCAGCAGCTCGGTGCCGTTGAGCTTCATAGAGCCGGTGGCTTTGGGGTGCAGACCGATAATAGATTCTGCTAGTTCAGTCTGGCCGTTACCCTGCACACCGGCAACGGCGAGAATTTCGCCGCCGTGCACGGTGAAACTGACGTCCTTGAGCAGGGGTACGCCGTTCTCTGCAACCAGGGTGAGGTTTTCAACGGCAAAAGTCTGGTCGTTGGTCTGGGCGGCGTCCTTCTCAACGGTCAGCTGCACGGCCTTACCCACCATGAGCGAGGCTAGTTCGGTGGTCGACATGGAGGAATCAGCATGGCCCACGACCTTGCCGCGACGGATGACGGTGATGTCATCCGAAATTTCACGGACTTCGCGGAGCTTGTGGGAGATGAAGAGCAGGGACTTGCCGTCCTTGCGGAGCTGGTCCATGATACCCAGCAGCTGGTCTGTTTCTGCCGGGGTAAGCACGGCAGTGGGCTCGTCAAGAATAAGAATTTCGGCATCACGGACAAGGGCCTTGATGATTTCAACGCGCTGCTGCACACCAACGGGCAGGTCTTCAACGATGGCGTCGGGGTCAACCGCAAAACCGTAGCGGTCAGAAATCTCACGAATCTTACGGCGGGTGGTCTCAAGGTCGAGGGTACCGCCCTTGAGAGATTCAGAACCCAGAGCCACATTCTCGGCGACGGTGAAAACAGGTACCAGCATAAAGTGCTGGTGTACCATACCGATGCCTGCTGCCATAGCGTCTGAGGGGCCAGAGAACTCAACCGGCTGGTCATCGATGAACAGCTGACCTTCGGTAGGCCGGTACAGACCGAAGATAACGTTCATGAGAGTGGACTTACCTGCACCGTTTTCGCCCAGTAGACAGTGTACTGTGCCGGGGCGGACCACAAGGTCGATGCTGTCGTTCGCGGTAAAGTCACCGAAACGTTTGGTGACCTTGCGCAGTTCGAGTTTCATGGGGTGGCTTTCTGTGTGAGAACCGGACGCACGCTACGGCCCGGTGGAGGCTGCAGAGTGAAGGAGTGTTTGTGCCTAGTTTAGCGGTTTAGGCCCCTACCCTAAAGGCTGTCTGCAAGAGCAGGACCGCTTGCCAGACAAACGGCTCACACCTCTCGTTTCGAGGGTGTGAGCCGTTGTGAGTAGCCTGCGGCTAACCTAGCTGTTTAGGCGGTGGGGGTACCTGCGGTTTCGACCTTGATGGCACCTGAGATGATGTCTTCCTTGATCTTATCGAGCTCAGCCTTGGCCTCGTCTGAGACTGCTGATTCGAAGCTGTGGAAGGGGGCCAGGCCAACGCCGTCGTTCTCCAGGGTGCCAATGTAGGCGTCGGAGGTGAAGTTGCCGTCCAGGTCAGCCTTGATGGTTTCGGTAACTGCGGTATCCATCTTCTTGAGGATAGAAGTCAGGATGATATCAGCGTAATCGGGGTTGGTTTCAACGCCGTCAGCGTCAACCCAAACAACAGAGGCAGGGTTTTCGGGGTTAGTAGCGTTGTATTCCTTAACAGCTTCAAGGGTACCGGAACCTACGGGGCCAGCTACGGGCAGGATGATGTCTGCGCCCTGATCGAGGAAGTTCTGGGTGTTAACCTTGCCCTTTGAGGCGTCCTCGAAGTCACCGGTGAAGGTACCTGACTGGCTCTCGGTGTTCCAGCCGAGTACCTCAACGTTGGCGCCCTTCTGCTCGTTGTAGTAGGCAACGCCCTGAGCAAAACCGTCCATGAAGATAGTCACGGTGGGGTATTCAGCGCCGCCGTAGGTTGCAACCTTACCGGTCTTGGTCTGGGCAGCGGCCAGGTAGCCTGCCTGGAAGGCAGCCTGGGCGGTGTCGAATACGATGGGGCGGACGTTGTCGAGCTCGATAGAGTTATCGTCAACGATGGTGAAGTGCGTGTCGGGGTTCTGGGTAGCTACTTCCTGAGTAGTCTTAGCCAGGTTGAAGCCAACGGTGATGGTCAGGTTGCAGCCTGACTGAACCATCTGGTTAACGTTGGGGCCGTAGTCGGTATCTGAGGCTGACTGAGCTTCCTTGTACTCGATGCCGTATTCGGCGACAGCGTCCTTCAGACCCTTGTAGGAGTTCTGGTTGAAGGACTTGTCGTTGAAGCCACCGAAGTCAGAAACGATGCAACCCAGGTAGTCGCTGTTCTCGCTAGAAGATGCGGATGATTCTTCGGGGGCAGCACCACATGCTGACAGCAGCAGGGCTGAGACACCCAGGATAGAGCCGGTGGATGCAACGTGCTTACGTGAGAAAGCCATGAAGGTCCTTTTCGTACGGCCCTGAAAGCGAACGGCGCATAGTTTACGCCAACTGTGTGTGAAGGTGCTTTCAGAGAAAATTTTGCGTAACACAACACATCTTAGTGTGATTCAGCTTCCCATTCACCCCCGATTTACCTTAAAAAACGTGAAGCGCACAACACGCCCCTGCTGTTTAATCACACTGCTTGGGCGTTTAAGCTAATCACAGAGGGTAGGAGGCCACCCCGGATAGCAGAGGCGGGCGCCCTGCCCTCTCAAAAATTTTCTAAAAAAGTTACCAGCCGGTAACCTACTGGAGGTTAGCTGCGAGACAGCTCCGAGCGGATAGCCCGCAGCGCGGTCGCCGCCATGACCTGCACTCCGTACTCGATCGCGCGCTCGTCCGGCGCGTAGTCGCCCCGGTGCAGATCGTAGGTCACCCCACCGGGCACTCGGGTACCCAAACGAATCAGGGCGCCGGGAACCTCCTGGAGCATCCAGGCGAAATCTTCCCCGCCCATGGACTGCTCCACCAGCACCACGGAATCCTCCCCCAGTTCCGCGCGGGAGGCCGCCTCAACCATGGCAACCTCATCTTCGGTATTGACGGACGGCGGAACCCCCCGGTAGTGCTCAAGCTCAACCTCTACGTTGTAGGGGGCAGCAATCTGGTCGACCACCTCATCGAGCATGGCACCGGCCTGCTTCCAGACGTCCGCATCCAGGCAGCGCATGGTACCCGCCAAGAAAGCGGTAGACGGAATAGCGTTAGGAGCTACCCCCGCCTCAACCTGCCCCCAGGCAACCAGCACGCCGGAGCGGACGTCCGTCTTGCGCGAGAGCACAGCAGGTACGTTAATCGCGATTTGGGAGAGAGCGTAGATGACGTCCTCGGTCAGGTGCGGGCGGGAGGTATGACCGCCGCGGCCCTTAAGAGTGATTTTGATGGTGTCGGAGGCGCTCGTGATAGCACCGATGCGGGTACCAATTTTGCCCACGTCAACCTTGGGTTCGCAGTGCAGGGCAAAGGCGCGGGGCACACCCTCAAGGATGCCCTGGGCAATGACGTCCACGGCCCCGCCGGGCAGCTGTTCCTCAGCCGGCTGGAAAATAATACGCACAGTGCCGCCCAGGGGAAGCTCCTGGTGAAGGCGGTGCAGGGCAATAGCAACCCCCAGCATGACGGTCTGGTGAATATCGTGACCGCAGGCATGCATGACGCCATCGACCTGAGAAGCGTAGGGCAGGTCAGTTTCCTCCTGAATAGGCAGGGCATCGATATCGGCGCGCAGGGCAGCGGCCATCGGGCCAGAACCTACATCAACATAGCAACCGGTTCCCTTCAAATGCTTGGGTGCCAGCCCCGCCTCGGTGAGGGTACGGAAAATACGCTCGGTCGTCTTGTTCTCAAGGTAGGACAGCTCAGGGTTCTGATGCACCTGACGGCGGAAATCTATGAGTTCAGGCAGTAGCGACTGAACGGAGTCTTTAAAACTACGGCTGGCAGGGTGCAAACCCAAGATACCGTCAGTAATATGTAGAGAAACCATAACTACCAGTTTAACTATTTAGCCTATCAAGCCGCCGTTGTTTACCCTATATTTCATTATAATTCAAGAAGCTAGACCCAGTTCATCCCTGTGATTTCCACCACAGAGGGCCTTGGGAAGCAAACAACACCTCTCTATTTTTACCTGACCAGGCCAGGCCACTTGAAACAAGTCACTTAAATAGTGTGTGTTAATATGGGGCTTTTGCACAGTTCTTCTAAGATTTTTCAGTAGAATCGAGTAGAGTCATCTCAAAAATTAGGGAACGGCTCCTCTTAGATGTAAGATTTTTCAAAAGATAAGGTACTTCTTCTTATGCCCGCATCGGTTTCACGCCGTAATTTGGCTAAAGGCGCTGCCTGGGCCGCCCCTGCAGTTCTTGCTACCTCAGCGATTCCCGCCTACGCCGCCTCCACTAGCCCCTATGGATCTATTTGTAGTCTCTTTTTCGGCAAAGGCAATGTAAACTCTCAGACCACCTCAATTTACCTCAATGTCGTAAGCAGTAGTGGCATGATTTACGCAGGTCAGACCGTCACATGGACTTTCAATGCCAGTAGCGCAACTGTACCCGGAGTAAATTACCCCTCCGATGGATCTTGGACTCTTACCACTTCACCGGCTAAGGGCACCAGAGCCAGCACCTTTACCGTTACTTTGACAGCAAACCAAGATATCTCTGTCGATAGGGTTAACTGCCAGGCTCGCCTTATCTGGGATGGGAGTGCCTCTGCTGGCTCTTCAAACATCACCCCCAAGAGCACCGTTACCGTTGCTTCTTCCAGTGATTTAGGGTCCTACAGCTCCAAGATTACTATCCCTCAGCGTTATGGCACTTCGGTTAATGATACTCGTCGCACCCCCCTGCGCATCGAAGGTCAGTGCTACCCCACGATCCAGTGGTCCAACCTGGGTAACTCCACCAACTACAACAAGGATACGGTCCTCTACTTCAACGGTAATGGCCCCATCCTGCCGGACTCTAACGCCGGCAACGACCAGAAGATTACCAGCGGCACCTGCTAGCTAAGTGAAGTCTTCCTGGTCGGGGTTCCCCTCCTTGCTGGAGGGGGACTTCTTTTTTTAAAAAATAAGCAAGGGGCGGGGCAGATACCAGATGGTACTGCCCCGCCCCTGCCTGTTGAGACTTACCTGACTTCCTCAGCTAGCGAGTAGCCGGGTCACTGATGTGCATACTACCTACCCTGTATGTCACCTTAGAGCGAGCGAGCCAAAATAGCTTGCTTGACCTCGGCAATCGCCTTGGTGATCTCAATACCGCGGGGGCAGGCCTCAGTACAGTTGAAGGTGGTGCGGCAGCGCCAGACGCCTTCCTTATCGTTGAGAATCTCAAGACGCATATCACCGGCGTCATCGCGAGAGTCAAAGATGAAGCGGTGGGCGTTGACGATAGCTGCGGGGCCGAAGTACTGGCCGTCAGTCCAGAAAACGGGGCAGGACGAGGTACAGGCAGCGCAGAGGATGCACTTGGTGGTGTCGTCAAAGCGGGCGCGGTCCTCCTGGGACTGGTAGCGCTCGCGCTCCGGCTCGTGGGTGTCGTTGACCAGGAAGGGCATAATCTCGCGGTATGCCTGGAAGAAGGGTTCCATGTCTACGATGAGGTCCTTCTCGCAGGGCAGACCCTTGATGGGCTCAACGGTGATGGGCTTAGACAGGTCAAGGTCCTTGAGCAGGGTCTTGCAGGCCAGGCGGTTACGGCCATTGATGCGCATGGCATCGGAGCCGCAGATACCGTGAGCACAGGAGCGACGGAAGGATAGCGATCCGTCAATCTCCCACTTGATCTTGTGCAGGGCATCGAGCACACGGTCGGTGCCGTACATGGTCAGCTTAAATTCGTCCCAGTGGGCTTCTGCTGACTCTTCGGGGTTGTAGCGGCGAACCTGCACAGTCACGTCGAAGGTGGGAATAGCGCCCGCTTCGCCTGACTCAGACTTCAGCTCAACCTTGGATTCGGGTTCACGTGCTTCAAAATCAGCCATTTTAGTACTTACGCTCCATCGGTTCGTAGCGGGTGAAGGTCACGGGCTTGGTGTCGAAGCGCAGGCCCTTGATGCCTTCCATCTCGGCGTTCTCATCGAGGTAGACCATTGAGTGCTTCATGAAGTTGGCATCGTCGCGGTCGGGGTAGTCTTCGCGGAAGTGACCGCCGCGGGACTCCTTGCGGTGCAGGGCAGCCACAGACATGACCTTGGCCAGCTCCAGCAGGAAGCCCAGCTCGACAGCTTCAAGCAGGTCGAGGTTGAAGCGCTTGCCCTTGTCCTGAATCTGGATGTTCTTGTAACGCTCTTCGAGCTCAACAATCTTGTTGACGGCGTTGTGGATGGTTGCCTCGGTGCGGAAAACCTGCATGTCGGCGTCCATGACGTCCTGCAGTTCCTTGCGCAGCTGGCCTACCTTTTCGGTGCCTTCGCCATTGCGAATCTGGTTGAGCAGTTCCAAGGTGGCATCGGCTGCGTCATCGGGGATGGGCAGGAAGTCAGCTGAGGCTGCGTATTCTGCCGCGTAGATACCGGCGCGCTTACCGAAGACGTTGATGTCGAGCAGGGAGTTGGTACCCAGGCGGTTGGAGCCGTGCACCGATACGCAGGCGACCTCACCGGCAGCGTACAGGCCGGGGATGATGTCCTCAGAGTTAGAGTGGACCTCTGCTTTGATGTTGGTGGGGATGCCACCCATAGCGTAGTGGGCGGTAGGGAAGACAGGAACGGGCTCGGTGTAGGGTTCAACGCCCAGGTAGGTGCGAGCGAACTCGGTGATGTCAGGGAGCTTCTCGTCAATGTGAGAGGGCTCGAGGTGGGTGAGATCCAGAAGGACGTAGTCCTTGTTGGGGCCACAGCCTCGGCCTTCACGAACCTCATTGGCCATGGAGCGAGCCACGATGTCGCGGGGGGCCAAGTCCTTAATGGTGGGGGCGTAACGTTCCATGAAGCGTTCGCCGTCGGAGTTACGCAGAATACCGCCTTCACCGCGGGCAGCCTCAGAGACCAGAATACCCAGGCCAGCAAGACCGGTGGGGTGGAACTGCACGAACTCCATGTCTTCCAGCGGAATACCGTTGCGCAGGGCAATTGCCATGCCGTCACCGGTTAGGGTGTGGGCGTTGGAGGTGGTCTTGAAAATCTTGCCACAGCCGCCGGAGGCGAAGATAACGCTCTTGGCCTGGAAGACGTGGACGTCGCCGGTAGCCAGGTCGTAGGAGACAACACCTGCGGGGCGGCGGACGCCGTCCTCGTCTTCGACCATAACCAGGTCGAGCACGTAGTACTCGTTGTAGAACTCTACGTTGTGCTTGACGCAGTTCTGGTAGAGGGTCTGCAGAATCATGTGGCCGGTGCGGTCTGCTGCGTAACAGGCGCGGCGTACAGGAGCCTTACCGTGGTCGCGGGTGTGGCCGCCAAAGCGGCGCTGGTCAATACGGCCCTCAGGAGTGCGGTTGAAGGGAAGGCCCATCTTCTCAAGATCGAGAACGGCATCGATGGCTTCTTTTGCCATGACCTCAGCTGAGTCCTGGTCTACCAGGTAGTCGCCACCCTTGATGGTGTCAAAGGTATGCCACTCCCAGTTGTCCTCTTCAACGTTAGCCAGAGCCGCACACATGCCGCCCTGGGCAGCACCGGTGTGGGAGCGGGTGGGGTAGAGCTTGGTGAGCACAGCGGTGCGGACGCGCTGGCCAGCTTCGATAGCGGCTCGCATGCCTGCGCCGCCTGCGCCGATGATAACGACGTCGTACTTATGTACCTGCATTGTGTGAATGCTTCTTTCTAAAATCTAGAGCGCCAATAGCTTACGGGGCGGTGCAGAAGGAGGGCAGAAGGTCTGCGGCTGCACCGGCGGGGCAGGGATCAAAGGTGAAGATAACCAGGGTGCCCAGAAGAATCACGAAAGCGGTGGCAAGGAAGAGGGCTACCTTCAGGGCAAAGCGCACGCCGTCCTTTTCTGCGTAATCGTCGATGATGACGCGGATGCCGTTAGCGCCGTGCAGCATAGCCAGCCACAGGAGCAGAAGATCCCAGACCTGCCAGAAGGGGTTAGCCAGCTTACCGCCGACAAAACCGAAGTCGATGCGGTGTACGCCTTCGCCCATCATGAGGTTGACGAAGAGGTGACCGAAAATCAGGATGACCAGCAGAACACCAGAGACACGCATGTAGAGCCAGGCGAACATCTCGAAGTTGTTGCGCTTGGACGAGGCCCGGTTGTATTTGACACCCGAAACGGTGTTGTCGCGGCTACGGGGAACCGAAATCTTGGTTTTCAGAGGAGTTGCCATGTCTTAGTGACCCCCAAAGACGAGCATGAAGTGACGGACGAGGAAGGGAACCATGACGACGGCCCAGAGCACCAGGACGCCCCAGAGCATAGCCTTCTGGTTCTTGGCGCCGTTCTTCCAGAAGTCCACCAGGATAATGCGGATACCGTTAAAGGCGTGGTAGACGATGGCTGCTACCAGCACAGCTTCACCCAGACCCATGATGGGGTTCTTGTAGATGTGCATGACGGCGTTGTAGGCCTCGGGAGAGACGCGGACGACGGCGGTATCAAGCACGTGAACCAGCAAGAAGAAGAAAATGGCGATACCGGTAATGCGGTGGGCAACCCACGACCACATACCCTCACGGCCGCGATACAGCGTGCCCTTGGATGTATTCGGCACTGAATAACCTCCTGTGTGATGCGAGGCGACACACCGATAGGTTGAGCCTATCTGTGCACCCACGCAACATACGTATTGTGTGTTCTACTCAACAGCAAGATTAGCAGGTTTTAGGGCTGCTTACTTACACCGTGTCACCATCTCTTGACCCCGCTTTTCCGGGAAATAGGCAAGGTTTTAATGCCCTTAAGCCAGCTATCGGCGTTATCATGCGGAAGCCGCCGTGAAGTTTTTCGTCAAAAGTGACCGGCGCCGTACAGTTTAAGGAAAAGATTTCATCATTATGACTTCAATTCTGGGTACACTGTAGAAACGATGAGAACACCACTTGAACGGTTCTACCCCCTCATTCCGGCCGGCGGCGTAGGCTCCCGCCTATGGCCCCTCTCTCGCGCCGTAGAACCTAAATTTTTGCTTGACCTGACCGGGACAGGTTCGTCCCTTCTTCGTGCTACCTACGATCGCTTGGTTGACCTGGCAGCTGACGGCGTCCTTGTCGTTACCGGCCAGGCCCACGCCAACGCCGTTACCCAGCAGCTCTCAGAGCTACGCGTGTCTGACCTGGTACTCGAACCCTCACCCCGCGACTCCGCTGCCGCCATTGGCCTGGCCTGCGCTATTCTGCACGAGCGCGACCCCGAGGCCATCATCGGCTCCTTCGCCGCTGACCACATCATCAGCCCGGTCGAAGAGTTCCAGGCCGTAGTGCGCGAGGCCGTACACGCCGCAGCCTCCGGCAAGATTGTCACCATCGGTATCGAGCCCACCGAGCCTTCCACCGCTTTTGGCTACATCAAGGCAACCCAGAATCTGGGCCTGGAAGATGCCCCCAGCGTCCTTGCCGTTGAGCAGTTCGTCGAAAAGCCCAACGAGGCCACCGCAACCGAGTACGTAGCCAGCGGTGACTACACCTGGAACGCCGGCATGTTCGTGGCCCCTGCCGCCCTCATGCTGCAGCACCTTGAAGCCAATGAGCCGGAACTCTACGCCGGCATCATGGAAATTGCCCGCGCCTGGGATACCCCCGCCCGCGAGGCCTGCATGAACCGCCTCTGGGAGACCCTACCCAAGACCGCCATCGACTATGCAGTAGCTGAACCCGCAGCGGCCGCCGGTGACGTAGCTATGGTTCCCGGTCGTTTCAGCTGGGACGACGTAGGCGACTTTGACGCCGTAGCCCGCCTCAACATCGAAAAGAGCGGCGACGACCTCTTCGTGCTGGGCGATAAGTCCAGCGTCATCAGCGAAGAATCCACCGGTATCGTCGTCAACAACACCGGCCGCAAGATTTCGGTCATCGGTATCGAAGATGTTGTTATCGTTGACACCGCAGATGCCCTGCTTGTCACCGTACGCGACGACGCCCAGAGCGTGAAGAACACCGTCAACACCCTGAAAGAACTGGGCCAGGACAACCTGCTCTAGCCCACCAAAGTTACCTAAAGGCCCACACCGCTTTCCCGGTGCGGGCCTTTTTGACACTCACATTATGCAAATGATTCTCATTTAGTTTAGACTGGTGGGCATGCATAACACCTCTCGTCCTCTTTTCACTCTTATCAGCACCACCCTCGCCCTTGCTCTTGCCGGTTGCGGGGCAGCGTCCGCGCCCTCCAGCACCGCAAGCAGCGACCAGGCCAGCGCCACCGCAACCGCAGAAGGCGCAGCCATCACCGAAGCCTCCGCCCCCTCAGCCCGCATCGCCCTGACCTACGACGGCGGAATCATGATTGTGGACGGCAAGACCTTTGAAGTCATCGAAACCATTGACAAAGAAGGCTTCCTGCGCCTGCAGCCCGCAGGCGACAACCGCCACCTGGTCGTAGCAGATGGCTCCTCCTACACCATGCTCGACATGGGCGCCTGGGCCCAGGCCCACGGCGACCACAGCCACTACTACACCACCACCCCCACCCTCACCTCCCTGTCCTTCGCAGCGGACGGCACCGGCCACGTCATCACCGACTACGGCCGCACAGCCATGTTCGCCGACAAGAGCGGCACCATCGAGGTCTACTCCCCCGCTGACCTAACCGGTGCAGACCAGTACACCGCAAGCAGCATCAGCACCGAAACCATCACCCTGCCCAACGCCCACCACGGCCTGGCCATCCCCCTCGAGAACAACCAGTACCTGGTATCGGTCGGCACCGAGGACGCCCGCACCGGCGCCGCCGTCATCAATGCAGACGGCTCAGTTGTCACCGAAAGCCTCAACTGCCCCGGCATTCACGGCGAAGCCATTGCCGCTCATGACACCTTTACCGTTGGCTGCCAGGACGGCGCCCTCATCTACGCAGACGGCACTTTCACCAAGATCACCAACCCCGAAGACCCCTACTCCCGCTCCGGCAACCAGGCCGGCTCAGCTGATTCAGCTATCGTACTTGCCGACTACAAAACCGACCAGGACGCCAAACTCGAACGCCCCGAACAGTTCGCCCTGATCAACACCATCACCAAGGAACGCACTAAGATCGCCCTACCCGAAGGCGTCTCCTATACCTTCCGTTCACTAGCCCGCGGCCCCGAAGGCTCCCACCTGCTACTGACTACCGACGGCAAGCTCCGCTTCTGGGCTGAAGACGGCACCGAGCTGGGCTCCGTGGACATCATGGACTCCTGGACCGAATCAGAAATCTGGCAGGACCCCCGCCCCGCCATCTGGGTTGACGGCGAAACCGCCTACGTCACCGACCCCGCCACCAAGAAGCTACACGTTGTATCTCTAGCAAAGATTGCGGACGGCACCGCCGAGGTATTTGCCAGCATTGACCTGCCCGAGGTACCCAATGAAATCAACGGTATCTCCCGCACCGCTGAACTGGTCACCACCACCGAAGTGGACTCTGACCACTAGCGTTTTATCGATAAAGCTTATTCATAAGCGATTCCGCAGGCTCACGCTGGATGGAGCCCAGCAGATTCCGAGCGCGCGAGGAAACAAATCTGCGGGCGGAATAGGCGCAAGCCTGACCCTCACGCCCCGCCTAGCGGCGGATTCTGTTCACTCTTGCGTGCTATCGCACCCGCTCACTTCATCCGAGCCAGCAGCTTCGCTGTGAGCCTGCTCCACCGATCTTTATGAATAAGCTTCTATTGTTTAAAGGCGCACTGTTCCCAGCTGCTGCCAGCTGCCTGCGCTGAATCGGTAGACCGTCAGCCGGTCGATGGTGAAATTCGAAAGCTCAGGCGGAAGGCTCGCAAAGTCCTGCAAGGACGCCGCCAGGGCAGGGGCCGGGGCATGGTTGGCTAGGGTGAGGTGCGGCTCATAGGGAAAAGGTGACACCGACTCCCCCACCACTTTTTGGCAGGCTGCATGAATTAGGGTGAGCCTATCTGCCCCGGCGACCACGGGGAGGTAGGTTACGGGGGTAACCGGCTCAAAGGTTGCAGCCGGGCCCAGGCCCACCTGCACGGGGCCGATGCCGGTGACTGCCTGCTCAATGGAGCGCAGGGGGTCGCCGCCGGCGTCCTCGCTAATCAAAATCGTAATGTGGCAGCTGTCAGCAACGGGGCCTACCAGGCCCTGGCTCGCCCGCCAGCTGACCAGGCGCGCAGACACCACCGCAGGTACCTCGGCAACGATGCTGAGATACCTGCGGTCGGGGTCTATGGTCGGTGAAGAAGCCACCAGGTGAGGTCGTCTAACTCTTAGAGGGCGGGCAGGAAGCCTACCGCGTCATAGACATTCTTCACGGTCACAGAGGCAATCTCACGGGCCTTACCGGCGCCGATGGCCAGCAGGCGGTCGAGCTCCGCCGGGTCGTCCATGAGTTCCAGGGCATGCTCACGAATAGGCGATAGCTCCTCAACCACAATCTCGGCCAGGTCAACCTTGAGGTGGCCGTACATCTTGCCCTCGTATTCAGCGACGATGTCGTCAATGGCCTTACCCGTCACTGCCGAGTAGATAGACAGCAGGTTAGAAACACCGGGCTTGTTCTCACGGTCATAGGTGATCTCGCTACCGGCGTCGGTGACTGCGCCCTTAATCTTCTTGGCGGTCTTCTTGGGGTCATCGAGCAACCAGATAATACCCTTATCGGTGGTCGCTGACTTGCTCATCTTGGAGTCCGGAGTCTGCAGATCGTAAATCTTGGCAGTCTCTTTGAGAATGACCGGCTCAGGCACCACGAAGGTATCGCCAAAGCGGGAATTGAAGCGCTGGGCCAGGTTGCGGGTCAGCTCCAGGTGCTGGCGCTGATCCTCACCCACCGGCACCACGTCGGCCTGGTAGAGCAGGATATCTGCCGCCATAAGGACGGGGTAGGTGAAGAGCCCCACCGAAGCGTTATCGGTACCCTGCTTAGCTGCCTTGTCCTTGAACTGGGTCATGCGGGCAGCTTCACCGTAACCGGTCATGCAGTTGAGTACCCAGGCCAGCTGGGCATGCTCAGGCACATGCGACTGGACGAAGAGCGGGGTCTTCTCGGGGTCGATACCGGCTGCTATGTACTGGGCCGCGGTCTTGCGGGTGCGCTCCAGCAGAACCGCCGGGTCCTGGGGCACGGTAATCGAGTGCATATCGGGAATGAAGTAGAGACACTCATGGTCTTTCTGCAGGTCAACCCAGTTATTGACCGCACCGATGTAGTTACCCAGGTGCATGGAATCCGCGGACGGCTGGGCGCCCGAGAAAGCACGCGGCGCACCGGTTGCCGCGTTGGGAATCTTAGCCTTGATGTTTTCTTCGAGGGTGGTCTGCTGTGACTTGCTCACGGGGCGTCCTTCGCTGTGTTTAGGCCCCTTCACGGGCCAGTTCCATACCGTTCTTAGCGGTGAAGTTAATGGTGTCGATAGCGCGATCAATCATGTCGCGGGAGTTTTCATCGTTGACCTCAAGCTGCTCGGCAATCACCTTTGACTGCACCAGGCAAATCTGGAAAGAGTGGGCGAGCTTCTCGGTGTGCACATCAGACTCGTACTCGGCGCGCTTCACGGCGTGCTCCTCGTAGGCCTTGCGCTGGGCAACCAGGGTACGGTTGACGTTTACCAGGAGGTAGGCTGCGATACCCAGCCAGGCTGCGATAATACCGGCCAGAATCCACCCCAGCACCGACTCTTCGCGGGCTGACTGGATAATAGCCCAGGCCAGCAGGGCAACGAGAATTGCCATACCGATACCCGCCCCCACGAGGACGACCTTGGTGTTCTGCTCTTGTGCTGTTTTTTCTGAACCGTTCGACTGCATGACCTCTATTATGTCAAAGGAAGCCAGGCCGCGCTGTATCGCAGGCCCAACTTAAGCGTAAAGTGGGGTACATGATGCCCTCATCACGTGAAACGAAGTACCAGCAGGTCGCCAGGCTCATCGAAGAGCGCTATATCTGCCCGGCTGATGAGAACATGCCCCTGCCCACAGAACGGCAGCTGCAGGATATCTTCTCCGTCTCACGCGACACCGTCCGCCGGGCCTTACGGGAACTAGCTGACGCCGGACTTATCTACCATGTGCAGGGGTCAGGCACCTATGTTGCCCCGCGCAAGCACCCGATGCGAGCCCCGTCCTTGCGCTCTTTCACAGACGATATGGCAGCGCGCGGCCACCGCCCCCACTCCCTCACCCTCACCTGCCACCTCATCGAGGCGCCGCTGGCGGTTCAGCGCGATTTGAATCTGGACGCCGGTGCCAAGGTGATTCAGATTCAGCGGCTGCGGCAGGCGGACGGCTCCCCTATCGCTCTTGAAACCGCCCACTTCCTGCCCGAGGCCTTTTCCCATGTGGAGCCCGAATTATCTGCCTCGCTCGATGCCCAGATGCGGGCGTCCGGCTTCCAGGTAGAAACCGCAACCGTACGGGTGGTAGCAACCAACCTGACCCAGGCAGAAGCAGCCCAGCTGGGGGTTCCCCTGGGGGCAGCCGCTCTGCGCGTTGAAAAAGTGGGCTACACCGTGCGCGGCCTGCCCGTGGAAAGCACCCAAACCCTCTACCGAGGCGACCGCTACGACTTTGAGATAGAGGTTAAGAGGTAGTTCTTTTTCCATGAGTGCACACGAGAATCGCCGAGTGCATACGCTCTTGGTAGGCACTCGGCGATTCTCGTGGACACTTAGGCTTAGACAGCCTGGCGTTCTGCAGTTTCTACCACGTTGACCAGCAGCATAGCGCGGGTCATGGGGCCCACGCCACCGGGGTTGGGTGAGTACCAGCTGGCCTTAGCAGCGGCCTCGGGGGAGATATCGCCGGTTAGCTTCTTCTTGCCGGTCTCGGGGCCCTCAATACGGGAGACACCGACATCGAGCAGGATAGCGCCGTCCTTGATCTGGTCAGCTTTCACGGCATGGGCAACACCCACGGCAGCCACGATGATATCGGCATCGCGCAGGGCTGCGCTGACGTCCTCAGTGCCGGTGTGCACCAGGGTGGCGGTGGAGTTGACGTCCTTGCGGGTCAGCAGCAGGCCCAAGGGGCGGCCCACGGTAATACCGCGGCCCAACACAGCGACCTTCTTACCCTTCCACGAAATACCGTGGCGTTCCACCAGCTCAATCACACCGTTAGGGGTGCAGGGCAGGGGCGAGTTCAGGGGTTCGCCCACATTGAGGACGAGGCGGCCCAGGTTCATGGGGTGCAGGCCGTCGGCGTCCTTCTCGGGGGAAATCTTCTCAAGAACTCGATTGGTATCGATGTGCTTGGGCAGGGGCAGCTGAACGATATAGCCGGTGCAGGCCGGGTCGTTGTTCAGCTTTTCGAGCTCGCCTTCAAGCTCTTCCTGGCTGATGGTCTCGGGCAGCTCCACCTTGATAGAGGCAATGCCAACCTCGGCGCAGTCACGGTGCTTACCGCCCACGTAGGAGCGGGAGGCTGGGTCATCGCCTACCAGTACGGTCGCCAGACCGGGGGTAACGCCCTTTTCTTTCAGGGTAGCTACGCGCTCGGCGAGCTCGCTCTTAATCTGGGCGGCGGTAGCGGTACCGTCAAGAATCTGCGGCATGTTTACCACTCCTCGATACCGGAGTAGAGGGGGAACTTCTCGCACAGGGCGGTGACCCGCTCGCGCTGGGCTGCGACGTCGACGCCGGGCTTGAGGGTTTCAGCGATGATATCGGCGACCTCGGTGAAGGCTTCAGCATCGAAGCCGCGGGTTGCCAGGGCAGGGGTGCCGATGCGCAGGCCGGAAGTGACCATGGGCGGACGAGGGTCGTTGGGCACTGCGTTACGGTTGACGGTGATACCGGCTTCGTGCAGCAGGTCTTCTGCCTCACGGCCGTTAATTTCGGCGTCGCGCAGGTCGACCAGGACCAGGTGAACATCGGTGCCACCGGAGATGACCTTAACGCCGCTCTCTGCCATGTCGGCCTGGTTCAGGCGGTCAGCCAGAATCTTGGCACCTTCGAGGGTGCGGGCCTGACGGTCCTTGAACATGTCGGAAGCAGCAATCTTAAAGGCGGTAGCCTTACCGGCGATAGCGTGCATGAGGGGGCCGCCCTGCTGGCCGGGGAAGACAGCCGAGTCGATCTTCTTCTTCAGGTCTTCAACACACATGATGAAGCCGGAGCGGGGGCCTGCCAGGGTCTTGTGGACGGTGGAGGACACCACGTGGGCGTGGGGGACGGGGTTGGGGTGCAGGCCAGCTGCTACCAGGCCAGCGAAGTGGGCCATATCGACCCAGAGGTAGGCACCGATTTCATCGGCGATGGCGCGGAAGGCAGCGAAATCCAGCTGACGGGTGTAGGCCGACCAACCGGCAATAATGACCTTGGGCTTCTCGGCCAGGGCCAGCTCGCGAACCTCGTCCATGTTCACGCGGCCGGTTTCTTCGTCCACGCCGTAGGCAACAACTTCGTAGAGCTTGCCCGAGACGTTGAGCTTCATACCGTGGGTCAGGTGACCACCGTGGGCCAGGGACAGGCCCATGATCTTGTCACCGGGAGTCAGCAGGGCGTGCATGACGGCGTTGTTGGCCTGGGCCCCGGAGTGGGGCTGCACGTTGGCGTGGTCGGCACCGAAAAGGGCCTTGGCACGGTCGATAGCCAGCTGCTCCACCACGTCAACAAACTCGCAGCCGCCGTAGTAGCGGCGGCCGGGGTAACCTTCGGCGTACTTGTTAGTCAGAACAGAGCCCTGAGCTTCAAGCACAGCGCGGGGGGCGAAGTTCTCTGAAGCAATCATTTCGAGGGTGTTCTGCTGACGTTCCTGCTCGTGCTGGATAGCTTCAGCGACCTCGGGGTCTACCTGGGACAGGGGCAGGTTGGTGACGTTGGGTGAAAGGTTGGTCATGCCACTTCCTTGAGTATGGTGGATCAGTTTCTTCTGCTTATCTGTACGAGGGGATACAGAAGATCACGTGATGCTTTAACCGAGCGGCGCGTGTGAGCGCACTCTACTTTTAAGTGTATGTGACCTAGCTAGCGAGAGCCCGCTACCCCGGCAAATTTGAGACAATTTTCAGGTTTTTACCCTCCCCGCTTTTAAGCTGCGCGGACGCCGGTGAGCTGCTCACCGGCGTCCGCGCAGGAAAAAGGGAGGCTAGGCCTGCCGCAAAATTCCACAAACTCCCAGGGCAGCTCATCGCTGCGCGCCTCACGCTGAGAGAGGTCTCCCCGGGCAGCCTCAACAAGCTCGGCACGACGGGAACGCAGATACTCTTCACTGACTTTCGGCGCCCTCCCATTTTAAAGCACTACGGCCCGCCGCCTACCCCGGCAAACCCCGCCATAGGTGCCCTTTCTTGCTACACTAAAGGGCGAACCAGCGGCACTACCCCACCCACCGTAGCTGCCCAGCGAGTGCCCCTGCAGCCGCACCTGCTCACGGGGAACCCCCACTCGTCTACACCACCGCACAGCATTAGGGAAGAGGCACCGTTACATGGCGAATAACGCCAAGTCACGCCGTCAAGAGCGTATTGAAAAGCAGAAGAAGAACAGCCGCAAGTGGATTGCAACCGGCGCTGCAGCCGTCATTTTGCTCTGTGGCGGCGCTATTGCGTACACCAATATCACCGGCGATAAGCAGCCCTCCACCACCAGCGGCCAGACCGTTCCGGCTGCCTGCTCAACTACCCAGGCCGTCACCGTGGCCACCACCGAGCCTATGGCAGCAGCGCTGAAGGCTATGCTCGTGGACGAGGACACCTGTATCACCCTCGACATCACCACCGATAAGACCGCCAGTGATGTGCTCACCGAGTCAACCAGCGGTACGGCAACCACCAACCTCTGGATTCCCGATTCCACCACCCGCGCCGAGCTGGCCATGAGCGAAGCTAACACCGGTCTGACTCCCCTTGCGGAGTCCCTTGCCCAGACCCCCGGCGTCATCGTGTCAGAAGATAACACCAGCTACGGCACCTGGCTCGAAGCCCTCAAGGCTGAAGGCACCGTCAGCATGGGTGACCCCAAGGAAGACTCCGGAGCTTTCGCAGCCCTGCTCGGTGGTATCTCTGAGGCGTCAGCGGGTACCGTCAGCCTTGAGGACCTCACCAGCGGCACCGCCCTGCGTGCTCAGAGCATCGGCGTAACCGAGGCGGCCCAGAGCGCCACAGAGCTGCTGACCGCTGTGGATAATGGCACCAAGGACGCCGCAATCGTTACCGAGGCTGACTACGCAGCCTATGCTTCAGCCCACGCAGATTCCGGGCTGACCGCAACTGTGCCCGGCGACGGCTCTTTTGCCCTCAACTACCCCCTCTACCAGGCGTCCTCCAGCAATAACACCACTATCGATGAGGCTGCCCAGCAGATTATCAACTTCATGGGTAGTGAGGACGGCAAGCAGGCCCTGGCAGCTGCTGGCTTGCGCGCGGCGGACGGCCAGGAGCTAGAAGGCGACTACAGCGTCGGTAGTTTTACGGCGCTGGCTCCCAGCAACCAGGATGTGCTCACCCAGGTGTGGACCTCCTACTCCCTGCAGTCTGCGCCGCTGAACGCTCTGGTAGTGCTCGATGCGTCAGGTTCTATGCTGCTGCCGGTAGCTGGTACCGACAAGTCCCGGATGGATATCACCGTTGAGTCGGTGCTGGCAGGTTCCCAGCTCTTCCCGGCCCGCGATTCTATGGGCCTGTGGAAGTTCTCCCGTGACCTCACCCTGCCTGACGGTTCTGTTTCTGACTACCAGGAGCTGGTACCCGTGCGCGGCTTTGAAGAAACTGTAGACGGGAAAACCCAGCGGGTGCTCCTGCAGGAGGCTGGCTCGGGTATCGCCGCGACCATTGACCCCAACGGCTTCACTGCCCTTTACGACACCACCCTGGCTGCCTTCCGCTCGGCCAAGGAAAACTATGCCTACGGTTCGGTGAACGCAGTGATCGTGCTGACCGACGGTGAAAACCACGACGATAATTCCATTAGTCAGGAAGAACTGATTTCTACCATTCAGGCGGAGCAGGACCCGGCTAACCCGGTCTTCATCATCATGATTGGCGTCTCTGAGGACGCGGATATGAACGCCCTGACCACTATCGCCCAGGGCGTCGGCGGCGAGGCCCATATGGCGTCCGCCCCCACCGATGTGCAGCGCATCTTCGCTGAAGCCCTCACCGGCATCTCGGACGCAGCCGCGCAGCAGTAGGGTTCTTCCCGCATCACGGTAAAAGTCCGCCCCTTCCGTACGTGGAGGGGCGGACTTTTTACTGCGAATTACTAGTTCTATCAGCGGCGGAGCGAAGTCCTTCTTCCATCGAGCGAAGCTTAGTGGAAGAAGTGACGAGCTCCGGTGAAGTACATAGTCACTCCCGCTTCCTTGGCGGCAGCGATGACTTCTTCATCGCGGATGGAGCCGCCGGGCTGCACGACTGCGCGGACGCCGGCGTCCAGGAGTACCTGGAGGCCGTCGGCGAAGGGGAAGAAGGCGTCTGAGGCAGCTACGGAGCCGCGGGCGCGTTCTGCACCTTCTGCGAGGGTGTTGGCGCGTTCGACGGAGAGGCGGCAGGAGTCTACGCGGTTGACCTGGCCCATGCCGATGCCAACGGCAGCTCCGTCCTTGGCGAGCAGGATGGCGTTGGATTTGGCGGCGCGTAGGGCCTTCCAGGCGAATTCGAGGTCGGCGAGGGTGGCTTCGTCGGCGGCGTCACCGGCGACGAGCTGCCAGTTTTCGACCTTGTCACCGTCAGCGTGCAGGCGGTCGGCGTCTTGGAAGAGGGCGCCGCCGGAGACTTGGCGGTATTCGATGGTGTCGCGGGCGAAGCCTTCGGGCAGCTGGAGGATGCGCAGGTTCTTCTTGGTCTGCAGGATTTCCAGGGCTTTGGGGGCGTAGGAGGGGGCGATGATGACTTCGGTGAAGATTCCCTTGACGGTTTCTGCCATGGCTGCGGTGACTTCGCGGTTGGCTGCGATGACGCCGCCGTAGGCTGAGAGGGGGTCGCAGGCGTGGGCCTTGGCGTGGGCGTCGGCGATGGGGTCGGCTGCGTCTGCTGCGCCGATGGCGATGCCGCAGGGGTTGTTGTGCTTGATGATGGCGACGGCGGGTTCGTCGAAGTCGTAGGCGGCGCGTAGGGCAGCGTCGCCGTCGACGTAGTTGTTGTAGCTCATGGCCTTGCCGCCGAGCAGTTCTGCCTGGGCGATGCCGGGGGTTGCGGCGGGGTCGACGTAGAGGGCACCTGCCTGGTGGGGGTTTTCGCCGTAGCGCAGGGATTCGGAGCGTTCGAAGGCGAGTCCGGCGAAGGGGGGCCAGTAGTTGGCGTCTTCGTCCTGTTCGAACTGGGCTGCGGTCCAGGTGGCGACGGCGGTGTCGTAGGCGGCGGTGTGGGCGAAGGCGGCGGACGCCAGGCGGCGGCGTTCTGCCAGATTGAAGCCACCTGCCTTGGCGGCTTCAACAACCTGGCCGTACTTGGCTGGGTCGACGACGATGGCTACGGCGTCGTGGTTCTTGGCTGCTGCGCGCACCATGGAGGGGCCGCCGATGTCGATTTTTTCGATGATGGCGTCCTGGTCTGCGCCGGAGGCTACGGTCTCAACGAAGGGGTAGAGGTTGACGACGACCAGGTCAAAGGCCTCAATCTTCATGTCTTTGAGGGTATCGATGTGTTCCTGCTTGCGGCGGTCTGCCAGGATGCCGGCGTGGACGCGGGGGTGCAGGGTCTTGACGCGGCCTTCGAGGCATTCGGGGAAGCCGGTGATGTCGGAGACTTCTGTGACGGGGACGCCGGCTGCGGCGATAGTGGAGGCGGTTGAACCGGTGGAGACGATAGCGACGCCGGCTTCGTGTAGGCCCTTTGCTAGGTTTTCGAGGCCGGTCTTGTCGTAGACAGAGATGAGGGCACGCTTGAGCGGTACGCGGTCGAGCTCAATGAGACTCACAGATTAACTCCGTTTCTTGTGCTGCCGGGTTGGGCCGGGTCAGCAGGTGGTTACGTGGGTGTGAGTCGTTTTGGTAAGGAGCCCCGACCCTAGGCCCAGCCCCGTGGTGCGGGGCTAAACTTGTGGGTTAGGCGGGTTCGCCGTTGAGGTCTTGGGCTAAGCGGGCGATGGTTTTGACCAGGAGCACTCGCTCTTTAACCTTGATACGCTCGTGCAGGGTTTCTTCGGTGTCGTCATCGAGGACGTCGACGGCGACTTGGGCCAGGATGGGGCCGGTGTCGATGCCGGAATCGACTAGGTGCACTGTGGTCCCGGTGACTTTGACCCCGTGGGCAAGGGCGTCGCGCACGCCGTGGGCTCCTGGGAAGGACGGTAGCAGGGCGGGGTGGGTGTTGATAATGCGGTTTTTGAAGCGGTCAACGAGCTGGGCGTCGACGATGCGCATGAAGCCGGCGAAGATGATGTAGTCGGCGCCGTAGCTGGCGATTTTTTCTTCCAGGGCGCGGTTCCAGGCTTCGCGGGTGTCGTAGCTGGCAGGTTCTACGAGGAAGGTCTCGATTCCGGCTGCCTCTGCTCGTTCGATTCCCGGGCAGGGCTTGTCGGCGCCCACGGCCAGAACCGTGGTGTTCAGGTCGCCGGCCGCTACGGAGTCAAGGATGGACTGTAAATTTGTGCCCGATCCGGACACCATCACCACAATGCGCATACAGAAAAGTTTATCGCATGCGAGCGCCAACACACTGCCGCGTTTTCATGCTGAGACGCCAGTAGTGTGCGCTGTGCGAGGCAGGTGGCAGGGCGCGGTAAGGTGGTAGGTATGTCTGACACCGTGCGTCCTTCTGCCCAGCTGCCTTCTGATCGTGTGCTTGAGAATATCAAGGTGTGGTCCCGCCTGTCGTTTTTGGCGATGGTTGCTACGGTGGCTAGCACCTCCTACCCGGGCTGGTTCGCCGCGGTAACAGCTGCTCTGGCGGTGCTGACCTTCACTCTTGCCACGGTGACCCTGGTGAAAATGGTGGGGGCTAAGTTTCCCGCTTTTTCGGTGGTGCTCATGGTCATGGTGATGCTCTGGTCGCTCTTTTTGGGCTTCGCCGCGCTGGTTCAGCTAATTTTTGTGGACGCCGCCATCGCCTATGCGGAGTGCCTGCAACAGGCTGTGACCCTGAGCCGCCAGCAGCAGTGCACCTCGCAAATGAGCGACGGCCTGCTGCAGCAGCTCATGGGGCAGTAGCTGGGATTATTCCTTGCCTGTACCTTCTGCTAGCTCTTCAAGGCGTTTTTGGCGGCGGGCACGCAGGGACTTAGGACGCTTCACCACGGGATGGAGGGGCACAGCGGGTTCTTCAGCTTCAGTCTCGGGTGCAGCCTCTGCTTCTGCTTCGCTAGATGCGGTATCTTCAGCTTCGTTTTCAGGCGCTACTTCCTCAGCTTCAGGAGCAGCTTCATCGCTCTTGGCGGCGTCCGGCTGGTCAGCCCCAGCCTTTTCTGCCTTACGCTCGGCGCGGGCCGCCGCCTTCTGGGCCTTGGCCTCGGCGCGGGCTGTGCGCTTCTGTTCGCGGGTGGGCTTGGCTTGGGCAAATCGCTCTAGTTCACCGGAGGTGTCGCGCACCAGCAGGTGGGCAAGGCCCAGCCCCAGCATGGCACCGGCCGTCAGCAGCACGGCAGAGAAGGCCCCAAAGATGAGGGGGTGCGGGCCGATAGCCGTGAAGCGGCCCAGCCCCAGTGACCCGTTAGCGGCCCAACCCAGTAAGGTGGTCAGCAGGAAGGTCGGCAGCAGGGTCAGGACGGCAAGCCCCAGGGTAGAAAGGGGCCAGGACAGCCAGCGGAAGCGAATCTTGAGGGAAAGCCACTCGTCAAAGTGGTTTTCGCCTTCGCGGAAGAACCACCAGCCGCCCAGGGCACCGGCGGCTAGGGGGACGGCAAGGGCCAGGTAGCCCCAGGGTTCGGACGCGTGCGGCAGCGCCCCCAGCACCGGGAGGGAGGGCATGACCCCCACGTGGGTGCCGGTCAGGTCAACGGAGGTAGCGGTGCCCAGGGCAAAGCCCGCGCCGGAGCTCCACGCCATGGAGTAGACCACCAGGTTCACGAGCAGACCCAGCTGCAGCAGGGTTAGGGCTAGGTCGCCGACGGCACCAGCATGCAGGGTCTGATAAAGGGAGACGACGTTGTCCCAGTGCCAGAAGAGGGCGACGACCAGTAGCAGGGCACCACCGGCCACAAAGGCCAGTACGCTCACCAGGGCCGCCCTCAGCAGGGCCCAGATATAGGAGCCTGCCCAGCGGGAATACTGGCTGAATTTTTTCACCCAGTCGGCCGCGTTCACACCGATCATGGCGGCTAGCGAGCGCGATTCGGCGTACCCGCCCGAGATAATGCCCAGGGCAGCGACCCAGAGGGGGACCAGGGCGGCGAGGACGGGTGAGGTGGAGAAGAAGTCATTGGTGGATAGCAGGCTCACCCCGGCGCCCACGAAGGCGTAGGCGAGAAGACCACCGGCCAGGGGCTGCCAGAACTGGCCCTCGTAGCTGGCGCGGGCCAGGCGGCGGCCGGAGCGGTAGCAGAGGGCTAGGGGGATCAGGGTGAGGCCAAGGGGTACCAGGCTCATGGTTCCGGTCACCGCTGAGAAGACCCCCTGCTCGGGGATATTCATGTTCAGGGGAACGCCGTGAACCAGTAGCCACAGGTGCCCGGCCACAGAGACAGCACCGGCTAGGGTACCGCTACTGTTGAAGCCGTTGGTGTACCAGACCGCCACCAGTAGCAGGACGACGGTGAGGTAGGAGGCCAGCGCCACGAGGGCAAGTTCAACTGAGCCCTGTAGCCACAGGGGCATGGGGAGGGAACGTTTGGGGTGAGCGGTGGTATTCATCGTCTTTCATCATGTCATGTTTCTCTGTTGTGTGCCTGATGGCGCTGGTATACAGGGTAAGAGTGCGGTGAAGATAACCGGCCCAGCTCGCCCGGCAGTAGAGTGGGAGCCATGAGCAGTGAAACTTCGTATGTGATGATTACCGGCACTTCGGCAGGTATTGGCGCCGAGTTCACCGGCCAGTATCTAACAGCCGGGTACGCCTGGTGCTCACCGCCCGGCGGGCCAAGATGCTAGAAGACCTAGCAGGCCAGCTGCGCGACAGATTCTCGGTAGACATTGGTAGACATTGAGGTAATCCCTGCCGATTTGCTGGTGGAGCAGGACGTCGCCCGCCTGGCTGAGCGCCTACAGCAGGTTGAACAGCCCGTTGAGATACTGGTCAATAACGCGGGTTTTGGGCTCGGCAAGAGCTTTGATGCAGCACCCGTAGAACACCACCTAGACCAGGTCGACGTACTGGCCAGGGTTCCGCTCCAGCTCATGCACACGGCAATTGTTGCCATGCTGCCGCGCGGGCGGGGCCGCATTATTAACGTTTCCTCGGTGGCAGCCTTTACCCCCGTGGCAGCCGCGATAGCGAGAACGCGAGACTATTAGAACCTTAATAAGTTAGTACCCCAGTTTTTGTGCAGTTACCCCAGATAAAAACCGGGGTAACTGCACAAAAACCGGGGTACTTAGAAATTTTCGGGTTAGTCTTCCCAGGGGTCCACCGCCGGAACGCCCCAGGACTTATAAATCTCGGCCTTGCTCGAAATAATCTCAAGCTGGTGGACGGTCGCGGTGGCAGCCATCAGGCCCTCAAGGGCTGCTGTGGCGAGGGGGGCGGGGCGCTGCCCACCCACCAGGTGGAGGTGCTTCTCGGCGTGACGTCCGGCCCACTCCAGTGATACCTTCGCGTCGACTTCTAGTACGTGAGAGTCGAAGCGGTCCATGAGCTCAGCGAGCCAGCGTTCGGTTTCAGGGTAGGGGTAAAGCCCCTTGAGTTCACCGAGGCTGAGCACCGAGATGTACATGGTGCGGTAGGAGCGGCGGCGCAGGCAGTTCACTACCTGCGGGTGTGGGGTGGCCTTGCGGATCTCAGCAAGGACATCGGAATCGAGAAGCAGACCTACCTGGCTCATGCAGCTTTCAGAACACCGTACTCAGTTGCAGGGATACCGCTGGGGTTGGGGGCCAGCAGGAAGTTGAGGAATTCGCTGCGCTCGTTGGAGATGCGGGTGTAGTCCTGGATGCTCATTGCGGTGTAGCCGCCGCGGGCGGGTACAGAGGCAGCAGAGATGTTCTTCTGAACGGTGATGTGAGGACGGTGGGCGTGAGGTCGAGCGTTTGACATGCCGTCATTGCGCGTAAAGTGCGCGTTCCTTTCGAAGCTTGCTCTTGCCTGCACCAAACAGCGCCGAAATGCGCGATGCAGACCGCTTCGTCATCCGAGCCACCCGTGAACATGGGGTTGGCGTTCAACCAAAGTCGGAGCTTGACAGTTGAATCTCTTGAAGCTGGTAAAAGCATAACCTGTTGTTAGCGGTTCTGTAAACACCGGTCTCAGAAATTTTTCTTACTGTGACCAACCAGCCCTTAGGCGCTGTGGGTAAGGCGGTGCGATACGCTAGAAAACTAGGTATTTGCTCTGTTGTGAAGGTGTGCCTGTGTCTACTTCTTTCCCTGAAATCCCGGTGACAGCCCCCGCCATTATTCGGCAGGTGGGCTCTGGTGCCTACACCCGGGGGCAGCGGTATATGCGGGAGGGTAACGTTATCCGTTACACCTATGACGAGCAGGCGCGGGTGCTGGAGGGGCAGGTGGCTGGCTCTGGTTCTGCTCCCTACACCGCGCGGGTAGCTTTCCCCGCGGAGGTCACCACGGGCTCCTATGCTTTTTCGGCGACCTGCTCCTGCCCGGTGGCTCACAACTGCAAGCACGCGGTGGCTCTGATGCTGACCGCCATCGACCGTACGGCCAAGGCCAAGCGGGCTATGACGGCGTCCTCAAGTACCTGGAAGACTACAGCAAGCACCGACGAGAAGGTGCAGAAAATCCTGGAGATGGCCGATACCGTGGGCCTGCAGCGGGCTGCGGATCTTTTGCGGGAACACCGGGGCGAGCAGGCGAATACCGGTACCGAGGAGCAGGCGGACGCCGGTGCTCGGGCTGGGCAGTCCCTGCCGGCTTGGCGGCGCTCCCTGGCCCATTCTCTTGCTGCCCGCCCCAGCTACGATAACCGCAACCACCGGGTGACCGGTGCCCTTGATGTGCGTCTGGTGGTGCCCGGTAAGTACGGGTGGACCAAGAACATCGGGGCGCCCCGTGCGTCGCTTGAAGCCCGGCCCCTGATGATGGGGGCCCGCGGCAAGTGGATTAAGGGCGGTTTGAGCTGGGAGAAGTTTTCGGGTTCTGCTGCCGGTTCGGCGGGAACCAGCCTGCTCCCTGAGCACGCGGCCTGGTTCAATGAGTTTTACGCGGTGATTCGGGGCTCCCAGTCCATCTATTCCTCCCACCGTGACTGGGCTTCTATCTCGAATGTGGATTCTTCCCTGCTCTGGCAGATGCTGGAATCCGCTAGCGAGGTGGGTCTGTCTATCCTCTTAGACGGCAAAGAAACCGGCTTGACTATCGCGAGTGCTCCCCAGGTTGAACTGGCCCTTGAACCGGTACCCGAGCGGGGGTCCTCCACCGATGCCCTGTGCCTGACTCCCCTACTCCGCTGGGGGGCCTACACGCTGCCCGCTAGTTTTACCCACAAGCTGGGCAATAACCGGCAGGGCTTTATCGCCCTGGGCGGGGCGGCCCAGGAAACCTATGTGAAGGCTGCGACCGCTGCCCGCTGGAGCTCCACACTGCCCTCAGCTCTGGCCCAGGCTGAGGACGTAGCGCCCGCGGACCGCCCCTCCTGGCTCACCGCCGACTCCGAACTGGTGCTCATTCCCTTAGCTGAGCCGCTGGATGCGGTTGCCGAGTCCCTCATTTCCGGGAAGCCGGTCACTGTACCTGCTGCCGACGTCCCCGCCTTCTTTGCCGACTACTACCCTGCCCTCACCCGGGCGCTGCCCATCTCAACGAGCAGCGAAGAGCTTGAGCTGCCGGCCGTCCGCATGCCTACCCTGGTGCTGAGCATTGCTTTTGATGAGCCGGGCCCGCCCTTCACCGCCCATACCGCCTGGCACTGGGAGTACCCGGTTAACCCCACCGGCGACGACAGTGACTTTCTTAGGCTCGATGCTTTGGGCTACCCCGGCGAAGACCGGGCCGATGTGCGCGATACCGCCCACGAGTACCGGGTGCTCAAAGAGGTCAAAAAGATTCGCCCCGGTGTGCCCTTCACCCGCCACTACACCGAGGACTGGGGTACCCGCACCCTGCTCGAAACCTATGTGCCCGACTACGAGCAGATTGAGGGTGTACGGGTCGATATCAGGGGCCCAAAACCTGAATTCCGTGAGCTTGACGAAGCCCCCGAAATTATCGTGACGGTGGACGACACCCGCCGCCGCGACTGGTTCGGGCTGGGCGTCGCTATCAAGGCCGGGGACTGGCATGTGGCCTTCTCAGAGGTCATTGCTGCCCTGGCCAAGGGCCAAACCCACCTGCTCCTGGGCAACGGCCAATACTTTGCCCTTGACCGGCCCGAATTCATGAAATTACAAGAGCTGCTGCGCGAAGCCGCCCAGCTCACCGATAAAACCGGGCCGCTCGAAATCAACCGCCACCAGGTAGGTCTGTGGGAGGAACTCGAAGAGCTCGCCGCCACAACCCAGACTGTAGCCGCCTGGGACGAGCAGGTTTCGGCCCTGCTCAACCTCGATGACCGCTCCCCCGCCGAGGTGCCCACCGGCTTACAGGCCACCCTGCGCCCCTACCAGGTGGAGGGCTACCAGTGGCTAGCCTTCCTCTGGGAGCACGGCTTAGGCGGCGTGCTGGCCGACGACATGGGCCTGGGCAAGACCCTGCAAACTATCGCCCTCTTCCTGCACGCCCAAGAAAAGAGGCAGGACGCCACCGGTCAGCTGGACACAGCAGCGCAACCGGATGAGGCAGAAGCCGGGGCGGACGCGTCCGCCCCTTTCCTGGTGGTGGCCCCCACCTCAGTGGTACCCAACTGGGTACGGGAAATCAAACGCTTTGCCCCTTCCCTACAGGTTATCGGCGTTGAAGAGTCAGTACGGAAATCTAAGCAGCGCCTGGCCGATACCGTGGCCTCGGCCGACGTGGTGGTGACCAGCTACGCCCTCTTCCGCATCGACGAAGAACACTACTTTGACCTAGGTAGCCAGCAGCCCTTCGAGGGGCTGGTGCTCGATGAAGCCCAGTTCGTCAAAAATGCTAAGACCAAAGCCCACCAGGCCGCCCGCGAGCTGCCTGCCCGCGTCAAGATTGCGGTAACTGGTACCCCCATGGAAAACAACCTTATGGAACTGTGGTCCATGTTCTCCATCGCCGCCCCCGGTCTCTTCCCCTCCGCCCGCGCTTTCAAGGATATCTACGCCACCCCCATCGAATCCGGCGAAGAAACCAAGGCCCTGGGTAGGCTGCGCCGCCGTATCCGTCCGCTCATGAAGCGCCGCACCAAGGACCTGGTGGCCGCCGACCTGCCCGAGAAGACCGATATGCGCATCGATGTGCCCCTGGCCCCGGCCCACCGCCAGGCCTACGATACCCACCTACAGCGCGAGCGCCAGAAGATCCTGGGCCTGCTGGACGACATCGACAAGAACCGCTTCACCATCTTCCAGTCCCTCACTACCCTGCGCCGCCTAGCGCTGGATGCCACCCTGATTGACGCCGAGCGCTACGCCGGGGTGGAGTCGTCCAAGCTGGACTACCTGGAGCAGAATCTGCCCGAAATTATCCACGACGGCCACCGGGCCCTGATTTTCAGCCAGTTCACCGGCTACCTCAAGAAGGTCGCAGGTAGGCTCTCTGACATGGGAATCCCCTTCCTCTACCTGGACGGCTCCACCCGCAACCGCGGGGAGCTGCTCGAAGAGTTCGAGTCGGGTACCGCCCCCGTCTTCCTGATCTCCCTGAAGGCAGGCGGCTTCGGTCTGAACCTGACCAGCGCCGACTACTGCTTCATCATGGACCCCTGGTGGAACCCGGCTGCCGAACAGCAGGCCGTTGACCGTGTACACCGCATCGGGCAAACCAAGAACGTCATGGTCTACCGCCTGGTCTCATCTGGCACCATCGAAGAGAAGGTCATGGAACTCAAAGAATCCAAGGCGGCCCTCTTCGACGCGGTGGTCGATGAGGGGGCCTTCTTTGCCTCCCAGCTCACCGCCGCCCAGATACGCGACCTGCTAGCTGCCCCAGAACCGGACGCCGGGCAGGGCACCGCCCCAGAGAAGATAGGAGATTAACCGTGGGCAAGATTCTCATGGACTTCACCCCGCTCACCTACTCCCCCGACTTCAGACGTATCTGGCTCGGTGGGCTCTTCTCAACCATCGGCTTTGCCATCACCAGCGTGGCAATCGCCCTCGAAATTTACGCGCTCACAGACTCCGCCGGGGCCGTGGGTCTGGTGGGTCTAGTCTCTGTTGTGCCCTTGGTCATCGGCGGGCTCTGCGGTGGCGTGATCGCCGACCGCTACGACCGCCGCAAGGTCGCCCTCACAGCAACCCTCAGCATGTGGGGTGTCACCGTACTCATCGCCCTGCACGCCTGGCTCAACATCCATAGTGTGGCGGTACTCTACGCCCTCATCGCCGCAGAATCCCTGCTCCAACCCATCAACCAGTCAGCCCGCGGGGCCATTATTCCCCGTCTCATCAAGCCCCGCCTGCTCCCGGCAGCCAACACCCTCATGATGTCGGTGGGCACCCTGGGCATGAGCGCCGGGCCCCTAATTGGCGGCCTGCTCGTAGCCTCCGTCGGCTACCAGCTCACCTACTCCATCAACGTTTTCGCGATGACCGTTGGCATCTGGGCCCTCTACCGGCTCCCAGCCATGCTCCCGGAGCAGAGCGGGGCGGCGCGTCCGTCCGTCCTGACCTCAATCCGTGAGGGGCTGGGGTTCGTACGGCGCAACACGGTCGTGGGTATGACCTTTGTGGTGGACCTACTCGGTATGTTCTTCGCCCAGGCCCGCCCGCTCATCCCGGCGCTCGCTGCCCTGACCTTCGGCGGCGGTGAAGCCGGAGCTGGCCTGCTGCTAGCTGCCGGCCCCGTAGGTGCCCTGATCGGGGTGTCCTTCTCTGGTTTCCTCAAGGACGTCCGCCGCCAGGGGCGCTTCCTCACCCTCAGCTACACCGGGTGGGGGCTCGGCTTTATCGCCTTCGGGCTCATCGCCTGGGCTTATGAAGGGCGCCTGCCCAGCGCCTCCATCACCGAAAACCTGCTGCCGCTCAGCTTTGCTTTTGCGGCCCTGGCTTTCATGGGCTGGGCAGACGCCCTGGGATCGGTCTACCGTTCCACCATTATTCAGGTAACAACCCCCGACGCCCTACGCGGACGCCTACAGGGGCTCTTCATCATCACGGTTGCGGGCGGCCCCAACCTGGGCATGGCCTTTGTGGGCGGTGCCGCCGAGCTGGTGGGAGCCCCCTTAGCTGCGGTTATCGGCGGAACCCTGGTGATGGTCACCATCGCCCTAGCAACGCTGGTGGCACCTGCCCTCTGGCGCTATGTGCCGGAGCCTATCCCCGAAACACGGCAGCAGCCTATCGTTGACTCCTAGAAGTCGATATCTGCTGGGTCGGGGCCGATGCGGCCTTCGGCTGATGAGAGCGCGTCAATCTTTGAAACCTCATCGCCGGTCAGAGCCACCTTGAGGGACTCGAAGTTAGAGACAATACGCTCAGGGGTTACTGACTTGGGAATAGCAACGATGCCGTGGGCTCGGTGCCAAGCCAGCACCACCTGGGCGGGGGTGGCGTCATGAGCCTTGGCAATTTCGCCAATCACGGGGTTATCCAGCAGGTCGGAGCGGTTGCCCAGGGGGCTCCAAGCCTGGGTGACAATGCCAAGTTCTGCGTGGACCTCGCGCAGGTTTTCCTGGGCGAAGTAGGGGTGCAGCTCAATCTGGTGGATAGCGGGCACAACACCGGTTTCGGCGACGATTTCACGCAGCTGTGCTTCGGGGAAGTTGGAGACGCCGATGGACTTGGCCTTACCCTGCTTCTGCAGTTCGATGAAGGCCTTCCAGGTCTCGGTGTAGAGGCCCTGGGCAGGCTTAGCCCAGTGAATCAGCAGCAGGTCCACGTAGTCGGTGCCCAGGCGCTCCAGGGAGGCTTCGGCAGCGGCCAGAGCCTGCTCGTAGCCCTGGTCGTCGTTCCAGATTTTAGTGGTGAGGAAGATGTCCTCGCGAGCTACCCCGGAGTCAGCAATTGCCTTGCCGGTGCCCTCTTCGTTGCCGTAGATTTTGGCGGTGTCGATGTGGCGGTAGCCAGCTTCAAGAGCCAGGCCGACAACCTTTTCGGCGGTGTCGTTTTCTACCTGCCAGACGCCGTAGCCCAGCTGGGGAATGCGGTTACCGTCGTTAAAGGTGAGACGGGGTGACTCAGTCATAGTTTTTCCTTTCGCGTATGCGCGGTCGCACCCCACTCTAGTCTTCCTCGCTCTTAGCCCCTAGCCTGTTCGGTAGGGGTGAACGAGCGCCGGTCGCTGTATTCGGGTGCTCCAGGCTTCGGTGAGGACGCCGCGGGCTGAGTTTTCTGCCCGCACCCCGCCCTGCCGCTCTGACTAGCGGCGCCGGCGTCCGCTCGTCCTGCGGGCCTTAGGTTCTGGCTCTTCGAGGAGCAGGGAGAGGGAGATGCGTTTGCGGGCGGGGTCGGCTTCGACCACGCGCACCTGCACGATGTCGCCGGATTTGACGATGGTGTGGGGGTCGGAGACAAACTCGCGGCTCATCTGCGAGACGTGTACCAGGCCGTCCTGGTGCACACCGATGTCGACGAAGGCGCCGAAGGCCGCGACGTTTGAGACGGTTCCTTCAAGAATCATGCCGGGGGTAAGGTCAGCAATCGTTTCGACACCTTCTTCGAAGCGGGCGGTACGGAAGGTGGGGCGGGGGTCGTGACCGGGGGCGGAGAGTTCGGTGATAATGTCGGTGATGGTGGGTAGACCGACGGTGGCTGTGGTGAAGTCACGCGGGTTGAGGGCAGCGAGGGCTTCTGCCCTAACTTTGCCCCGGGTGAAGCCGCCGGCTGCGGCCACAATCTTGCGGGCAAGGTCGTAGGATTCGGGGTGCACGCCCGAGGCGTCCAGGGGTTCGCTGCCGTCGGTGATGCGGACGAAGCCGGCTGCCTGTTCGAAGGCCTTGGGGCCGAGGCGGGGCACCTTGAGCAGGTCGGTGCGGCGGGTGAAGGGGCCGTGCTCGGTGCGGTAGGCAACGATATTTTCGGCGATGGTCTTGTTGAAACCCGCCACCCGGGCAAGAAGAGCCGGGGAGGCTGAGTTGACGAGTACGCCCACAGCGTTGACGGAGTCTTCGACCACGCCGTCGAGGGCACGGGTGAGGGCGGCCGGGGAAACGTCGTGCTGGTACTGACCGACGCCGATGGATTGGGGTTCGATTTTGACCAGTTCGGCCAGGGGGTCCTGCAGGCGGCGGGCGATCGAGACCGCACCGCGCAGGGAGACGTCCATGCCGGGCAGTTCTCGGCTGGCCAGTTCTGAGGCGGAGTAGACAGAGGCACCCGCTTCGGAGACCACCACTTTTTCAAGACCGCGGTAGCCGTTAGCCGCGCACTGTTTGATGAGGTCGCTGGCAAGTTTGTCGGTTTCACGGCTGGCAGTTCCGTTACCGATGGCTACGAGCTCTACCCTGTGGGCCTGCACCAGCTGGGTAAGGGTATCGAGGGAAGCCTGCCACTGGTTTCGGGGGGCGTGGGGGTAGATGACGTCGGTGGCCAGCACCTGGCCGGTCTGCCCGATAACAGCGACCTTAACGCCGGTGCGCAGGCCGGGGTCGAGCCCGAGGGTGGTGCGGGAGCCAGCGGGTGCTGCCAGCAGCACATCGCGCAGGTTCGAGGCGAAGACGGCGATGGCGTCCTTTTCCGCCTGTTCAAAGAGGGAGGTTCGGGCTTCCGCGGCGAGGCGGGGTAGTAGGCGCTGGCGCCAGGCGATGCGCACGGTCTTGGCCAGCCAGCCGACGACCATGGTTTCGTCGGATACCATGTTGAGCACCTGGGCCCCGATCCCCAGGGCTTCGGCCACGGTGCGTTCATACCAGCTGCGCTCCCGGTCGTATTCTTCGGCCAGGATTTCGGCGGCTTCGCGGGCGGCACCCTTGAGGGAGGACTTGGCCGGGGGCAGCACGTCCACATCGAAGCTGACCTTAACGGCGCCTTCTTTTTCGGCGCGGAGCAGGGCCAGTACCCGGTGGGAGGGGATGCGGCGGATTTCTTCGTTGAACTCGAAGTAGTCGCTGAACTTGACCCCGGCGTCCTGCTGGCCGGGAATCAGGCGGGAGGTGATGACGCCGCGGCGCACAAAACGCTGGCGGAGAGTTTCGGCCAGGGCGGGGTCGGCCATGGCCTGCTCAATCAAGATGGCCCGGGCCCCGTCTAGGGCGTCGTCGACCGAGGCCACGGTCGCCTCAACGGTGCCGGGTTCGGCATCGGCCAGTTCGGGTTCGACGTAGGCGTCAGCGATATCGGTGGTGAGGGCAAAGGGAACTTCAAGCAGGTCTTCAACCAAGGACTCCAGCCCGGCCTCACGGGCAAGAAAGGCCCGGGTCTTGCGCTTGGTCTTGTGGGGGGCGTAGAGCGCTTCAAGCTCGTTTTTAGTCGGGGCGGACGCCAGCGCGGCGGCCAGCTCGTCGGTGAGCAGGGCGCGTTCGTGGAGGGTCTGCATAATGGCTGCCCGGCGCTCTTCGAGTTCCCGCAGGTAATGCAGGCGTTCGGCCAGGGTACGCAGTTGGGCGTCATCCAGCCCACCGGTGGCTTCCTTACGGTAGCGGGCGATGAAGGGCACGGTGGCCCCGTCATCGAGTAGGGCTACGGCTGAGCGCACCTGGTTGGCCCGGGCGCCGAGTTCTACAGCGATACGTTCCTCAAGAGGAGGAAGAGGGGTGGAGGAGTCTGCTAGCGCGCCTGCATGTGTCATAGTTTCTAGTTTCTCATACCGGTTTTACTACCGGGATTAGCAGGGCAGACCGGCCAGGGGCGCACTCCAACCGCCCAAGGCCCCAAGCCGGGGCCGGGCGTCCGGTCATCTGCGTGTAATAGTTAGGCTTGCAGTGGTCAGAGAGGAGGAGCACCCCCTAAAGTGGTGCTACAGGGTATTCTTGGGATTGGTCTAGACAGGCCTACCCCCAAACTTTTTCACCCCAAACGCAATCTTGTATGACCTTTGCTTTGGAGAACCACCGTGCCAGATGCAACTAACCTTACCTACACAGAGTTCTGCGAACGCTACGATTCTCTGTTGAACGGTCTCGCGCGCATGGGCTGGGCCTCCTCTGAAGCTGTACACCGCGCGTCCGTGCTCTACCCCGATATCGACCGCGACCTGCTGGACCAGGCCGTTCATTCCGGCCGCTGGCTCTTTGGCGGCAGTCAGGGGCAGACCCACTCAAACGTACTCATGGCCTCGGCTATCTGGTACGCGGTAGCTGTCAGTTTTGATTTTGAGCCCGACTACGAATACGCGGCGGTGGGCCTCGACCCGACCATCATCCAGGATCTTCCGCGCATGCTTGAGTCCTTTGCGGTGCCAGCTGAGGCAATTGCCGGAATTGTCGGGCGTATCGGTGCGGCCCTCAAGTACATGGCGGAACACCCCTACACTGAGCTCGAAGAGCAAGCCTACGACGACTTCCTCGCCAACCTGCCGCAGGAGATTGCCCATATCTCTCGCGGGGATTTCTCCTGGCCCCCGTCCCGGGCGCTTATTGAGGACCGTCTGGGGAATCGTTCCTGGTCCAAGGCCCTGCTCAAGGTGGGGGCCTGTCCGCCGGATGCTGAGGGGCAGGGAATTAAACTCGAGGCCCACAGCCTGAGCGAGCGCACCTTCCGTAATACCCTGGGCGAGTTCCTGAATTACTGTATTCGCTACGACCGTAAGCCTTCGGTGCTGCTCTACGGCAGCTGGGCTGAAGACCCTGCCCGGAGCGGACGCGTACCCCGCCTGGGCGCGGTTCGGGCCAAGTACGGTTCCTGGCACCTGGCCCTGCAGGCTGGCCGTCAGATGCTTAACGATGCCCTGGCCATGGGGGGCTCACTGGCCCTACCCGCCAGGTCTGTCGCCCAGCCCCCCGTGGACCCCGCTGAGCCTCTCAATATCGAAGATATCCAGGCCCAGGGCATCGGTGTGGTGCGGCCCAAGCCCCTGAGCGATAGCGAGCGCTCGGCCCGCGCCTGGCAGGGGCTGATATCGGTGATGGAACAGCGCCTGGAGGAGCTGCCCTGGAGCCTTTCCCTACGCATGTACTACATCTCGCCCGAGGTAGTGGCCACTGGAGACTACACCAACTACGTCAGTATTCTGCGCTCCCCTGCCGGGTACTTCTGTGAACTGACATCGCCTGAAGAGTTTGACCTGATTGAGGTAGAGCTCGATACGGATTTTCTGGAGGCAGCAGGCTGGAGGACGCCCGCGGCAGGCGGACGCTGGACCCGCAACTTCCTGTCGGTCAAGGACGCCGCGCACGGCATTATTGAGGCCATGCGCGAGGGTATGGGCTGTGACCACTCTGATTACTTCCAGTCGGATGACCCCACAGGTAGCCCCGCGGCCAGTGTCGCCCACCCCAGCACCGGGTCTATCCCCATGGTGCCGGTAACCGGCAGCGGCTATGTGGTGATGGAAGATTTTGACTAGAACGCCCAGCTTACGGGGCTAGAATAGGTGGCCTATGAGCACCTCTCGTAAGCGTCGTCCCGCCCCCCGTCTTTCTTCGCCCAGTGACCGCCAGATTCGTGCGGGCGTCCGTTGTGTAGCGGATTTGCCCCGGGGTCTGCGGCGGGCGCTAGCCCTTCTGCTGGTTGCGGTGTTGCTGGTGGGCGGTGGGCTCTGGCTGCGGTCACACCAGTGGAGTGTGCGGTCTGCGCTCGATAGCCTGCTCAACCCTGCGGGTACAGCTGTGAGTACCGGGTTTGCGGGTTCGGGGGTGCAGACCTATTCCACCGCGAGCGAGGTACTTGCTACCCTCACCGTCGCTGAGCCTTACGCCCAGACCCGCTACAAGCGGGATGCCTACGGGGACCCCTGGGCTGATGTTGACCGCAACGGCTGCAACCAGCGCAACGATATTCTCACCCGCGACCTGACCAATCTCGATATTGCGAGTAACTGCTATGTGCTCTCGGGGAACCTGCTAGACCCTTACACAGCTGAGAGCATTGATTTTACGCGCGGCCCTAAGACCAGTGAGGCTGTGCCGATTGACCATGTAGTGGCGCTCTCTAACGCCTGGGTTTCTGGGGCCTGGGAGTGGAGCGCAGACCAGCGCCTCCTGCTCGCGAACGACCCGCTCAACCTGCAGGCGGCGGGGCAGGCTGCGAATACCGAGAAGTCCGATAAGAGCGCGGACGCCTGGCTCCCCCAGCCCGGCTACCGCTGCGAATATGTGGCACGGCAGATATCGGTAAAAGCTGCCTACCAGCTCACCGTTACAAGCGCTGAAAAGCGGGCTATGCAGGGCGTCCTTGCGACTTGCCCTGACCAGCCCGCTTACAGGTCCAGCTTCGCTGGCTAGTTGTTCTTAGCCTTCTGCTCGGCGCGGGCAGTGAGGGTCTGACCGCGGTTCTTGCGGTAGACCAGCCACCAGCCAGCCCCCAGCAGGGCGTACCAGACCGGCATGGCAATCAGGGCCTGGCGGGTGTCTTCGTACATAAAGAGCAGCACGATGACGCCCGCGAAGAAGGCCAGGACGGCGTAGCAGGTAAAGATGCCACCGGGCAGCTTGTAGACGGATGCCTCGTGGAGTTGCGGGCGGGTCTTGCGGTACTTGAGGTAGGCAATCATAATCAGCGACCAGGTAACAACGGTCAGCACCGAAGCTACGGTGGTCACCAGGGTGAAGGCCGCGATGAGGGAGTCACCCGAGTAGAGCAGGATCAGACCCGAGAAGAGCAGCACGGTGGTCAGGAAGAGGCCGTTACGGGGCACGCCCTTCTTCGAGAGCTTGCCGAAGATGGCGGGGGCGCTACCGCTTTGGGCCAGGCCGTAGATCATGCGGGAGGTTGAGAAGATACCCGAGTTAGCGGACGAGGTCGCACTGGTAAGCACCACGAAGTTCACCAGGTGGGCGGCAAAGCCCAGGCCTGCCAGGGTGAACATTTCAACAAAGGGGCTCTGGTTGGGGTCGATGTTGCGCCAGGGGGTGACCATGAGAATCACGGCCAGGGTCAGCACGTAGAAGATGATAATGCGGGCCGGTACCGCGTTGATGGCGCGGGGCAGGGTCTTAGTGGGGTCCTTGGTTTCAGCTGCGGTGGTGCCAATCAGTTCAGCGCCCAGGAAGGCAAAGATACCGATCTGGAAGGCCGCGAAGAAGCCGCTTGCCCCCATGGGGAAGAAGCCGCCGTCGTTCCAGAGGTTTGCAACGGAGGCCTTATCACCGTTAGGAGAGGTAAAGCCAGCGATGACCATGACCAGGCCCACGATGATAAGAAGGACGATTGCCACAATCTTGATGAGGGCAAACCAGAACTCGATTTCACCGAAGTTCTTCACACTGGGTAGGTTCAGAGCCAGCAACAGGCCGATCAGGCAGAGAGCCGGAATCCAGGCCGGAAGGTCGGGCCACCAGAAGTGGACGTAGCTGGTGATAGCGATAATATCGGCCACACCGATGACGACCCAGGTAAACCAGTAGGACCAGCCCATCAGGAAGCCAGCGCTGGAGCCCAACAGGTCGGTGATGAAATCGTTGAAGGTCTTGTAGTTGAGGTTTGACAGTAGCAGCTCACCCATGGCGCGGAGCACCAGGAAGATCACGGCGCCGATGATGGCGTAGACCAGCAGCAGGGATGGGCCTGCCAGTGAGATGGTCTTGCCCGAGCCCATAAAGAGGCCAGTGCCGATAGCGCCACCAATGGCGATGAGCTGGATGTGACGGTTCGAAAGACCGCGCTGCAGGCCTTCTGCCGCCTGCGGTTCAGGTGTGTGCTCTGCTGTAGCCATGAGCGCCCCCTTAGATAGAGTCAAAGACCTGCCGGGAACGAACACGGCCCCTCTTCTGCGGGGAGAGCAGGGATTGCGCGCCTTTCCAGACCGGATATTTTGTTATAGTTCAGGTCAAGTGTAGTCCTTCTAGCAGGGGTGTTTTTCCGCGCAGGGTTGCCCTGGGCGTCCTACCCGTCCGCCCTTTCCCGCTGTTCAAACCGCCACCACCGCACTAGAATGTTTACACGGAAACAAAAATTTTCTCGGGTTGCCTGCAACCTAAGACCTCTACGAACAGGATTTCTTATGCCCAAGCTTTCAAATGCAGCCCTCCGCCTGACCACCGGCGCCCTGATTCTTAACTCAGGTATCGGCAAGCTCTCCATGGACGAGGCCACCTACGGCTACCTCAAGGGCATGGCATCAGCCGGCGTTCCCCAGGTAGCCAAGCTCTCCGACAAGCAGTTCGGCAAGGCCCTTGCCGTCAGTGAAACCGCCCTGGGCGCAGCCCTGCTGACCCCTTTCGTTTCCCCCAAGCTGGCAGGCCTGGGCCTGACCGCTTTCTCAGGTGGCCTGCTGAGCATGTACTTCGGTATTGATTCCATGACTGAAA
Organism: Candidatus Rothia avicola; assembly: GCA_019115985.1. Taxonomy (GTDB): domain Bacteria; phylum Actinomycetota; class Actinomycetes; order Actinomycetales; family Micrococcaceae; genus Rothia; species Rothia avicola. The sequence continues at coordinate 8,828 of DXCN01000061.1, read as the reverse complement.
AGGACGGCATCCGCCCCACCCAGGAAGGCACCGCCATGGCGAAGGACGTCGTCCTGCTCGGCGCAGGCCTGGCCCTGCTCTTCTCCAGCAAGAAAAAGTAGACCCACACCTCTTTTGCCTCACGGCCTCCCCCCAGGGGGAGGCCATTTTCTGTCCCCCATAAGCCAGCAGAAATCAGGCTAATCATCAGCCTTATGATAAATTAACGAGGGCTAGACAGCAGAGAAAGAAGAGGTTAGAAGAGTGGGCACCCTGCAAGAAACACTCGAGGCAGCCAGTAGCTTCATCTGGGGCCCCTTCCTCCTCCTCCCCCTTCTCATCGGTACCGGCGTCTTCTTAACCGCCCGCCTCGGCCTCATCCAGCTGAGGCTCTTCACCAAGGCCATGAGCCTGCAATTCGGGCGCCGCTCCCGACAAGAAGGGGCCAAGGGCGAAATATCCTCCTTCCAGGCCATGAGCACAGCCCTCGGCGCCACCGTAGGCACCGGTAACATCGTTGGCGTTGCCCTCTCCCTCAGCATCGGCGGGCCCGGTGCCCTCTTCTGGATGTGGGCCACCGCCATTTTCGGCATGGCCTCAAAATACGCCGAATGCTTCCTCGGCGTCCGCTTCCGCCACCGAGACAAGATGGGCGAGCTCACCGGCGGCCCCCAGGCCTACCTGCAACGAGGTATCCCCAACCGCTTCGGAAAATTCCTCGCCACCATGTTTGCCATCTGCTGTGTCTTCGCCTGCTTCGGCGTCGGCAACATGACCCAGGCAAACGCCATCTCAGCTAACCTAGAGCACTCCTTCAATATTCCGCCTTACCTCACCGCAGGCGTCCTCACCCTAGGAACAGCGGCAGCCCTACTCGGCGGCATCAAAACCGTCTCAAAGATCACGGCCCTGTGCGTACCCCTCATGATTCTGCTCTACCTGGGATTTGGAGCCTATATCGTGGCTATCAACGCCCCTATGCTTCCAGAGGCCTTTGCCATGATTATGCGAGGTGCCTTCACGGGTGAGGGGGCCCTGGGCGGAACTGTCGGCGCCGGAATGATTTTTGCCCTGCAGGTCGGTGCCCAGCGTTCTCTTTTCTCTAACGAGTCGGGCATGGGCACCGCAGCTATTCCAGCGGCCGTAGCCACCACCTCCCATCCCGTCCACCAGGGGCTAGCGTCCATGACTCAGACCTTTGTCGATACCGTCGTGGTGATTTCAATGACGGGGTTTATTCTGCTCACAACGGGCGCCTGGCGGGGCGATGCCCCGGCCACATCAACCTCGATTGCCTTTGCCTCCGGCCTACCCGGTGATTGGGGCGGCTACGTCGTCACCTTCTGCCTAGTGCTCCTGGGCTACTCCACCGTACTCGGCTGGTCCTACTACGGCGAACGCGCCCTGGAGTCCTTGGGTGGGGGCGCCAAAGCCATCCTGGGCTATCGCATGATTTTTGCCCTAGTCTGCGGGCTAGGAGCCATCGCACCGCTGACCCTGGTTTTCACATTCTCCGATATCATGAACGGGCTCATGGCCATTCCCAATCTGATTGGCCTACTTCTGCTGTCTGGCCTAGTGGCCCGCGAAACCAAGAAATACCTCACCCACGACCCCAACTTTGAAGCGACCGTCGATAACATCGATAGCTTCATGTACGGGCACCTGGGCGGCCTGGACGCCCAAATCGACCACGAGGTTGATCTTTCCCAAAAGAACCCGGCTCTAGAACACCCCGATACCACCAGCCTCAAAATCATCACCGAAAAAATGCTGGCCGATGATGCTGCCCAGAGCTCCCAGCCCCAGGTCTACGATGTCACCCTCGAAGAGGTCAACACCGGTAGCATCCCCCTACAGACCGGCTCCCTGCCCATCATTCAGCAGGCAAAGCCCACTTTTGGCACCCCCACCGATCCGCGAGCCATCGACAACTCGGCCAGTAGCTCAAAATAATTTTTTCGTATCCATCACATAGTTTGACCCGCGAAGTAGTACAGGTGGTTTTTAAAAATTAAGCGCAAGAAGCCGCGCGCCCACAGGCTGTCTTTAGACCCTCCTATTCCTACATCGCGCAAGGTAAGCGCACCCAAAATACCGCTAATCTAAAATCATAGGATTTAGTCGTACAAGTGAGGTACCAGCTTCAGCTGGTGCCTCACTTTTGTATAGGTCCCTGACTTTTGTATAGGTCCCTGCACTATTCTTTTAGCAAACGGTAAAGATTTATAATGATGTATCCCTACCGGCGGCACTTAGCGTTTCCGTGCGCGCCGGTTTATTTGTTTCAACCTCACAAGGAGAGTTATGGAAACCACTAAGCAGAAGCAGGATTTGGCGGCTAAGGCCGAGCGCGCAGCAGCAGGTGAGGACCTGACCGCCCCCGTCCCTGAGCAGTTCCACCGCCAGCCCTACTCGTTCGTCCGCCGCGGCGACCGTCTGACCGCCCGTCGTCAGAAGGCCTGGGACACCTATGCCCCCACCCATGTGCTTGACCTGCCCCGCAAGATTAGCGACACTTCGGTCGCTGAGGGTGCAGTCTTTGACCAGCAGGCCCTGTACGGACGCACCGATGCCCCTCTCATTGTTGAAATCGGCTCGGGCCTGGGCGAGGCTATCGTCAACCGTGCCACCCAGGTACCCGAGGCTAACTTCCTGGCCGTTGAGGTCTACACCCCCGGCATCGCCGACCTGCTCCTGAAGATGGGTCAGGCCGGGGTCGAGAACGTGCGTGTAGCCCAGGCCAACGCCCCCGAGCTACTCGATAACCTGCTCGAAGAGTCTTCTGTTGATGAGCTCTGGGTCTTCTTCCCCGACCCCTGGCACAAGGCTCGCCATCACAAGCGTCGTCTAGTCTCCCCTGCCTTTGCAGACAAGGTAGCCCGGGTTCTCAAGCCCGGTGGTGTCTGGCGCCTGGCCACCGACTGGGAAGAATACGCTCTGGTCATGCGCGAGGTACTTGATGCCCACCCCGACTTCATCAACGCCCACGCCGGTGAAAACACCACCGATGAAGACCCTGTTGGCGGCTGGGCCCCTCGCTGGGAGGGACGCGTGATCACCAGCTTCGAACGCAAGGCAGGTGAGGCGGGCCGCAGGGCTCACGATCTGACCTACATTCGTCGATAATAATCCGTTAGCTGTGTCAAAGAGGCGGGTACCCGCAGCACCCATAGGTGTGCGGGTACCCGCCTCTTTTATAGGCAGAGGTTTCTCTTACTGCCCCGTTTTCTCGTAGGAGTCGATTGCTCCGGGGTGCCCCTGCATAAAGGCGTCGATCTCGGCCTTAGATGCGGTGAGCTTGGGGTCGTTTGCCAGGTAGTACTTGGTCTCTCGGACGATTAGCCCCGACATGAGGAGCAGGCCAATCAGGTTGGGAATAGCCATGAGCCCGTTGGCGATGTCTGAGAAGGTCCAGGCTACGGTCAGTTCCATGGTGCAACCGAAGTAGACGATCACCGCGAAGAAAAGGCGGTAGGGAGTAACACCGCGGCGGCCAAAGAGGCGCTCAATGTTGCGTTCGCCGTAGTAGGCCCAGCCCAGAATGGTGGAGTAGGCAAACATGACCAGGCCTATGGTCACAATCCAGCTTCCAGCGGGGCCTATTACCGAGGCGAAGGCCTGGCTGGTCATCACGGAAGCTGAGATTTGCTCGCCGGTTGCGGGGTCGCTGGCATGCCAGATACCGGTAACAAGCAACACCAAGCCGGTGCAGGAGACCACGATGATGGTGTCGATAAAGGTCTGGGTCATCGATACCATGCCCTGGCGCACCGGGTGGGTGGTCTGGGCGGCTGACGCGGCGATAGCGGCAGAGCCCATGCCAGATTCGTTAGAGAAAATACCGCGGGCCACGCCGTACTGCACTGCGTACATGAGGGTGGAGCCCACAAAGCCACCGACCGCTGAGGAGCCGGTGAAGGCGTCCGCAAAAATCTGGCCGAAGGCCGCGGGCAGATCAGCGGCGTGCACACCCAGAATATAGAGGGCCCCGCCCACGTAGAAGAGAATCATGACCGGCACAAAGGTGCTGGTCACCCGGCCGATAGATTTGATACCGCCCATCAGCACGAAGAGGGTGATGAGGGCCAGCACGATGCCGGTGAGGGCTGCAGGCAGGTGGAAGGTGTCTTCGAGGTTGTGGGCGATGGAGTTGCCCTGGGCGGTATTGCCGATGCCGAAGGACGCCAGCACAGCGGCTACCGCGAAGAAGAGGGCTAGGAATTTGCCCAGGGGGCCTTTGATACCGCGCTGGAGGTAGTACTGGGGGCCGCCCGAGACTTCTCCCTTGGCGTCTGTGGTGCGGTAGCGTACGCCGAGGAAGGCTTCGGAGTACTTGGAGGCCATACCGAAAATAGCGGTGACCCACATCCAGAAGAGGGCGCCGGGGCCGCCGATGGAAATCGCGGTGGCAACGCCGACGATATTACCGGTGCCCACCGTCGCAGCTAGGGCGGTGGTGAGGGACTGGAACTGGGAGATGTCGCCGCCGGTGGCACCGTCGTCCGTGCGTTCAAAGAAGGCTAGACGGTTAGCGACAAATAGTTTGGTGAGCTGGATAAAGCCCAGCCGCACCGTCAGGTAGATACCGGTGCCAAGAAGCAGCGGTATCAGCACAAAAGGCCCCCAGATGAGGGAGCTCATAGCGCTCAAGACATCTTGAAAGGTCATGTGGTGTCCTTGATACAGGTCGCTGCGGGCGAGGGAGCACCGCAGCTGCGTGATGATTAAGGACGCCCCGCCGCAAGCCTGTGCAGTGCGGTGGGGCGTCCTTCAACTATAGCGAGTCAAGAACAGGAAAACCTATATCGTCTTATCCTGTGTACCTGTTGACTAGACGGTATTCTCTACCCCTTACTGGCGGCGTCCTTACTGTTCCTTGGCCAGCAGTTCACGCACGCGCGGCATCACCTTGGTGCCATAGAGCTCAATCGAGCTCATGGAGTGCTCGTGGGCTAGGGCTCCGTTGGAGAACTTAAGATCAAAGCGGTTGATGCCCAGCTTTTGAACGGTATCGGCAATTTTTTGTGCGACGGTTTCGGGCGAACCTACATACAGGGCGCCGTGTTCAATTTCGTGCTCAAATTCGCGCTCCCCTGCCGGGCCCCAGCCTCGCTCGGCACGGCCGTTACCTTATCAACGCTGGGCAGGCTGGGGCGCAGGTCGGGGGCGGTACTGCTGCTTCGCGCAGCTGGCAACCATCGTTACAGTCAGGGTCTAGGGGTCGGGGTTAGCGCGGCCGGTAGAGCACCACGGACTGGGAGGTCTGGCGGGCCGCCGGACGCTTGCCCCGGGCCAGGTGCACAGCCCCACCTGAGGTTCCAGCAGCAAAGACACGGGAGCCTTCCTGCAAACGGTTACGGAGGGTCTCATTCTCAGCCTGCACTTCGGTTATACGGGCCCGCAGGGCCTCCACCTGGTTCTCAAGCTGCATAATGCGCTTAATACCCTCAAGGGAGACGCCGGACCGGGAAAGCTCCTGAATCTCCTGGAGTTTCTGCACATCGCGCTTGGAGTAGCGGCGGGCCCGCCCCGGTGCACGCTGGGGCTGCACCAGCCCTAGCCGGTCGTACTGGCGCAGGGTCTGCGGGTGCATACCAGCCAATTCGGCAGCTACAGAAATAACGAAGACCGGGCGGTCAGATTCGAAAGCCATTCTTAGTCACCAGCTTTCCTCAGCAGGTCCTCACGGGGGTTGGCCTGAGGCGCAACCTCGAAGAAGGCGTCGAGAGCTGCCTCAGCTTCAGGTGTGAGGTTGGTGGGCAGCTGCAGCTCAGGGATGACGAGCATATCGCCGGTGCCCTTCTTGGTCACGAAGCCGCGGCCCTTAGCACGCAGCTTACGCCCGGCCGGTGAACCGGCTGCCAGGCGGAGTTTGACACTCCCGCCATCGAGGGTGGGGGCTTCAATGACGCCGCCCTTAACGGCTTCTTCCAGGGTGACGGGCACGTGCACGAGCAGGTTATCGCCCTCGCGGTCAAAGACGGGGTTAGAGTCTACGCGGACGGTGACAATCAGGTCCCCTGCTCCACCGGCACCGGGGTGCCCCTTGCCTCGGGCACGGATTTTCTGGCCGTCCTTGACGCCGCGCGGCAGTCGAACCTGGGTCTGGGAGCCACCGGGGCGGAACACCGAGACCTCAGCGCCGTCGTAGGCCTGCTGGATGGTGATGCGGGCGCTGGTGGTTGCGTCCTCACCCTTAGGCGCGGGAGCAGAGAAACCACCGCCGGGGAAGCCACCCGCACCGCCTGGGAAACTGCCGGCGGAGCGTCCGGCCCCACCAAAGCCAGCACCGCCGCCGAACATGCCGCCCAGCAGATCTTCAATGTTGATGCCGGCACCTCCGCTGGTGGAATAGGTAAAGTTACCGTTACCGGGGAACCCACCCGGGAAGCCGCCGCCAGCCCCGCCGAAGCCGGCAGCACCGTACTTGCGGATCTGGTCGTACTCTTCCTTCTGCTTTGGGTCTGAAAGCACGTCGTAGGCCTCTGAGACCTCCTTGAACTTCTTCTCAGCAGCCTCGTCGCCGGGGTTCTGGTCGGGGTGGTACTTGCGGGCCAGCTTGCGGTAGGCCTTCTTGATATCTGCCTCGGAGGAATCCTCGGCTACGCCTAGTACCTTATAAAAATCTTGATGGAGCCAGTTTTCGCTCGCCATATGCCTCTCCTTCCGAGGTAGATCTTGTGTCTTTTAGGGTGGTAGAACTGGGCGGGCACCCAGCCTGACGTATCAGGCCGGGTGCCCGCCCGCGTCCGTTATTCTGCGACCGCTACGGCTACCTGGGCGGTGCGGACCACGCGGTCCTTCACCTTGTAACCGTTGCGAAGAACCATGGAGATTGAATCGGGCTCAACCTCGCTGGTGGGCTGCTGCAGGACAGCCTCGTGAACCTGGGGGTTGAAGGGTTCGCCGACTTCGCCAAAGCGCTCTAGGCCCTGCTTGGTCAGGGTCTCTTCGAGCTTGTTAGCGATGGCGGCGAAGGGGCCTTCTTCAAGGTCGCCGTGCTTGCGGGCGGCATCGATATCGTCAATGACGGGCAGCAGGGCGGCAACCAGGTCGGCGATGACGAAATCGCGCAGCTGGTCTTTTTCCTTGGCGGTGCGGTTCTTGTAGTTGGTGAACTCGGCCTGAAGGCGGCGCAGATCTTCAAGACGTTCGGCGGCCAGGGCCGCGTCAGCGCTCTCAGCTGCCTCTGCACTTTCGCCGGCCTCGGCTGCGGCAGATTCCTCATCTGCCGCAGCGTCAGCAGCTACACCTTCGGGCTCGGGGTGACCTTCGGCTGCCGGGGCGGCGAAGGCGTCCTCCAGAGGGTCGGTGCCCTCGGGCTGGTTGCCTACGGGCTCGTTGGTGTTCTCAGCCATGATTAGTTCTTCTTCTCGTCTTCTTCATCGATTACTTCGGCGTCAACGACGTCGTCGTCCTCAGCCTTGGTGCCCTCACCGGCTGCGGCATCTGCCTGAGCCTGGGCGTAGAGGGCCTCGCCCAGCTTGGTCTGAGATGCCTGCAGCTTCTCGAAAGCGGCCTTGACGGCGTCATCATCTTCACCTTCAAGGGCAGCCTTCAAGGCGTCAACGTCGGCCTGAACCTCGGTCTTGACGTCCTCGGGCAGCTTGTCGTCGTTGTCCTTGATGAGCTTCTCGATGGAGTAGGCGGTATTCTCAGCAGCGTTGCGGGTCTCAGCTGCCTCGCGGCGGGCCTTGTCCTGCTCGGCGTGAGCCTCGGCGTCCTTGACCATACGGTCAATATCTTCCTTAGAGAGGGAGGTGCCGCCGGTAATGGTCATGGACTGCTCAGTACCGGTGCCCTTGTCCTTAGCTGAGACGTGCACGATACCGTTAGCGTCGATGTCGAAGGTAACTTCGATCTGGGGGACGCCGCGGGGGGCGGGGGCGATGCCGGTCAGTTCGAAGGTGCCCAGGTTCTTGTTATCGCGGGTGAACTCGCGCTCGCCCTGGAAGACCTGAATCGACACTGAGGGCTGGTTGTCTTCAGCGGTGGTGAAGGTTTCGGAACGCTTGGTGGGGATCGCGGTGTTACGCTCGATCAGCTTGGTCATCACGCCGCCCTTGGTCTCGATGCCGAGGGAGAGGGGGGTGACGTCGATGAGCAGAACGTCCTTGCGCTCGCCCTTCAGGACGCCTGCCTGCAGGGCTGCGCCCATGGCAACGACCTCGTCGGGGTTAACACCCTTGTTGGGCTCGCGACCACCGGAGAGTTCCTTGACGACCTCGGTGACGGCGGGCATACGGGTTGAGCCACCGACCAGCACGATGTGGGCGATGTCTGAAACCTTGACACCTGCTTCAGCGATAACGTCGTTGAAGGGCTTCTTGGTGCGCTCGATCAGGTCTGCGGTCATGTCCTGGAACTTGGCGCGGGTCAGCTTTTCATCCAGGTGGATGGGGCCCTCGGGGGTGACGGACAGGTACTGCAGGGAGATGTTGGTGGAGGTTGCAGACGACAGTTCCTTCTTGGCCTGTTCTGCTGCTTCACGCAGGCGCTGCAGGGCAATCTTGTCCTTGGAGAGGTCGGCACCGGTCTTGGACTTGACCTGCTCCAGCAGCCAGTCGACGATGCGCTGGTCCCAGTCGTCGCCGCCCAGGCGGTTGTCGCCGGAGGTTGCGCGTACCTGGATGGTGGAGAAGCCGTCTTCGTCCTTGCCAACTTCGAGCAGGGAGACGTCGAAGGTACCGCCACCGAGGTCGAAGACCAGGATCAGTTCGTCTTCGTTACCCTTGTCGAGGCCGTAGGCTAGGGCTGCAGCGGTGGGTTCGTTGACGATACGCAGGACGTTGAGGCCCGCGATTTCACCGGCTTCCTTGGTGGCCTGACGCTCGGCGTCGTTGAAG
>DXCN01000060.1 GCA_019115985.1 Candidatus Rothia avicola | reverse complement strand
GTTGGGTGTGTTGGTGGAATGAGCAGCGGTTGCATTCGTCCCTTGGTTATCGGACTCCGCAGGAGGTGGTTGATGGTGCTTTAGTGGTCTTATAATTGTCGGAACTAAAGCCAGTACATATCAGGCTGTGAGGAGTGTGGCGAATTGCGTGGCGGTGAGGCCGGTTGTACGCTGGTGGTGCAATGGTTCTTCCTGGTGCGGTTTGAGAATATTTGTGGATATTTATCCTCAAGGTTGCCGCTATGGTGGGGCCGTTGTTTAGTTGGTGGGGGTTGGGGTGTGTACCCCCTTATGAATAATCCTCAAAGGAGGAGTTAAAAAGTGAAGCCCTTAAAAAGCAAAGCCTTTATTTATGGTTTATTATTCACATTTATCATCGCAGTTATAAGTTTATTAGGCTCAAAGTTACCATTTTTAGATAAGATAGGTGCTTTAACAATTGCTATACTGATTGCGATTCTATATAGACATTTTAAGGGTTACCCTGAAGCATATCGTTCAGGAATCACATTTTCGTCTAAACGTTTACTGAAATTAGCTATTATATTATATGGATTAAAGCTAAATATTTATGATGTAATTGGAAAAGGTAGCAATTTATTATTAATCGATATTGGAGTCATCCTTTTTAGTATCGGATTAATGTTATTACTAAATAAATATATTAAAGGGGATAAAAACCTCACCCTATTATTAGGTATTGGCACTGGAGTGTGTGGCGCGGCAGCTATTGCAGCAGTATCTCCAATATTAAAATCTAGAGAAAAAGATTCTGCGATTAGTATTGGTATTGTCGCACTTATTGGCACTATATTTTCGCTCGCATATACTGTAATATATTCTGTTTTTACAATATCTCCTGAAGTATTTGGGGTCTGGTCAGGTACAAGTTTACATGAAATTGCACATGTAATTCTTGCTTCGGGCTTCTCAGGTCAAGAGGCTTTGAGTATGGGGCTGTTAGGAAAACTGGGACGTGTGTTTTTATTAATACCTCTGAGTATTATTTTAATCTTAATTATGAGAAAAAAATCGCATAGTGAGACTGAAAAAAAACGTATTGATGTACCTTACTTTTTACTTGGTTTTGTCATAATGGCACTATTCCATACTTATGTATCCTTGCCACACATGGTTATGCAAATTATAGATAACATCACTACTATATGCTTATTAATGGCAATGGTTGCATTAGGGTTAAATGTTTCATTTAAAGACTTAAAAGATCGTGCTTTCAAACCATTAATAGTTGTCATTATTGTATCTATTTGTTTATCAACTGTGACATTTATTGTTGCTAAGTCCTTTTATGGTTAGAGTATAAGTATAATAAAAAAATTGATATAGATTCTCCCAAGCAAACACAACATATTGAAGTCATTCAATGAGGCTTATTCAAAAGTATGCACACACCCCAACCCCCACCAACTAAACAACGGCCCCACCATAGCGGCAACCTTGAGGATAAATAACCACAAATATTCTCAAACCGCACCAGGAAGAACCATTGCACCACCAGCGTACAACCGGCCTTACCGCCACGCAATTTGCCGCTCTACTGACAGCCCTGACCAACCAACTCATCTGGGGTAAACCAGGAGGAAGACCACCAGCCCTCACTCCAGCTCAGGCACTCAAAACCACTCTGCTCTACCACCGACACAATCTCACCGAAGAGCTACATGCTGAAATCTTCACCGTCTCGCAACCTACTATCTCACGGACCATCAACACTATCGAAAAGGCGCTTGCAAAGGTCTTCAAACCTCTAGAACAGCCTTTGAAAATGAGCCTGGATGTACCAGATTCTTTGGTTGTCGATGGAACTCTTGTACCCACCTGGAACTGGCGTTCACTAGGAAAAACAAATTTTCCGGGCAAACATAAACGAACCGGTTTCAACCACCAAGTCATCTGCACCCTCGATGGCAGGCTCCTAGTCATCACTGACCCGCTACCCGGGGCAAGGCATGATGCTCATGCTTTCAGAGCTCACGGGCTAGATCAGCTACTGGATTCCTCGGCTCTGGCCGATAAGGGCTATATAGGCCTGGGGCTAGCAACCCCCACCAGGCGTAAGCCTGGTGTGAAAGTGCCTCAGGGTGTCAAGGATAATAATCGCATTATCAATAGATTACGGGCTGTGGTGGAGCGGGTTATCGCTCAAGTGAAGACCTGGCGGGTTCTTTATTCGGGGTTTAGGCGGCCGTTGAGTTTGTATCGGCAGGTGTTTTCGGTGGTGCGGGGTCTGGTGTTTTATGCGGCTGGGAGGACTTTTGAATAAGCCTCTCTGTATCGGCACCAAAAAGCTAAGCGCGAGAATCAGTAAATAGACACCGCAGGGCCTGCATCACTAGCTACGAGATGCAGGCCTAGCGATTGCCTAGAAGCACTTCAGTTCAAAGTATGCACCTGGCTGTGTACTTCTACGTCCACCTAGCTTGGGTTGTGGGCGTGAAGAGGAAACCCATAAGGGGTGTTCAGTCAAGGTTTTTAAGTATAAGTTAGTAATTAAGTACTGAAGACGCTTTTACCTCTTGAAAAATTCAGTTGTGTCTGGTGGAATCATTACAATTCTTGGCATTCAAAGGAGATTGCACCATGCAACGTCGAGCCCTTCCCCTTGCCCTGCTTATTCCGCTGCTGGCGGCCTGCTCCAGCGGCGCGTCCACTACAGCTGAGGCACCAAGCTCCACCCCGAGCGTCCACACCACCACTGTGCCGCCACCTGCCACCACAGCAACCGCCAGCCCCGAAGAACTAGCGCAAGAAGGGCCTTCCATCTCTGAAGAAGACATGCAAAAGGGCATCGAAGAGGGAAATATCTACGTGGTCTACTCCGGCGTCATGTGTTTCGGCGGAACCCTGGTCACCCCCGAAGAATACGCTGAACTTCAACCCAGCGCCCAAGACATGTCCGTCGAAGAATACCGCGACTACTACGCCAACATTCCAGCTGAGGTTATGGCCCAAAACGAAAAGAACGTGCATCATGGTCTCTTCACCGCTCCCCAAGAATGCCTAGACGCAGGCTGGTCCCACGCCGGAGCCATCTAAAACACCCTGCCCCCGGCACCTGTTACCTCTGTGACGACCAGCCCCCACTCACGGTGACCTAGATCTTACTCTGTAACCGGGGCGACGGCGTCCGCCCCAAACTCGGTAGACTAGAGCAGAACCAAAGTCCCAACCCGCCGTGCCCACCTACGCCCGGCGCCGAAAGGAAAACCCGTGTCAACCGAAGCCCCCCGCGCCCTGCGCGTCGCCGTCATCGGTGCAGGCCCTGCAGGTATCTACGCCGCAGACATCCTCACCAAAAGCGAAGAAGTCCGCACCGGAGCCGTGCCCGTAGCCATCGATATCTTCGACCGCTACCCCGCCCCCTTCGGCCTGATCCGCTACGGCGTAGCCCCCGACCACCCCCGCATCAAGGGCATTATCAACGCCCTGCACAAGGTGCTCGACCGCGGCGACATCCGCTTCTTCGGCAACGTCAACTACGGCACCGACGTCACCCTGGCCGACCTGCGCAAGCACTACGACGCCATCATCTTCGCAACCGGCGCCATCAAGGACGCCGACCTCGACATCCCCGGCGTTGAGCTCACCGGCTCCTACGGCGCGTCCGACTTCGTCTCCTGGTACGACGGCCACCCCGACGTGCCCCGTACCTGGCCGCTGGAAGCCAAAGAAATCGCCGTGCTCGGCAACGGCAACGTAGCCCTCGACGTCGCCCGCGTGCTCTCCAAGCACGCCGACGACCTGCTCGTCACCGAAATCCCCGACAACGTCTACGAAGGTCTCAAGGCCTCACCCGTCACCGACGTGCACGTCTTCGGCCGCCGCGGCCCCGCCCAGATCAAGTTCACCCCCCTCGAACTGCGCGAACTAGCCCACTCCCGCGACGTTGACATCGTGCTCTACGAAGAAGACTTCCAGTTCGACGACGCCTCCCGCGAAGCCATGGAAACCAACGCCCAGACCAAGGTCATGATGAAGACCCTCAACGGCTGGCTCGAAGAGCAGAAGGAAAACCCCGGCACTGCATCCCGCCGCCTACACCTGCACTTCCTACAGTCACCCGCCGAAATCCTCGGTGAACACGGCAAGGTCACCGGTATCAAGATGGAACGCACCGAGCTCAACGGCAACGGCGGCGTCACCGGCACCGGCGAATTCATCGACTACCCCGTGCAGGCTGTCTACCGTGCTATCGGCTACTTTGGCTCTGAACTGCCCGAGGTTGGCTACGACAGCGAACGCGGCGTTATCACCAACGTCGAGGGTCGCGTCATCGACGACAGTGCGGTGCCCGTCCCCGGCCTCTACGCTACCGGCTGGATTAAGCGCGGCCCCGTCGGCCTGATTGGTTCCACCAAGTCAGACGCCCTCGAAACCGTCACCCACCTGCTGGAAGACCGCGAAAACCTCTACACCGCCGAGGCCGCCGACCCTGCAGCCATTGAGGCCTTCCTCGATGAGGCGGGCGTCCGCTACACCACCTGGGAAGGCTGGCACCGCCTGGACGACCACGAAAAGGCCCTGGGCGCAGAAGCAAAGGACGCCGCCGGTGAGCCCCGCGCCCGCATCAAGGTGGTTGACCGCGACGAGATGACCGCGATTTCACGCGGCGAGTAGTAGCTCACTGCGCCGGCTCCATCTCCAGCAGAAGGGGACCGCAAAACTTAAAAGGGACCGCATAATATGCGGTCCCTTTTAAGTTTTAAGGTCCCCTTGGGCAAAGCGGGCGGACGCACGGGGCTGGTGAGCACCTACAGACGGAGGCACGCGCGGGCGCGCGGAAGCCGCCAGGTGAGAATCACTGCCGCGCCACCGTCCTTTCAGCTAATACTCAGACACGAATTATTTAAACACCCAAAACAGCCCCTTCAGGGGTTGCTGGGAACACGCAGCCCTAAGATAAATCTGTGCCACTCTCACCTCGAGTTAACCCCCAGCGGAGCGTCTTTCTGGGGTTCATTACCGTCATCCTGGCGGGTACCCTCCTTCTGCTGCTCCCTATCTCTCACCTGACCCCCTCCACGCACCGCGTCATCGACAACCTCTTTACTGCTGTCTCGGCCACCTGCGTCACCGGCCTTTCCACCGTGGACACCCCCACTTACTGGTCAACCACTGGGCTGGTCATCATTATGGTGCTTATCCAGGTAGGCGGTCTGGGCGTCATGACCCTCTCCACCGCTATCGGGGTGTCCCTGCAACGCCACCACATGTCCTTCAACACCAAACTCAAGGCAGCCGCCGAGGTACGCGGCAACGGCCTGTTCAATATGCGCAAGGCCGTCTTCAACATCATCAAGCTCTCCCTCTTCTTTGAGGCCTGCGGAGCCCTGCTCATGACCGCCCGTTTCTACCTGGCCTACGATATGAGCTTCACCAAAGCCCTCTGGTACGGGGTGTTCCACTCGGTCTCAGCCTTCAACAACGCCGGGTTCGCCCTCTACTCCAACAACCTCATGGGTTTCTCCAGCGACCCCTTTATCCTGCTGCCCATCAGCTTCCTCATCATCTTCGGTGGCCTGGGTTTTCCCGTGCTCATGCAGCTTCGCAAGTACGGGCGCAACGCCCACTACTGGAACATGGGCACCAAGCTCGTCCTCTACGGCACGGCTATACTGCTTACCCTTGGGACTATCGGGGTAACGGCCCTCGAATGGAATAACCCGGGAACCCTCGGGCCCATGAGTACAGCCGATAAAATCCTGAACGGGTTCGCCCAGTCCGTCTCTACCCGCACAGCCGGCTTCAACAACATCGATATGTCCCAGGTGCACCCGTCCACCCTCATGTTCATGGACCTCTGGATGTTTATCGGTGGCGGCCCCGCTGGTACCGCAGGCGGCATTAAAATCACGACCTTCGGCGTCCTTCTCTTCCTTATGCTGACGGAGATCCGAGGTGAAGGCGCCGTGAACATCTTTGGTAAGCGCCTGTCGCGGTCTGTGCATCGTGAGGCTATCACCGTTGTTTTGCTGAGCTGCGCTCTGATTGGTGCGAGCGTCTTTACCCTGCAGCTGCTGACCGACTTCACGAGTGACCAGCTGATGTTTGAGGTGGTCTCGGCCTTCGCTACGGTAGGGCTCAGTACGGGTATCACCCCGCAGATACCGGACGCCGGCAAAATTATTCTCATTATTCTGATGGTTCTGGGGCGCGTTGGCCCCGTTACCGCTGCGGCCGCCTTCGCGCTCAAGCGCCGGCCGGTGCACTACGAATTCCCCAAAGAAAGGCCGATCATTGGTTAATAAAAAGAGGCTCTCCTTCTTTAGCCCCGAGGACGCCCGCACGCAGAAGTCCGTGGCGGTCATTGGCCTGGGGCGGTTTGGCCAGTCTATGGCGTTAGAGCTCATGGAGGACGGCGCCGAGGTGCTGGGTATCGACAGCGACGCTTCGGTGGTGCAGCAGATGAATAACCGTCTCAGCCACGTGGTGCGGGCGGACGCCACCGACCCCGAGGTGCTGGAACAGCTCGATGTTCTGGACTTTGACCGTATTGTTGTGACAATCGGTAACCATCTGGAGTCGAGTATCTTGGTGACCTCTTACCTGCTGCGGCAGGGGGCGACCAACATCTGGGCGAAGGCTGTATCTGACCAGCACGGGGTAATTTTGCAGCAGCTGGGCGTTGATAAGGTTGTCTTCCCTGAGCGTGACATGGGCAAACGTGTCGCTCACCTTCTGCAGGGCGGTCTGAAGGAGTACATCCAGATTGACCGGAACTGTGTGACCGTGATGTCTGCTGCTCCGCAGAGCTTTGTGGGCCAGGACGTCAACACCCGGGCCCTGCTTCAGAAAGAGGGGATTGCGATTACTGCCGTGCGCGACGCTCGGGGTACCTGGCACCATCTGCCCGAGAACTTCCCGGTGGAGGAGGGCGATACTATCTTGTTTTCGGGCACCCCGCAGGCCGTGGAGCAGTTCTCGCGTAACTTCCTTTAGGCCCGTGCGAAGAAGGTACCATCGTAGTCAGAAAAACCCACCTCGTTGGTGGGTTTTTCTGATTTAGGTGGCACCTACCCGAGGGGTGTTACCGCATGAGCACCCAGTCCAGGTAGGGGTTGAGGAAGAGGCCCGACGGGTCTAGCTCTTCGCGCAGCTCCACGAAGTCGTTGAAATGGGGGTAGAGCCGGGCGAGGGCGTCCGCGTCCTGGGTGTGGTACTGGCCCCAGTGGGGGCGTCCGCCGTGCTCCTTGAAAACCCCCTCAAGCGCACCGAACAGCTCGGCGTGGGGCTGGCGCCAGTAGGCGCGCGCTGAGACATAGAAGGTCTCCCGCCCGTAGGCCTGCGAAAGCCAGATGTCGTCGGCAGCGGCGGTGCGCACGACCAGGGGGTAGGCCATCTGGCTGCGGTAGGACGCCAGGTGGGCGCGCATATCGCGCATGACCTCGGCAAACTGCGACATATCGAATGCGTATTCCATATTGTTTTGCCGCACGGTGCGGTGAATAGTGAAAACGCGGGCCGAATAGTCGGCGTAGCGGCGGTTGCCCTTAGCCCAGTTGGCTACCCTATTCAGCGCCGGCTGCGCCGCGGGCATCTTAGCCCCGGCGTAGCTGAGCGCCGAGAACACCCCGTTGTTGAGCAGGTGGTCGCCGCCGTAGCGCCGAGCCTGGCTCAGGGCAGCGCTGGCGGGCATGTAGCCGTCGGTGAGCAGGGCCAGGCGGGTGAGTCTGCGGGTGCGCACCTCGCCGGAGCCTGGGAACCAGCTAAATTCGTAGTGGTCAGCCCCCCGCGCCCGGTCTTCAAAAGAGTGCACGATGCTCTGGTAGGTGTGCCCGCGCTCGGCCGCGTGCAGGCGGAACTGGGGCACCACGTTAAAGGTCAGCTCCACGATGATACCCAGGGCGCCCAGGCCGCAGAGGGCGGCCGAGAAAATTTCCGGGTTCTGCTGGGGTGAGCAGGTGAGTAGGGCTCCGGCGGCGTCCACCAGTTTGAGCTCGGCGACTTGGGCGGCAAAGATACCGTAGCTTAGGCCGGTGCCGTGGAAGCCGGTAGAAATTGCCCCGGCCAGCGTCTGCTCGTCGAGCCGCCCCAGATTGGTGAAGGCCAGGTTGTAGTGGCCCAGCAGGCGGTTAGCCTCGCGCACGGTTGTACCCGCCAGGAAGGTGGCGGTGAGGTTATCAGGGTCCACCCGCACCAGGCCGGTGAGGTGCTCTAGGGTCAGCATGGTGCCGACCGGCTGCCCAATAGCGGACGCGCTGCGCCCCCGCCCCACTACCTTGACCCGGGTACCTGCCGCGGCGGCGTCCTGAATCTGCCGTTGCAGTTCGGGCACGGACCGGGGCGCAAGGACGCCGGTGGGCCGCACGGTGTGTTGGCGCGCCCAGGTACTCCACGAGGGGCTTGTCTGCGGGGTGTCGGCCATAATCTACCTCGATTCTTGCTCATTCATGCATATTTTCGCACGAAGAGGTGGGTGCTGGCTGTGAGCCTGGGTAGCCGGTCACAGCCTGGTAACAGTTGGCTCACAATTCGATAAACCTGCCTGTTTTTGCTTGCCCGGGGCAGGGCGGCTGTGATGGGGTGGAGGTACTGGAGAAAGGAAGGTATAACCACTATGAACAACTCTTCACTCCGTATTTTTGCCCGGTGCGGTTCAGCTGCGCTCACCCTTGGGGCGCTGACGCTCACGGGTCTTGCGCCTGCCCAGGCCAGCGAGACTGGTGCCGCGGAGCAGCCGTCGCTGGTCACCAGCTCAAGCACCGGCACCCTGCCCTGGGCCCCCGAAGATTACGCCTGGCTGGGCGCCCCCACCGATGAGGGCTTTATTGCTCCTGGTACTCCCGATACCCCCGGTTTTATGGGCCAGAACTTTACTCACGGGGCTGTGTTCTATAACGAGGCAACAGGTACCCACGCTGTGCACGGTGCTATCTATGACCTGTGGCGTTTTGGCGTGGTGACGGTGGGCGACGGCTCTGCCCTGTACAACCTGATTCCCGTGAGCGACGAGCAGCCGGTGGGCAGCGGCGTACGCCAGAGCTTTGCACAGCCGGGTCTGGCTAGCGGTAACGTCTTCTGGTCTGAGGCTACCGGCGCCCATTTTGTTGAGTCCGGAACCCCGGCAGGGGACTACTTCAATGCCCACGGCGCTGTAGATGCCTTTGGTTTCCCGGTGTCTGAGGTGCAGCAGGTGGGGGATGCCTCGGTGCTGTACACCGAACAGGGCGTGCTGACGGTGACCGCCTCCGGCGCTGTATTCAGTCCCCTGGGTTAGGTGTTTCTCAGCGAGCGTGCGCCGTATCGCTGAGCGTGCGCATGGCTAGTGCACGCTCAGCGATATAACGCACGCTCGTTGGTGCAAGGACGCCGCCACCTACTTCCCTGCCCGGTGGCAGGGGGAGCAGGGGCGGCGTCCTTACCTTATCTAGTTCAAAAAGGAATAAGTGCGGTAATGATGCGAAATAAGTCACGCCGCTCATGAGGGGAGGACTAAACTAGAAGTAGGCCCCGGCAGCAGCGCCGGCAACCCGGCTGGCAGAGCGGGGTCATCATGAATCTAAGGAGATGACCATGACCGAACGCGCCCTTACCTTCGGTGAAAAAGCAGTAGCTGCCCGCAACGACATCGCAGAAGTAGCCAACGCATCCGGCGAAATCATCGTCGGCATTGACGGCTCCGAGCAGAGTTACGGTGCCCTGCGCTGGGCCGTGCACGAGGCTGAAATCCGCAAGGTGCCCGTGCGCATGGTCACCGCCTACTCCCTGCCCGTCTTTACTGGCACCGGCTTCGATGCCGGCTACTCCATGGTCGACGAGCAGGCCCTTACCGACGGTGTAGCCCAGATCCTTGACGAGGCCCACTCCCGCGTTGGCGAAACCCGCGTTGAACTTCGCGCAACCGTAGAAACCGGCGATGCCACCGCCGTCCTCCTAGAACTTTCCAAGAAGGCTGAGCTGATAGTGGTTGGTTCCCGCTCCCACGGCGGCTTCCTGGGCCGACTGCTGGGTACCGTTTCCACCTCTCTGCCCGCCCACTCCCACTGCCCCACCGTTGCGGTTCCCCACTCCTACGCCGAGAAAATTGAAGCCGACCCCGGTATCTTGGGCAGCGGCCAGTCCGTCGTTGTTGGTTCGGACGGCTCCGACGAAGCCCGCCTTGCCATGATGCAGGCAGCGGACGAGGCAAGCCGCCGCGGCGTCAAACTCACCCTGGTCAATGCGCTCGCCCCCTACACCGGTGCCCTGAACTGGGTACCCGCCGCTGTTGACTTTGAGGCCCTCTATCGCGAAATCGCCGACCTACAGCGCAAGGCTGCCGAATGGATTCGCGGCTACTTCCCCCAGCTAGAGATCGAGTTCAAGCTCATCGACGGCTCCCCCGTGCAGGTTCTGCTAGAAGCAGGTAAGGCTGCCGACCTGATTGTGGTCGGTACCCGCGGTCGCGGTGGTATTGCCGGCATGATTCTGGGCTCTACCTCCCAGGGCATCCTGCACAATACCCAGGTGCCCGTGATGATTGTTCCCCAGATTGAAGACCCCCGCATCGAGCAGGCCCCCGATGCCGGCGTCACCTGGGGCTAGCCAAAACGTAAAAGTACTCTAGTCAGCTTCTCTCGCAAGGAGTAGGCTGGTGGTAAGACAAGGCAGGATAGCTCCCGCCGAAGCTCCTTTTTAGGCTGAAAAGGGCTCCGACGGCGCTATCCTGCCGTCTTTTTTAAAAAAGTTCAAAAAATTTTTGGTGCGGACGTCGGCAGCAGCAATATTGGCTTTGACTAGGTTGTTTATATGTATTGCCGGTTACTTTTGCGTGAACTTTGTGGTGTAGGGCACTCAATTTTTGGCCCAAAATGGTCCGGGTAGGCGGTTTTCGGTTTGCGCACCTGTTTGAACTCGCGTAATGTATTACTTGTTCGAGCGACGAGCTGAGGAAATAAAGCTAGTCACAATACAGCGAACTAGCCCCTATCGTCTAGCGGCCTAGGACGCCGCCCTTTCACGGCGGTAACACGGGTTCAAATCCCGTTGGGGGTACTGTGAAACATTTGGTTTCACGGCCATGTAAGAGCTTCGGTTCTTGCGTATGGCCCCGTAGCGCAGTTGGTTAGCGCGCCGGCCTGTCACGCCGGAGGTCGCGGGTTCAAGTCCCGTCGGGGTCGCTCCGACCGCGTAAGTTCTCACTTGTGGGAAGACGCGGTTGTGGCATATCTAAGGGTATGTCTGGCTCTGTAGCTCAGTTGGTAGAGCGTGCGACTGAAAATCGTAAGGTCACCGGATCGACGCCGGTCGGAGCCACAAAATCCACTCTCTAGGCTTCTACATGAGAGTGGGTTTTTTGTTTTAAAACAAAAAACAGTCCCGGTCTGTGGGCTCACAGGCCGGGACTGTTTTTAGTTAATCTCAACAATCACCGGGGCGTGGTCTGAAGCGCCCTTGCCCTTGCGCTCTTCACGGTCAATCTCGGCGCCCACAACTCGCTGGGCCAGCGCGGGGGAGTAGAGCTGAAAATCAATGCGCATCCCCTCGTTCTTGGGGAAGCGTAGCTTGGTGTAGTCCCAGTAGGTGTAGGGCACGGTGGTATGTTCACGAGCCACATCAACCAGCCCCAGAGGCTCTTCAAGGAAAGCCCTATAGGCCGCCCGCTCAGGCTCGGTTACATGAGTCATCTGGTTTTCCCTAAAGAAGTCGATATCCCATACATCCTCATCGAGCGGGGCAATATTAAAGTCCCCCACCAGGGCGAACTGTGCTGCGGGGTCCTGCGCTAGCCAGCTGGTGGCGTCCTTGCGGAGCTCCTCAAGCCAGGCCAGCTTGTAGGGCATGTGCGGGTCATTGACACCGCGGCCGTTGGGCACGTAGAGGCTCCAGACCCGAACCCCGCCGCAGGTGGCCCCGATTGCGCGGGCCTCAACGACGGCGTCCTCCCCCGGCTTGCCAAAAGCTGGCTGGTTGGTGAAAGTGCGCTGAATATCTTCAAGCCCCACGCGGGAGGCCAGAGCCACCCCGTTCCACTGTGACAGCCCAAAATGGGCCACCTCATAGCCCGAGTACTCAAAAATCTCGTAGGGGAAGGTTTCGTCGGTGGCCTTGGTTTCTTGGATGGCTAGGACGTCTACGTCGCTGCGCTCTAGCCAGTCTTCCACGCGGTCGGCGCGGGCACGGATAGAGTTCACGTTCCAGGTAGCAATTTTCATGTCACTAGCCTAGCAACCCGCCTGCCCCCTTAAAACTGCACGTGCCTGTCACTTTAAGCAGGGCAGCTGCATTTATGACAGGGTACTTGCTGTTTTGGAAGTCACTGGAATAGGCTGGAGCTCGTGGGCGTTAGGTTGCTGGAGCAAGACCCGCCCCACCTCAAACGAAAGAGCATGTATGGCAGCGGCCCCCGCTATTGAATTCCGGTCTGTCACCAAGAAATACGGTGACACGGTGGTGGTAAACAACCTGAACCTCAGCATTCCCCGGGGGAGCATCACGGTTTTTGTGGGCCCCTCGGGCTGCGGTAAAACGACCTCCCTGCGCATGATTAACCGCATGGTAGAACATACCGGCGGGGAGATTCTGGTGCGGGGAGAGGCCAACACCTCCCGCCCAGCCCACGAGCTGCGCCGCTCTATGGGCTATGTGCTGCAGCAGGCGGGACTCATGCCCCACCAGAGCGTGCTCGATAACATCACCACCGTGCCCCGTCTCAAAGGGGTGTCTAAGAAGCAGGCCCGTGCCGAGGCTCTAGAACTTCTCGATACCGTGGGCCTAGACCGCGCATCTGCCAGCAAGTACCCGGCCCAGCTATCGGGTGGCCAGGCCCAGCGGGTGGGCGTGGCTCGGGCCCTGGCGGGGCAGTCAGATATTTTACTTATGGACGAGCCTTTTAGCGCCATCGACCCTGTGGTGCGGGCTGACCTGCAGCAGAGCCTCCTCGACCTGCAGCAGAAGCTCCAGTGCACCATCGTCTTCGTTACCCACGATATCGACGAGGCTGTGCTCCTGGGGGACTACATCGCCGTCTTTGCCCCCGGCGGCACCATCGCCCAGTTCGGCACCCCCGAAGAGATTTTGCGGGCCCCGGCCTGTGATTATGTTGCTTCATTTGTGGGGCGCGACCGCGGTATGCGCCGCCTGACCTTTGCCGGGGCGGGGAACGTGGCCGTCCGCCCCCTACAGGCCGCTGAGGCCGAGGGCTGGCAGCTGAGACTAGCGGACGGACGCCCCGACGGCTGGGTCACCGGCGGCAGGCACCTGCCCGGCGGCTCCCTCTTCATGCAGGGTGGAACCCTGCGTGATGCCCTGGACTCGGTGCTGTCGTCCCCCTCCGGCTGGGGTGTGGCGGTCGACGAGCAGGGACTGGCCCTGGGGCTGCTGGAGGCCGATAACGTGCTGGAAGCAACCCGGCAGGAGCGCTACCTGCGCTACGGCCTGGAAGCCCCCTGGGCCCGTGCCAACGGGGCTGATACGGGCCGAGAACCCACCGGCGAGACACCCGGCAGCGGGGCGTCCGCATGAGCTGGTTTCTAGCGAACCTGCCCTACATCGGGCAGCTTACCGCCCTGCACCTGGCGCAGTCGGTAATCCCGGTGGTGGTGGGCTTTGGCCTCGCCCTACCCCTGGCCCGCCTGGCTCTGGGGCGGCGGGCGGACGGACGCTCCACCGAGGCCTACACAGCTGCCGGCCGTGTGCGTAAAGGGGCGGTTGTCAACGGCGCTGCCCTGCTCTACACCGTGCCCTCACTAGCGCTGTTTGTGCTCATGCCCCTGGTGCTGGGCACCTCCATTACCTCCCCACTCAACGTCTACGTGGCGCTGACTATCTACGTGGTAGCCATGATGGTGCGCAGCGCCGTGGACGCCTTCGAATCGGTCTCACCCATCACCCTCGAAGCCGCCACAGCCGTGGGCTACACCCCGCTGCACCGCTTCTGGCAGGTTGAGCTACCCCTGTCGCTACCCGTTATGATCGCCGGTTTACGCGTTGCCCTGGTCTCGAATATTTCTATGGTGTCGGTAGGCGCTGTCATTGGCATCCAGTCCCTCGGCACCCTCTTCACCGACGGCCTACGCCGGGACCTACCGGCTGAAATCATTACCGGAATCCTGCTCACCCTCGTCCTTGCCCTCGTGCTCGACCGCCTGCTGGCCCTGGTCGGCGCCGCGCTCACCCGTTGGAGGAAGCCATGATTTTTCAGGACGTCTGGGCCTGGTTCACCGCCCCCGACGCCTGGGCGGGCACCGGCGGTATCTGGCAGCGTCTTGGCGAGCACCTGGCCTACTCCGGCCTGGTGCTGCTGGTCGCGACGGCTATCGCCCTGCCGCTCGGTGCCTGGGTAGGGCACACCGGCAAGGGGCAGAACCTGGTCGTAGCTCTCACCGGTGCCCTACGAGCCCTGCCCACCCTGGGCCTGCTCACCCTCTTTGCTCTCTGGCTGGGACTGGGGCTGACCGCCCCGGCGCTTGCCCTCGTCATACTGGCGATCGCCCCGCTCCTGGCGGGCGCCTACGCCGGTATTGCGGCTGTGGACCCCGTTATTAAGGACGCCGCCCGCGCCCAGGGCATGACCGGCTGGCAGGTGCTCACCCGGGTAGAAATCCCTGTGGCCCTGCCCCTCATTTTCGGTGGTATTCGTAACGCGGTACTGCAAATCATCGCAACCGTCACCGTGGTTGCCTACATCAACCTTGGCGGGCTAGGGCGCTACCTCGTCGACGGGCTGGCGGTGCGTGACTACACCCGCATGGTCGCGGCCGTCCTGCTCGTTGCAGCCCTCGCCCTCATCGTTGATGCTCTACTTGCCCTTGTGCAGAGGGCCCTCACCTACCCCGGACTAAGGTAAACACCCATGACATCACCTCGCCTCACCCGACGCTTCCTCTTTACCGGGGCAGGGCTCGCCGCCGGGGCTCTAGGCCTTTCCGCCTGTGGTCTTGACGGCTCCACCGCCTTTGGTAGCGGGAGCACCACCGGTACCATTACCGTGGGCTCAGCCGACTTCACCGAATCGCAAATTATCGCCGAAATCTATGCCGCAGCCCTGCGTGCCCGCGGCCTAGACGCCACTACCAGCCCCGCCATCGGTGCCCGAGAAGCCTACCTCGGAGCCCTCCGTGAGGGCACCGTCTCGGTAGTACCCGATTACTCCGGCAACCTCCTGCTCTACTTTGACGCAGAGACTACAGCTGTCACTGCCGAAGAAATCGTGCAGGCCCTCCCCGCCGCCCTGCCTGAGGAGCTGGGCGTTCTGGTAGCCTCGCAGGCAGAGAACAAGGATTCCCTGGTTGTCACCGCTGCTACCGCCGAAGAGCACGGTCTGACCAGCCTGGATGGCCTCACCGCCCTCAGCGGCCAGCTCAGCCTAGGGGCACCCCCGGAATTCGCGGAACGAGCCTACGGCCTGCCCGGCCTAGAGCGTCTCTACAGCTTTACCCCGGCGTCCTTCGAACCCATCAACGACGGCGGCGGGCCCCTGACCGTCGCAGCCCTGGCTGATGGCACCGTCGACATCGTGGACCTCTTCTCCACCGACCCCGCCATCACCGCCAACAACTTCGTGGTGCTTGAGGACCCCAAAAACATGATCCTGGCTCAACAGGTCCTGCCCGTCATCAATACCCGCCAGGTCTCGGTAGCAGCCGCCCGCATCCTCGATGAGGTATCGGCCCTGCTCACCACCGAGGCCCTGATCGAATTGAACACGCGCGTCTCCGGCGCCGAAAAAGCAGCCCCCGCCACCGCCGCAGAGGACTGGGTGAGCGAAAACTTCGCGTAACCCGGGATCCTTGACGGACGGGCTTACGTTTGCTGCCTTCTCGGGGGCGGGGCGGAAGTTGCAAGCCAGCTGGCTCGGGGCTGGCGTGAATCGCGACGAGCCCCCAGGCGAGGAGCGAGAGGGTCGCTGGCAGCAACTTCCGCCCCAACCCCTAAAAAGCAGGTGCCCCCGGCATAGCTAGCCGAGGGCACCAGGACATGTGGCGGGCGTCCGCGCTCTTAGGTCGCTGCGGGGAAGCTCTGCTGCTTGCCGCCGATCATGGTCTCAAGCACGCGAATTACCTGGCAGGAGTAGCCGAACTCGTTGTCGTACCAGACGTAGAGAATGGCGTTATCGTCACCGGAGGTGATGGTGGCCAGGCCGTCCACTACGCCGGCGGCGCGGGAGCCCACGAAGTCGGTTGACACAACCTCGTGGGAGTCGGTGTAGTCAATCTGGCGGCGCAGGTTGGAGCGCAGGGAGCGCTCGCGCAGCAGGTTATTGAGTTCTTCCTTAGAGCCGACGGGCTTGTCGAGCTGCAGGCTCAGAATAGCCATGGAGACGTCGGGGGTGGGCACGCGAATAGCGTTGCCGGTCAACTTGCCCTCCAGCTGGGGCAGGGCCTTGGATACAGCCTTGGCTGCGCCGGTCTCGGTAATCACCATATTCAGCGCTGCGGAGCGGCCGCGGCGGTCACCCTTGTGGAAGTTGTCAATCAGGTTCTGGTCGTTGGTGAAGGAGTGCACGGTCTCAACGTGGCCGCGCTTGACGCCGAAGACCTCGTCCATAACGGCCAGCACGGGGGTGATGGCGTTGGTGGTGCAGGAGGCTGCCGACAGGACGGTGTCGCTATCTTCGATGATGTCGTCGTTGACACCGCAGACGATGTTCTTCACACCCTTACCGGGAGCGGTGAGCAGGACGCGTGCAGCCCCCTTGGCCTGCAGGTGGCGGGAGAGGCCGTCCTTGTCGCGCCAGCGGCCCGTGTTATCGACCACGATAGCGTTCTCAATGCCGTGGGCGGTGTAGTCAACCTCAGCCGGGTCAGAGGCGTAGATGAACTTGATGGGGGTGCCGTTGGCGATGATGGTGGAGTTCTCTTCGTCCACGCGGATAGTGCCCTTGAAAGCACCGTGAACCGAGTCGCGGCGCAGCAGGGAGGCACGCTTGTAGAGGTCGTTGTCGGTGTTCTTACGAACAACAACCGCGCGGAGCTTGGGGCCGGGGCCGGTGGAGCGCTCCAGCAGAATGCGGGCCAGCAGGCGGCCGATACGGCCAAAACCGTAGAGCACAACGTCCTGTGAGGCAGCTTCAATCTGGCCCTTCTTGCCGACGACGGGAGCCAGTTCTTCCTTCAGCCAGGCCTCAAGATCACCGGCGCCAGAAGCCTCAAACTTGCGCTGTAGGCTGGCCAGGCCCAGCGAGCAGGACCCCAACTCGAGGGTGCTCACAATCTCAAGAATCTTTAGGGAATCAGCCGGGTTCAGCTCAACATCATCAATCTGACGGGCAAAACGGTGGGCCTTCAAAATCTGAATAACAGACTTGTTGATTAGGCTGTGGCCGTGAATAGAGACAACCACGTTGTTCTCTCGATTCAGCTTGCCAATCAGGGGAATCATAGCCTCGGCTACAG
Organism: Candidatus Rothia avicola; assembly: GCA_019115985.1. Taxonomy (GTDB): domain Bacteria; phylum Actinomycetota; class Actinomycetes; order Actinomycetales; family Micrococcaceae; genus Rothia; species Rothia avicola. Next base: position 11,392 of record DXCN01000060.1, on the reverse strand, counting down.
CCTCGGAGGCAAGCCACTGCTCGTGAGCGTTGTCGGCAGAAATAGTCATGGTGTGACCTCTTCCTCGATGAGTAGCGTCATTGAACTCATCGGTTAGCAGCGCGGCGGTGCGCTGGTAGCTGGTGACTGGCGGCCCACACCCCCGGTTCATGCACGGGCACGACGAGCTGGTGGGCACTACAGACCTAAGTTTATAGTTTGTTCTCTCACATGTGGAGTTTGTGACGCGGAACTTCTCTGAGGCCGGGGCCACAACCGGTAAAATAAGGGTATGCTCACTGTCATTGGCGAAGCCCTCGTAGATGTTGTCCAGCGCCCCGGCGCCGAATCCCACGCCCACCCCGGCGGTTCCCCCATGAACGTTGCCGTCGGCGTCTCCCGCCTGGGCCACGAGGCCCAGTTCATTGGCCGCTACGGCAAGGACGCCTACGGTGAACTTATCGACGCGCACCTGCGCGCCTCGGGCGTCCTGCTCCCTGTCGGCGCTGACGCCAAGAAGACTTCCGTTGCCCAGGCAACTATAGGCGAAACCGGCGCAGCTGAGTACGAGTTCGATATCGACTGGTCACTCGATGCTGCCCATGCAGCCCTCGACGAGGTGGGCAAGAACGCCACCGCAGTGCACGTGGGTTCTATCGGCGCCATGCTGGAGCCCGGTGCGTCCGCTGTGCTTAACACCGTCAAGCAGGCAGCCCCCCACGCCTTGATTTCTTACGACCCCAACTGTCGCCCCTCCATCGTGCCCGACGCTGCAGAAGCACGCGCCTGGGCTGAGAGCATCGTGCGCCACTCGGACGTGGTGAAGGCCTCTGACGAGGATCTTCTATGGCTCTACCCCAACCGCACCCTGGAAGAATCAGCTCGGGCCTGGCTGGAGCTGGGGGCCTCCCTGGTGGTTGTGACCCGCGGCGAGATGGGCCCCTGGGCTATCACCCGCAAGACCTCGCCCGACGGCATCGCTCTGCCCGCCTACCGGGTAGAGGTCGCCGATACCGTGGGAGCAGGCGACTCCTTCATGGCAGCCCTCATCGCGGGCCTGCTCGATCGCGACATCAAGGGCAAGGGCGCCCGCGCCGCCATTGAGCTGCTGAGCAAGGACGACCTCAAGGAAATTTTGGCCTTCGCAGCGGTTGCCGCCGGCATCACCGTCTCCCGCGAGGGTGCTAACCCGCCCAGCCGCGACGAACTGAACGCTGTGCTCTACCCAGAAAACTAAACACCCCGCCCAGGAGGCCCCTCATGCTCAACCGCGAACCCTACGCAGATTTGCCTGACCTGCCCACCTTCACGCTCGCATCCGCCGATATCACCGAGGGAGAGACCCTGCCCCGCGCCCAGGTATCCGGGATTATGGGCGCAGGCGGCGAGGACGTCTCGCCCCAGCTCTCCTGGAGCGGCTTCCCCGCAGAAACCAAGTCCTTTGTGGTGACCTGCTTTGACCCGGACGCCCCCACCCCCTCAGGCTTCTGGCACTGGGCAGCCTCTAACATCCCCGCCTCGGTCACCGAACTGGCCACCGGCGCCGCCGAAAACCTGCCCGAAGGAGCCCTGGGGCATCTCAACGACGGCGGTACCCGCGGTTTCATCGGCGCAGCCCCACCCGCTGGCCACGGCCCCCACCGCTACATCTTCTGTGTCACCGCCGTTGACGTGGATAAACTCGACATCGACGAAAACGCCAGCCCCGCCGTGGTCAACTTCAACCTCTTCTTCCACGGTATCGCCCGAGCCTTCTTAACGGCGACCTACGAAGAAGAGAACTAGAATCTTCTCCCGCCAGGATCGGCAGCGAGCGTGAGTCTGCGGAATCTTTCTAGCAAGCCTCTAGAATGTAAAGCATGATTAAACTGATTGCCAGCGACCTGGACGGCACCCTCATTGGGAGTAATTTCAGGTTCCGCCCCCGCACCCTGCAGGCCCTGCACGCGGCAGCGGATGCTGGCGTCCGTATCGTCTTTGTGACTGGCCGCCCCTTGCGCTGGTTGGCTCCCGTGCTGGAGCAGCTCGGTGAGGAATGGAATGGCGAGAACTCTTTTGCCTTCTGCTCTAACGGGGCCGTGACGTTTGATATTGCCCGCTCGCAGGTGGTTGCCACCCGCACTATCAGCGGGGCTGAAATTCTGGCCCTGCACGCCGAGCTAGAGCAGGCTTTCCCGGGGGCTCTCTATATCGCGGAGACCCTGGAGCATGTCTACGTGCAGGGTACCTATGACCCACACGCCCAGGAAGACACCAGCAAGGTGGTTGAGGGGCAGTTGGAAGAGATTCTGGCGCCCGACGCTGAGGTCGTGAAATACCTGCTGTTCCGGGATGGCGCGGTACCTGCCGACCTGCTGGACCGCGTGCAAAAGATCGTGGGGGAGCGGGCATCGGTAACGCGCTCTGCCCCCTACCAGCCCCTGGTGGAGATTGCGCAGCGGGGGCTGAATAAGGGCCGGGTGCTGGCTGATTTCGCAGCTTCGCTGGGCATTAGCCCTGATGAGGTGGCTGCTTTTGGCGATATGCCCAACGACTACGAAATGCTGGACTGGGCAGGCCACGGCTACGTCATGGCCTCGGGCCTGCCGGAGCTCAAAGACCGGGTGGGGCGTATCTGCCCGGGGTTTGAAGAGGACGGCGTTGCCCAGATTATCGAGCGCATGCTGGCTGAACGTGAAGGTCGCCAGGCTTAAGTTACTGGCCGGTAATATACTGGTTCTTATGCCCTCACATGCATCTGCACCTTCTTCACTTGATCGCACCCAGATTTACGCCCACAGGGGGCTCGCTGTAGGGCAGGCCGAAAACACCGAGGGAGCTTTCCGTCGCGCCCTCGACGCCGGGGCTCACTGGCTCGAAACCGACGTGAACACCACCGCTGACGGCCAGGTACTGGTTTTTCACGACCCCACCCTCAATCGTTTGGTGGGCCGCCCGGGTCGGGTGGCTGAGATGACCTGGGATCAGCTGCGTGACCTGAATTTGGCGGACGGAGGTCAGATTCCCCGCCTGCGCGACATGCTCGAGGCCTTCCCCGAGACCCGCTTCAATATTGACCTCAAGGACGCCGGTTCGGCGGCTGAGGTTGCCCGGGTGCTGGTAGCTGCCGGTGCGGTAGAGCGGGTGCGACTGGCGTCCTTTTCGGAGCGCCGCCTGCGGCAGGCGCACCGGGCGGCCCAAGACCTAGGGGTGCAGATCTCCCTGAGTGCCTCGCAACCGGCCTTCACTTTTTTCTATGCCCTATCGCGCATACACCCTAGCCTGTGGAGTTTTCTGAGGCCGATAACTCGCAGGTTTATGCTTCCCTTCGACGCGGTTCAGGTGCCGGCCTATCATCGGGTGGCCGGTCGCCGTCTGCGCATTGTTGACCGCAAGCTGGTAGCTGCCGCCCGCCGGGCCGGGGTGCAGGTGCACGTGTGGACGGTTGACGATGAACGAACTATGAGGGAACTCATCGCCCTGGGGGTCAATGGAATCGTCACTAACCGCACCGACCTGCTCGCGGACGTCCTCGCCTCTTAAACAGCAACAAGGGGACCGCAAAATCAAAAAGGGACCGCATAATATGCGGTCCCTTTTTGGAAATCTAGTCCCCTTGCAAGCGCTCCGGGGCAGGGGAGAAGATGCTAGTGGACGTCGCCCTTAGCCTCGGTCGGGGTCAGCGGCTCCGGGTGGGCCTTCGACGCTTTATTGAGCGCCGCCATCAGATGGTAGACCACCAGGGTCGCGGCGGTACCCAGGGCAATACCGGCGAACTGCAGGTCGCCAATATCCCAGGTGTAGTCAGCAATACCCACAATCAGGGCCACGGACGCGGCGGTCAGGTTGACCTGGTTCGAGAAGTCCACGCGGTTCTCAACCCAGATCCGCACGCCCAGCATGCCAATCATGCCGTACAGTACGGTGGCAGCGCCGCCCAGCACACCGGCAGGCACAGACGCCACGGCCGCACCGAAGACCGGGAAGATCGAGAGCAGGACGGCGAAAATCGCAGCAACCCAGTAAGCAGCGGTGGAGTAGACCTTGGTTGCCGCCATAACACCGATGTTTTCGGCGTAGGTGGTGGTACCTGAACCGCCGCCGGCACCGGCTAGGGTGGTGGCGAGGCCGTCCGCCATGAGGGCGCGGCCGGAGTACTTGTCGAGATTATCCCCGGTCATGAGGGCCACGGACTTCACGTGACCGATGTTCTCGGCAACCAGCACCAGAATGACGGGAATGAAGAGGCCTGCCAGGTTCCAGTGGAATTCGGGGTGCTGGAAGTGGGGTAGACCAATGAGGCCCTGCTCGGCCCAGGTCTTTTCGATGGTGGTGAAGTCAACCTCACCACGCAGCACAGCGGTGATGTAGCCGATGATGACGCCCAGCAGGATCGACAGGCGGCCAATCATGCCCTTGAAGAGCACCGAAATCAGGATGATGGAGCTCAGCGTCACCAAGGCGGTAACGGGTGCTTCCATGAAGTTGTTCTTGGCGGATGGAGCCAGGTTGAAGCCGATCAGGGCCACGATGGAGCCGGTGACGACCGGGGGCATGAGCTTGGTCAGCCAGCCGGTTCCGGCGACCTGGACAATCAGGCCAACAATGAACAGGGAGACGCCGGCCATGACGATACCGCCCAGGGCACCGCCGGGGCCGTACTGGTTGGTGGCCGCTGCCAGGGGTGCGATGAAGGCGAAGGACGAACCCAGGTAGGAGGGTACGCGTCCTGCGGTGATGAGCAGGAAGAGCATGGTGCCGATACCCGAGAAGAAGAGGGTGGTGGCCGGCGGGAAGCCGGTCAGCAGGGGCACCAGGAAGGTTGCACCGAACATGGCAACAACGTGCTGGGCGCCGATACCGATGGTGCGGCCCCAGGTGAGGCGTTCGAGGGGGCGGACGACCCCGCCGGGAGTGATGTTCTTGCCGTCGCCGTGCAGGGACCAGGCGAGGCCGAGTTTTGATTTATTTTCTGCCAATGCTCTGTGCTCCTTGTATCTGCCCATGCAAAGTCCGTGCGGGCTAGGGTTGTGTATTAATCGTTTGTAATTGTACGGTGTGCCGCTAGTTTGTGGGCTGACAGCACGGCGGTAGCGGATGTGATGTTGCTTGGGCAAGACCGTAGGATTGCAGTATGGCTAGACCGCTAGATTTTATTGCTTTGCTTGATGGGCTATACGTGAACTCATCGCAGGCTGCGACTGCTGCTGGGGTAAAACGAACAGTCGTACCAACATGGGCTAAGCGTCACGCAGACTTTCCATCAGGTAGCAGACCAGAAGGTAGTTCTTCCACCCTGTATTCAGCAGCAGACTTCGTAACCTGGTGCTCTCATCGTAACTTATCAAAGCCTCTTGAGCAGGTAGCGGTTGATCTTGCTGTTTTTGGGGTAGCAAACGCTCATAGTCGGGCATCCGATGTACAGGCTGTTTACCGTTTCCTCATTTTTTGCACGGTCTACAGGCAACTTGACTATGTGGAGGGTGAACGCCCCACCGCTTTACTTCGCCGGTGCGCCACACACTCGCTCCCCTTGGCGAAGCTAGCAGAGCCCTATCTGCTCTCTATAGGTCTTAATGAGTTTTGCCTCTTTAGCAGACTAGGGGCGCTAGTAGCGTGTCTATCGATAAGCCCTCTAGCATCTTTCGAGCTCTTTTTGAGCACGCTTCACAGGGGTAGTTACCAGAGTCTTTCTGAACCGGTTGGTAATTTTCTAGCTGACCTGCTGGATGAACTGGGTGCTGGCGTGCATCTTCATTTTTCGCGGTTTTCAAGGGAGGCTGTATCGGTACAGCTCCTACGGTTTATAGCAACCGGTGGGCTCGACGAATTGCATGGGGTAAGTAGCTCAGAGACTGGTCAAGCGGCAGAGTTAGTGCGCCTTTTTCAGGTCTTTAGGGCTGCAGATAGCCTCTATGACCCCTGCCCTGATATGCAGCTTGAAGATGCAGGAACTGCGTCCTCTATCTTTACTTACCTAGCCCTAGACCGAGCTCATGCGTCCTATGAAAAGTACTGGGAAGAAATTAGTCAGATTGTTGATAGTGCCCCCGAAAATGTGCCCATTGTTGTGCTGGGGCGTTCGGAGTTCTTAACTGGCCCGGTACGTGAGGGGAGCGCAGGGCGTAGCGTTCACACCGATATGTTGCGGTATGGGCATATGGTCGCTGTCGTTGAGTTAGGCGCTAAGACCCTAAAGTCTGAATCTAGCGTTCCTTTGGCCCTTGCAGTCTTTGAAAACCACAGGGTTTCAGCTGATGCCCGCCCCCGGATTGCCGCCTTTGACTTGTCGGGCCGCCTGGAACCTGCATCAGATAGGCGTAAAGCCGTTCTGCATGATCTTGAGGCACTGATATACGAAGACTGGTCTTCGGCTGTTCATAGTTCGTCCGGTGAGCATGCCTTGGTGGCTGGCCGGTCTGTGCCTTGGCAGGTTACGACAGTGCAGGGCATTCATGCTGGCCAGCAGACCGTACCAGGTGCGAAGCCTGGCCAGGAGCGGGTCAACGCGGTAAACGTTACGACTCGTTATCTTCAAACTTCGCGGGGGCAAGAGCTACCTGACTTGCAGTGGCGGGTCGCTCAGACAAAAAGGTCTCCTGGCCCCACTGTCAAACAGCTGATTGACCAGAGGCTCTTACGGCGCGTTGCTGGTCACCCTAGATCAAAAATTCCGGCTGAGTTACTCCAGTCGGTTGATCCAAAGGATGCTCATGCATGGGTCCGTGTGGTGGATAAAGAGTTTATGGCTGGCGCTCGTGTGCACAGCAGGTTCCCTGAAGTTTTTCGGGGACTATACGCTACGGATTTAGCTCAGCTTGATGACTCTGTAGCACTTGCTCTACCCGGTGATATTGCGGTCTCTGAAGAGAGCGCTGAGACTTATCTGGTGGGAGCTAACGATGGGCTGGTACTGGTTCAGGCGCCGGTTTTTATCCTGCGCAAGGTGGGGAAGGAGAAAAACTTTGTGGGCGGGTTTGAGGCGCTGGCGCGTCTGGTGCGTGCGGGCCTTCAGGAACAGAGAAGGGCCGGTGCGTGCCGGGTAACCATGGGTAGCGTGCATGTCCCTCAAGAGCTTGTTGACGCGGTGTTTGCTCCCCAGGAGCCCAGCCCAGGTATACAGTCTTTGGAGGTGGAGCTGAGTAAGCTCAGCGAACGTCGGCGGGAACTTCAGGAACAGCTAGCTGCCTTGGATGAGCTGGAGCAGGAAACCTTAGCGGGGCTTTCGGAGGGAACCATCGAGTTTCTTCAATAGATCATGGTGATACGGGGAGGTATCATATGCACCTATAGATAAATAATTTTTTTCGTGAGATTCTTGTACCTAGTTTAGATGACCGGTTACTCCGGCTTGAGAGAAGAGGTATAAGACAATGGCTACCCGAAAGGCAACTAATAAATCTACTGCTACCAGCCCTGCGGAACTGCGGGATCTGATGTGGAAGGCAGCTGATAAGCTACGCGGTTCTATGAATGCGTCAGACTATATGAATTTTGTTCTGGGGCTTATCTTTTTGAAGTACGTGAGCGATAGCTTTGACGAGCGGGTTGAGGCTTTGCGGGCTGAACTTGTGGCAGATGGTTTTGAGGGCGATGCTCTGGAAGATGAGCTGGAAGATTGCCTGAATGACCCGGATGAGTTCTATAGTGCCAGTGTTTACTTTGTGCCTGAGAAGGCCCGGTGGGGTTTTATTGCTCAGCAGGCTAAGAGTGGGAAGGTGGGTGCGCTACTGGATACGGCCATGCGCGAGATTATGGTGTCTAACCCCCGGCTGAGTGGCGCTTTGAGCGAGATTTATAACCGTGAGAATGTAGACCAGACTCGTCTAGCTGGCCTGATTGATTTGTTCTCTAACGCCGATTTTAAGGCTATGCGGGAGGACACCGGCCGGTCCTCACTGGATATTCTGGGCGAGGTGTACGAGTACTTCTTGGGCCAATTTGCTTCTAAGCAGGGCCAGCGTGGTGGTGAGTTCTACACACCGCGTTCGGTGGTGCGTACTTTGGTGGAGATTCTGAACCCAGTGGATGGCACCCTCTATGACCCGTGCTGTGGGTCTGGTGGCATGTTTGTGCAGTCTGAGAAGTTTGTGGAGACCCACGGCAAGCAGTTTAAGCAGGAGAAGGGCTATGAGCCCGCTTTGACGGTGTATGGGCAGGAGTACAACGACCAGACATGGCGGCTGGCCCGTTTGAACCTGGCGATTCACGGTATTTTTGGGCACCTGGGGGACCGTTGGGGCGATACTTTTGCTGAGGACCGCCATGCGGGTGAGAACTTTGATTTTGTGCTGGCTAACCCGCCTTTTAATTTGAAGGAGTGGAGCCGCCGCACGGATGACCCCAGGTGGACTTTTGGTGTGCCCCCGGAACGTAATGCCAACTATGCCTGGTTGCAGCATATTTGGAGCAAGCTGAATGCTGGCGGGGCTGCCGCCGTGGTGTTGGCTAATGGGTCGATGACCTCTAACACCGGTGGTGAGGATGAGATCCGCCGGGCTATGGTGCAGGGCGATGCTGTTGCGGCCATGCTGGTGCTTCCCGCTAATTTGTTTACCGGTACGGCAATCCCGGTGTGCGTGTGGGTGCTTGCTAAGGATAAGTCTGCTGGTAAGCGGGGCGTCCTTGAGCGTAAGGGGCAGGTGCTGATGATTGATGCCCGTGGTCTGGGGCGTATGGTTGACCGCCGTACCCGTGTGTTTGATGACGCGGATATTCAGAAGATTGCTGGTGCGTGGCACCGCTGGAGGGGTACTGATTCTGAGCTGAATGCGGGTGGGTATGAGGATGAGCTGGGCTTTTGTAGGTCTGTGACGGTGGAGGATATTGAGGCTCAGGATTGGGCTTTGGCGCCGGGCCGTTATGTGGGTTCAGCGGTGGTTGAGGATGAGGGGGAACCTGTGGAGGTGCGGATCGCGCGCCTGCGGGTGACCTTGGCGGAGCAGTTCGCGGAGTCCGCCCGTCTGGCGGAGGTGGTGCAGAAGCACCTGGCCGAGCTGGATCTGCCGGACGTACCTGCCGAAGCCACTGAGGAAGCAGACGCAAAGGAAGACAAGTAAACATGGCACTAGAACTCACAGAAGAACAAAAAGCCACCGGGTGGCAGGTTAAAAAGCTGGGCGATCTTTGTAAATCTATTGATTACGGACTCACTGCAAGTGCTACTGAAAAAAATACAGGAACTAAGTTCTTAAGAATTACAGATATCAAGAGCGGCTACTGTGATGACTCTTCTGTACCCTTTGTGGAACTCTCAGACGATGAGCGCAGAAAATATCTATTGCATGCTGGTGATATTGTAATTGCCAGAACAGGCGCTACTACTGGTATTTCTGCATGGCTGAAAAACCCAAAAAACACGGTATTCGCTTCGTACCTAGTACGTTTTACAGTAAAGGATGGAGAACATAACTCTAGATTCATCGGCTACCTTCTCAAGACAGATATATTCCAACGGTATATCTATAGCGTTCTAGCTGAGAAATCAGCACAGCCTAATGCTAGTGCTACGACAATTGCTAACGCAGAACTGCCTGTTCCCTCACGGGATGAACAGGACAGGATTGCTGAGATTTTGGGGTCGGTGGATGACAAGATTGAGGCCAACTCCCGCTTACTGGAGTCTCTTTCTGAATTAGGCGACGCTTTAATCAAGAAATTGATTTCCGAGTCATCTGAGAACATCATGTTATCCGAGATTGCAGACATTGCTATGGGCCAATCTCCATCTGGCGATTCCTTAAATGAAATAGGTAATGGGACAGTTTTCTATCAGGGCAGACGGGATTTTGGTTTTCGATACCCTGCTGAACGCGTGTACACAACTGCGCCAACTCGTATGGCTGCGGCAGAAGATATCTTGCTCAGTGTGCGTGCACCCGTGGGGGACTTGAACCGGGTTGATAAGGCTTGTTGTGTAGGGCGTGGTGTCGCCGCAATTCGTGCGAAAGATGGAAATACTAGCCAGCTTTTTTATCTGTTAAAGAATAGCCCGCAGCTGTGGGAACCTTTCGAAGGGGAAGGCACTATTTTTAGTTCGATTAATCGTAAACAAGTGAATGAGCTGATGGTTCCGCTAGTCAAATCGGATGGCGAATTTACCCATATCGAAGCTACGATTAAGGGACTAACACATGAAATTAGAAACCTAGAAAAGATACGTGAATTCCTTATTCACCATCTGATCGGATAGCCAATGCAATTAAATATCTACAAAATAGAAGAATATGACCTAGATTTTAAGGATATTGTTATTTCCTTTCTCGAAGGAATCGGTGAAATCCATTTTCAGAACAAAAATTCTGCCGGTACCTCGGGTAGCCAACAGCTAGGTGTACAAGCACAGGACAAAATTGATAGTCTAATAACTAGATTTGGAGATATCAAAAGATGGTCATTAATTTATAAAGATACCACAGGGTGCGTCCCCTGGGTGGATGATTTTGCTGCAGCATCCAGCTTTAAGCGGACGAATATAAATATTATAAGCAATATTTCAGAAAACTATGGTGGATGCATCGTTTTGTATGGAGAAAACCTAGATAATCTACCTAGGATTCCTGGTTCTGATGATTTGCCACCAAATAAAGCTATCTACGTTCTAACCTGGGGGCATGCTTGGCGCATTGCTGAAAAATACAGGGTGGATGACTTTGGAATTAGGGTTGTTGCTAACTTAACTGAAAAAGATAAGCTTCTGAAAGTTGAAGCAAAAGAGATTGAAATGAATGGGAGGACGGTATCTAGTAGAATTCACCAGCCCAGTAACTTCTCAAGGTTTAAGATCGACCTTAAATCTGAAGCAACACACAGTGTCTTAGGCCAGGTTAGCTTGGATAAAAACGGATTTCTTGGGCGGAATGGGAAGATAAGCTCAATTCGAATGGCGGGTGCAGCAGGACTGAAATTTGGGTCAAAAAATTACAGGCCGCCTACCGATATCAAATTAATAGAAGATATCTTTGAGCTAGGTGTTACCTATTACTCTGAGAACTACAAAAACAAGCATAAATTTCTTGATAACCTACAAAAGATAAAGAAAGATTCCCAAGTTTATTCGTCTGTTATGAATAAAATATTTAACGAGATGAATAATTCATCATTGGATTATATACTTGACATTGAAGATGCAGATTTACTGACGCCAGAAAACTTTGAGTATGATATCCAGGTTGCTGTCAGTTCTCAAAATTTTAGAAAAATAAACCATTCATATGTTGATTTTTCAGGGGAGAGTAAAAAAAGGAAGCTGAGCTCCATCCTACGAGCTCAGGTTTTAGTTGGTAGTGATAATTATATTTATTTTGAAGGTGATATATACAGGGTACCTCAGTCAATTATTGATTTGATCGATAAAAATCTTAATCGAGTTATTTTTGAGGATAACCTAATCTCCAGACCATGGAAGAAAACATATAAAGATCGAGAAATGGAT
>DXCN01000059.1 GCA_019115985.1 Candidatus Rothia avicola | reverse complement strand
CCTCTGGCTACAACATCCTCGCCGTGCCGCTGGCCGCCGGAGTGCTCGCCTCGATCGGGTTCGTGCTGTCCCCGGCCGTGGGCGCAATCTTGATGTCTGCCTCGACCATCGTGGTGGCCCTGAACGCCCAGCTGTTGCGCCGGATTGATCTGGACCCGGCCCACCTGGCTCCCACCAGTCCGAAGGAGGAACACACCACGCCTACTCCGGCATCCACTGCCGTCCACTGATTCACCACTTCTCTCCACTGCCCCATATGACACTGAAAGGCTCCACCATGAAGCGCACCCTTGTTCTTTCCACTCTCGCCGTGGCCTCCACCCTGGCGCTGGCCGCCTGCGGTGAGGCCACCGACGCCACCACCGACGCCACCACCTCTGCCACCAGCACTACAACGACTACACCTGAGACGACCGAGACCACCACGGCGACGACTGAGGCGGACGGGGAGATCTCCGCCGATCACAACGACGCGGACATCATGTTTGCCCAGATGATGATCCCCCATCACCAGCAGGCCGTGGAGATGAGTGAGATGCTCCTGGCCAAGGAGGGTATCCCCGCCCAGGTCGTGGAGTTTGCCCAGGGGGTTATTGACGCCCAGGGACCGGAGATTAACCGGATGAACGCCATGCTCGAGGCCTGGGACCAGCAGCCGGTCACCGACTCTGGTGGCATGGATCATGGCAAGATGGGTGGCATGAGCGGGATGATGAGCCAGGAGGACATGACAGCCCTTGAGGAAGCCCAAGGCACCGAGGCTGCCCGCCTCTACCTGGAGCAGATGACCACCCACCACGAAGGTGCGGTCGACATGGCCCGTGACGAGGTTGCTGACGGCCAGAATCCCCATGCGATCACCCTGGCCGAACAAGTTATCAGCGACCAGGAGGCCGAGATCTCCCAGATGAAGCAGATGCTCACTGACCTATGACAGGTGCCCGTCTTTTTCTGATCCCGAGGACAGGAATCTGAAAAAGAGGGATAACCGTGACGATTGCCACCTGCTGCGGGCGATGGGTCGTTGTCACCGCAGCAGGTGCACCGGGGTGGATGTTTCTTCTCCCTCTGGTCGCACCACTGAGGAAAGGGGGTAATCTCCTGTGTCCAGACCCTTGGAGGACTACGCATTATTGTCCGATACTCACACGGCCGCCCTGGTCTGCCGGCAGGGCAACATTGATTGGTTGTGTCTGCCGTGCTTTGACTCCCAGGCGGCCTTTTCCGCTCTTCTCGGCGACCATCGTGATGGTCCTGGCTAGTAGATGGGCCCGGGGGTTGTCCCGCCGGGCTTTTCCTCATAGCCTCATCCGCCCGCGTCTTATAGGCTGTGAGACAATCTAGTATTGAAACAGACTTTTAAGCACCGTCGCTCAATGTGTCAAAAACGACCGTTCTTGACCAAGCAACCAAAAACCGGGAATCCCCGGCATATGACTGTTAGTTTCAATTGGCGGTTCATCACCGTTAAAAATGGCGCATCGCACAGCACGATTCACTTTAGTTCTAAATGGTTGAAGGCGGGGTGCTGATTTCCTGGTGGAAATAGTGCCCGTTACCTTCAACAGCAACGAAACCAGCGCTAATGTAGGACGTTGCCAGGCTGCTGTGTGAGCTGCTTGCGGTGGACGCGGGCAACACGAAGTCCATTGGCAATCACGATGACTTCTGCGACCTCGTGAACCAGCACTACCGCGGCCAAGCCCAGCACTCCGGTAATAGCCAAGGGCAACAGGACAACGATGATCGCCATTGACAGGACGATGTTCTGATTCATTATCGCCCGGCCCCGTTGGGCATGGGACAAGGCTTGCGGAATCAGTCTCAAATCATGGCCGGTGAAGGCTACATCGGCTGATTCTATGGCGGCATCGGCACCGGTAGCGCCCATCGCAATCCCCACGGTAGCGCTAGCCAAGGCAGGGGCATCGTTGATCCCGTCACCGATCATCCCTGTAGGAACCTGCTGCACTGACGAAGCGATTTCACGGGCCTTGTCTTCAGGTCGCAGTTCGGCATGAACGGTGCCTATACCGGCGATTGAAGCCAGCGCGTGGGCAGTACGGGAGTTATCGCCGGTGAGCATCACCACGTCGATTCCCTGGTTATGCAGGTCTCGAATTGCCTCGGCCGCTTCAGGGCGTAGTTCATCGCGCACGCCGATCACGCCAATGACCTGCTCTGCACGAGTGACCATGACGCAGGTTTGCCCGGAGGCTTCCATGGATTCAACGGCGGAAGTAAGCGATCCTGGGGCAATCCATCGAGGACTACCTACCCCGACCTGAACACCATCCAGGACGCCGGTAATGCCGTGTCCTGGCTCTTCGTTAACCGCCGTTGCCTCCGGGATTGCGGGTACTGCTGAGATGATGGCCGTAGCTAGAGGGTGGGTGCTGTGCTGTTCCAGGGCGGCGGCAACGGCGAGCACCTCATCGCTGGTCGCATCATCAACAGTCTGGACTTGCGTGACCACTGGCTGATTGCGTGTGAGCGTTCCAGTTTTATCTACCGCGATGCGGCGCAGGGAACCAAGCCGTTCGAAGGCTGCTCCGCTTTTGATGATGACACCGAATTTGCTGGCAGCTCCGATGGCGGACACAACGGTGACAGGAACGGCGATGGCCATCGCGCAAGGCGAGGCTGCGACCAGCACGATCAGTGCGCGTGTGATCCATGTTTCGGGATCGCCAAAGATCGCTCCAAGCACAGCGACCAGTACTGCCAGGACGATGACACCGGGAACCAGCGGGCGGGCAATGCGGTCAGCGAGCCGTGCCCGTTCGCCACGTTCCGACTGGGCTTGCTCGACTAGGCTCACCAACGTGGTCAGGGAGTTGTCCGTGCCGTTCGCCGTTGCAGTGACTACTAGAGCGCCGGATGAATTGATGGAACCAGCAGCAACCTGGTCACCCACGGTTACTTCCATGGGAATTGATTCCCCCGTGATAGCGGAGGTGTCTAAGCTGCTTGATCCTTGACTGACCACGCCATCGGTTGCCAAGCGTTCACCAGGCTTCACGCGCAGTGAATCGCCAATCTTGATCTCTGCTGTACTGACCACGACCGGTGCGCCGTCACGGATGACGGTGGCCGTTTCAGGGACGAGCTTCAACAAAGAGCGCAGGCCCGAGCGTGCCCTGTCCATGGCTTTGTCTTCCAGGGCTTCGGCAATGGAATACAGGAACGCCAGGGCTGCGGCTTCCTCGACATAGCCGAGGATGACCGCACCGGTGGCGCTGATGGTCATTAGCAGCCCAATGCCGAGTTTCCGTTTCGTGAACAGGTTTCGCAGGGCGCCGGGTACAAAGGTAAAAGCGCCTAGTAGCAGGCCGATCCAAAACAGCACCAAGGCCACGATGGCGGTGCTTTCGCCGTGGGTGCTCCATTCAAGGACGAGCCCAGTGAGGAAGAAAATGCCTGAGGCTATGGGGACGAGCACATGCCAATCCCGCCACCAGGGCAGTTCCTCTTCGAATTCTTCGGTGGGTTCCGGTGAATCGCAACCGCAGGCGGAACTCATGCTTGCTCCTTGTGTTCTCGATCGGCGCTGGTGGCGCAGTCAGGGCAGGAAGAGTCCAGGCAAGGTACTTGATCATCGACGGCCAACGTCACCTCAACCAGGGCACTCAGGGCGGTGGTGAGGTGAGGATCGGTGATTTCGTACCGGGTTTTGCGGCCTTCCATTTTCGCCACGACAATTCCGCACCCGCGCAGGCAGGTCAGATGGTTGGAAACGTTGGCGCGGCTCAGTCCCAGGGCCTGGGCAAGTTCCGCTGGGTATCCGGGTTCGTGCAGCAAGGACAGGAGGATGCGTGACCGGGTGGGGTCGGCCATGGCGCGACCAAGCCGGTTCATCGCATCGATCCGCGACTCAATGTTCATCATGCGATGTACTATACAGCACTTGCTGTACTAGTGGCAGCGCCCAAAATTGATGATTTTGGGGATGAATAATCGCGCCATTCGAGCTGGATGATCGAATGGCGCGATTTTACTGGTGCTGGTTTCTCATAACTCTGTTTCGTTAGCTTATAGCCCAAAACCCTATGGTGGACCTTTTTGGACCGTTCGTTGCGGGATGACTCCTTCGGGAATGTTAGTAAGTTCCTCCGACTTCGCGGAATACTTGTTTCATGCTCTCTTTGGACGTTGATTCAGCGAGCCGAAGTTCCAGCCGGTCATCGCTCTGTCCGGAAAGTTGAATTGCTAACAGTTGCCCTGCCGAATCTTTGATGACAATCGAAGCTCGACGGAAATCAGCATCATGTTCCCGGATATATCGTGCGAGAGCAGACTATTTCGGAGCGGTGTCTGCCAATGTAGGACGAGTGCATTGAGCGCGGTATCTCAAGCATTACCGATACGGCGTCTCATGGTCTTGAGAAACATCAGAAGAGACGGGAATTGGAGGCCCGCAAAGGATAAAGGCAGCCATAATCTCAGGCTGCACAAGACTGAGAGCGATCAGAGCACTTCAATGTCGAACATGTCCAAATGAGATAGGACTATAAAGAAGAATCCGCGTCTTTGATTCTTCGGTAAAGCGTCGCACGGGACATCCCCATATCCTTGGCAACTTGGGTTGCAGGTTCGCCGGCTTAGATGAGTTTGAATGCGGTGCGGATTTGGGATTCAGTGAAGGTGGGGCGTCGGCCACCGCGGTCGCCGCCGGTGGGGCGGCGTTTGGTGACGGAGTCGGTGATGCATTCGCGTTTAATCTCTAGTTCCATTTGGGCCAGGGCTGCCATGACGGTGAAGACCATGGCACCCATGGGTGTTTTAGTATCCACATCACCACCACCCAGGTTGAGCACGCACAATCCGATATTGCGATCTCGTAGTTCCTCGGCGAGTTCGAGCATTTTCTGGGTGGAGCGCCCGAGCCTGTCCAAAGTGGTGATCACGAGCGTGTCACCCGGATGCAGTGCAGTCAGTGCTTTATCCAAGCCGGGGCGTTTGGCCAGTGCGCCGGAGAGACCATGGTCGGTGTAGAGGTCATCGCGTCGTAGGGAGGCATGATGCCTAAGACATGGACAAGTGGCCCTGTTTCTGAATTTGAACAAGCTGTTGCAGGGGAGGTAAAGGCCTGGATGGGAAGACGTGGACTAAGTGCCCGTCAACTGGCAGACAAAATAGGCATGGCCCACTCTGCTTTATCAAAGAGACTTCGAGGAGTAAGCGCGTTTACCATCAACGACTTAGGTGTGATTGCGGCACATATGGGAATCACCCTCGGACAGCTTCTTGGTCCTGTAGTTGATGCACCCCTCACCGGTGAAGATACAGAAAACCCCGCCCCGGCATCGCCGGAACGGGGTGACAATGTGCGCCCTGTGGGGCTCGAACCCACGACCCACGGATTAAAAGTCCGATGCTCTACCAACTGAGCTAAAGGCGCATCCACTGAGTAAACTCAGCGCCTTCCACTATACACCCCGTGACGCAAAGCTCCAAAAACCGGCCGCAACAGGCGTCCGCACCGCTGCCGTGCTCTAATAGCTGTGTGACCGCCCCACTGAACACCCTCCTCACCCACTATGCCGCAGCCCTCCTACTCTTCGTCGGCCTCACCACGGCCCTGTTCGCTGCCCAAAAGATTCAGCTCCGCAGCAGCCCTATATCGCTATCCTGCGGGCCTGCCTGCAGCTCGCCATCATTGCCCTCCTGCTCACCAGCATCATCACCCGCACCCGGGTTTTACCTCTCAGCACATAACCTTTCCCTCTTCCCGTAGCAGTTCTACACTGGTAGGCATGCCTTCTGATGCCCGCTTTCACCGCCCCGTCCGCCTCTCTACCGAAAAATTCGAACGCTACCAGGGCGCTGGCAGTCCAGAAGACCTAGCTGCCGCCGCCCAGGCGTCCGCCAGCGCCCTGCTAGCCCGCGGACGCGCCAACGAAGACCCCTCCGTCACCAAGCGCCTGGTGCACTACACCGACGAGTTCGGTATCGAAGCCGTAGCGGAACTCTGGTCGCGGGCAGCCCCCGTGACTGTTGCCGGGGCTCTCTGGCGTATCTATGCCCTGCGCGGTGTCATTCGTGCTAATTCCCAGCTCATGAGCCACTACTACGAGCGCGGCATGCACTCCAGCTACCTGGCTCAGGCTCTGGCCGGGGTGCCCTCACCACCGACCGCCGACGAAATCTGTGCCACCGTCGATGCTATTCTGGCAGGCGCCTACACCGGTGACTTCGACGTTGCCCTCAACCGCTTTGCGGCTTTCTGCCGCGTGCTGGCTTTGGGGCAGGACGACGTCGCCCTCGAGCTGAGGCACGGCCAGTGGGTCTCGCCCAGGGGCCGGCACCCCGATGAGGTGACCGAGCTACACACCCCCTCAGCCGAGGTGCGCGACGAGGCCGCTACGCGGGCCGTCCGCCTGCGAACCGCTGCCCGTAGGCTCACCGGAACAGCCCGCGAGCTCGAAGAAGCCGCCCTCAACTGGCGGGCTGGAACCCTCGACTAAAGGCCGTGACAATACCTCCCCAACAGGCAAAAAGCCAGGATCACCGCCCAGGGTTGACACCGCTGGCGAACAGGAGAATGATAGATACCAAGATGTCAGGCTGCTAATAGGTAGCCCCGGGCTCCAAATCTTTAGCCGCTTCGAGCGGCCTTCCGCCGAGAGGCGCTCCCAGCCTGACATCGCTAAACTTCATACCGCATTTGCCGGGCTCCGCCTCCCTTTCCACGAGGCAGGTAGCCCGGCTTTTGCGTCCGCCCGCATTACAGGCGAGCACCACCCCGTTAACCTTGGCGCGGTACCATAAGCTCAGCACCTGCCCACCCGCCCACACCCAGGAGAGCTGGCCCATGCTCCAACGCATGTTCCCCCAAGAAAACACCTCGCTGACCGCCCTCGCCGCGCTCTCAGAACAGGCCACCGGAGCAGCTGCCCTGCTCTCAGAAATGGTAGGCTCCCCCGAAGACCGCTACCCGGAACTTCTGGAACGCACCCTCACCCACGAGGCTGCGACCCTCGAGATGCTGCACACCACCATGACCGCTGTGCGCAGCTCCTTTTCAACGCCTATCCCCCGCGAAGATATCTATACCCTGGCTGTTTCACTCAATAACGTCGTTGAAAAGCTCACCTCAGCAGCCAATATTCTGCACCTCTACCACATCGTGCGTTTCTCGCCCAAGGCAGCGACCCTGCTCGACCTCATCCAGCGCCAGGCAGTGCTCACCACCGAAATCATCCCTAAACTCAGCACCCTGCGCGACCTCGACGGCTACTGGATCACCATGCTCCGCATCACCAAGCAGGCCGTGCGCATCGCAGAGGAATACGATGCAGACATCCAGGACCGCTACAAGCAGACCCGCTACCTGCAGACCACCCGCTTCGTGCATAAACTCATTGAGGCGTCCGAAGCCATGCGCACCGTCGCCACCGAAATCGGCCGCATCATCGTGCAGGAATCCTAGTGACCCTCACCCTCTTTGTCCTCAGCTGCCTGGCCCTGATTGCCTTCACCTTCGTCACGGGCTTTCACGACGCCCCCAACGCCACCGCCATACCCGTCAAAACCAGGGCCCTAACCCCTAAAATAGCCCTGCGCACCAGTGCCCTCTTCAACACTATCGGCATGGCCATCACGGGTATCATGCTGGGTTCCGTCACCACCCACTGGCTGGCCGTGCCCCACAACAACACCGGCTTGGGGCTCATTCTTACGGCCCTCGTCTCAGCTATTATCTGGGGCATTATTACCTGGTGGTTCCGCATTCCTTCTTCCTCCACCCACGCCCTCCTCGGGGGTCTTGCCGGTGCTGCTTGGGCTGGCCGAGCCACCGACCTGGGCATCTCCTCCCCCTTCTCTGAGCCCCTCGCCACCTTCCTTTTTGTGCCCCTTATTCTGGCCCCCATCGTCCTCTTCGTGCTCGCCTGGGCAGCGGTTTTCCCCTTCTACGGTCTGCTCCAACGCTCCTACCCCTCCACCGTCAACCGCTTCTCCCGCAGCGTCCTCTCCCTCGCCAACTCACTGATTTCCCTGATTCACGGAATCCAAACCGGCCAGCGGGCCGTCGTCATCTATGCTGTTCTCCTACTTTCCGCCGGGCTCGACGTACGCCCCACCACCTATATCATCTCCGCTATCTTCCTGGCCATGGTGCTGGGTTTCGGCACCGCCCGGGGCAGCTCCCGCATCGGTTACACCTTCGCGCACCAGATGGTCAAAGTTGACCCCTTCCGCGGGGCCGTTGCCCAAAGCTCAACCGCACTAGCCATGGTGCTCCTGCAGTTCTTCCTCAACACCCCGGTCTCGTCCTCCCACCTCGCGGCCTCCGCCGTCCTCGGATCAGGGGTCAACCAGCGCTTTGCCGCCGTGCGCCACAAAATTGTGCTCCGCATAATCCTGACCTGGTTTATTACCATGCCAGCCTGCTTCGTTCTCTCGGCAGTCCTCTTCCTGGCACTCTCACCCCTGCTGTAGCGCCCCCACCGCAAATAATGCGAGACTAGACTGTATATAAGAAACCACTCGCACCACCTCAAAGCTGCCCACCCGGCATGGGCACTCAGGGCGCTCCCCCGTAGCGCACCTAGGCTTTGTGAAAGGAAACCGCTACTATGCCTCGCATCCTAGTGCTCGCAGACCTAGGGCAGTCTGTGTACCACGTTGGTGACGAAGCCATGGGCATCGCAACTGTCGCCGAGCTTACCCGCCGCGGCTACGAAGTCTTCATCGCAACTCGCAGCATCGAACATTCCCAGACCTATATTGATTCGGCTACCGGCTATATCAAAACTCTTGAATTCCCTTGGCCGCCTGCGGAGCGTGAAATCTATCTTAACGACGTTAAAGCCCACCTTAGGGGCGAGCCAGCCCGCCCCGAGATAGAAGAGTTTGTACGTCAGGTAGCCAATATGGACGGCATTGTCATCGCCGGTGGCGGTAACATGAACTCAGCTACCGGGCACCTGCTCTACGAGCGTGCCGCCTACGCCCTGGTAGCCCAAGCCCACGAGATTCCCCTGGTTATCTCTGGCCAGTCGGTAGGGCCCGTGCTTACCGATGCGGACGCCGCGACCCTGCGCGATATGCTCTCGTCAGCCCAGCTTGTGGGTATGCGGGAGCGCTTCTCCCAGGCCTGGGCGCATAACGCGGCTATCGATTCCCACCTGATTGTGGACGACGCTACCTTCTACCAGCACCAGAAGCGTTCCCTGCCCGGCCGCCCGGTCGTTGACCTGCCCGAACACTACATCTGCGCCACTTTCTCGGGCCTTGCCCCGGGGCAGGCCCGGGTTATTGGGCAGCTGCTTGACGATATGCACCGGGAATACGGCCTGCGCACCGTCTTCCTGCCCCACATGGGTGAGCCCCTGACCGACCAGGGCGATGTGGCAGTGCACGCCGAGATTGCCTCGCACATGTTCTCCGATCCCGTGCAACTACCCATGGTGCACGCGGACGACGCCGTGCAGGTTCACCGCGGCGCCTTCATCGCGGTCTCTACCCACTACCACCCCGGTGTCTTCTCCCTCTCAGCGGGCGTTCCCTTTGTGGCACTGCTGCCAGATGCCTTCACCGATATGCGGGTGCGCGGCATGATGGAACAGTACGGGGCTGAAAACTACGCTATTCCCCTGGCTCTGCTCAATTCTGCTGCCCCGGCTGAAGCCCTGCACGAGGTCATTCAGCTGCGCAATGAGCTCTCTGAAACCCTGCTGGTGCGAGCCGAGCAGCTGCGCGGTTTCTCCGCCAGCTGGTGGGACGCCGCCTCCCACGTCCTCCTGCACGGGGCAGGGCAGGCTGCCCCGGACGTCCGCGAGCTGGGTAGTACCCCCACCATCTTTACCGGCGAGTGGAACATAACCAACCTGCTGGTGCGCGACGATATTGCCGAGATTTCACTGGCTGCTGCCCGTGCGAGCGCAGAGACCGACCGGGCCCTCTCTTGGGACTACCAGCGTCTACTCCAGCGCGACCGGGCCCAGGCGCGAGCCGATGAGCTAGAGCGTCGTAACGCCGAGCTAGCTGACTCCCTCATCGAGGCCGAAGAAAACGCCACCCTGCGCGGGTGGGTGCGCCGCAAGATGCGCGGCGAATAGCCATGCAGCGGCAGACAAGATGAACCCCGGTATAAGCCGGGCTGCCACACTAAAAAGCCGCCCGCCCCCGTCCTTTCCAGCAGCGAAAGGACGGGGGCGGGCGGCACACACATTCCCATGGTGTTCCCTCCCCCGCACAGCTACGGGGTGAGAGAAGTTTTGTAGGCCCGCTTAGGGCGGGCGTTAGCGGGGGCGCTAGGCTTAGCCGAAGCGGCCTGAGACGTAGTCTTCGGTGGCCTTCTGGCTAGGGTTGTTGAAGATTTCCTGGGTGGGGGCGTACTCGATGAGCTTGCCAGGCTTGCCGGTGCCCGCAATGTTGAAGAAGGCGGTCTTGTCTGAGACGCGGGCTGCCTGCTGCATATTGTGGGTCACAATGATGACGGTGAAGTTTTCCTTGAGCTCGTTGATGAGGTCTTCAACAGCCAGGGTTGAGATGGGGTCGAGGGCGGAGCAGGGCTCGTCCATGAGAATCACATCGGGCTTGACCGCAATGGAGCGGGCGATGCAGAGGCGCTGCTGCTGGCCACCGGAGAGGCCGGAGCCGGGCTTGTCGAGGCGGTCCTTGACCTCGTTCCAGAGGTTGGCGCCGCGCAGGGATGACTCGACCAGCTCGTCTGCGTCGGTCTTGGAGATCTTGCGGTTGTTGAGCTTGACGCCCGCCAGCACGTTCTCGCGGATGGACATGGTAGGGAAGGGGTTGGGGCGCTGGAAGACCATACCGATCTGGGAGCGGACGATCACGGGGTCAACGCCCTTGCCGTAGAGGTTTTCGCCGTCGAGCAGCACCTTACCTTCAACGCGGGCACCGGGGATAACCTCGTGCATGCGGTTGAGGGTGCGTAGGAAGGTGGACTTGCCGCAGCCTGAGGGGCCGATGAAGGCGGTGACGGTGCGGGGTTCGATTTCCATGGAGATGTCTTCTACCGCGAGGAAGTCGCCGTAGTACACGTTCAGGTTTTCAACGTCGATGCGCTTTGACATGGAGTTTTCCTTTTTCTAAAAGTCTTAGAGCCGGTGGGCACGCTAGGCTGGTGCGCTGCGGGGTTTATCGTCCGGTCTTGGGAGCGAAGATCTTGGCGATGGCTCGGGCGATGAGGTTGAGTACCATCACGATGATAATCAGGATCAGTGCGGCAGCCCAGGCGCGGGTCTCTGAGACAGAGGCTGCGGTGGGGCTGGTAGGCGTCATAATCTGGTAGTAGATGTAGGTGGGCAGGGTTGCCATCCAGCCGCTGAAGGCGCTCCAGTTGATGGAGGTGACGAAGCCTACAGTCACCAAGATGGGGGCGGTTTCGCCGATGACGCGGGCGATAGCCAGAGTCACACCCGATGCGATGCCCGAAATAGCGGTGGGGATAACGACCTTCATAATAGTGCGCCACTTACGGACGCCCAGGGCGTAGGAGGCCTCGCGCAGTTCGTTGGGCACGATACGCAGCATTTCTTCGGCGTTACGCACCACGGTGGGGATCATGAGGACGGACAGGGCGACCGCTGCCACCAGGCCCATGCGGTTCATGGGGTTACCCGATACCAGGGTGAAGAAGGAGGCCGCGAAGAGGCCCGCCACGATGGAAGGGATGCCGGTCATGACGTCCACGAAGAAGGTGATGGCCTTGGAGAGCCACTTGCCCTGGCCGTATTCCACCAGGTAGATAGCGGTGAGCAGGCCGATGGGCACCGAGATGACGGTGGCCAGCAGGGTGATTTCGAGGGTACCGATAATGGCGTGGTAGATACCGCCGAGCACGGGGCCTTGGCCTGCGGCGGCGGCGTTGTCGTGTACGCCGGTGACGCCCTTCATAGAGGTGCTCAGGAAGTTACCTGACAGGCCGGGGATACCCTTGGCTACTACGGTGTAGAGTACCGAAACCAGGGGGATGAGGGCCACCAGGAAGGTGCCGTAGACCAGGTAGCGGGCGAAGGCGTCCTGACCCTTGCGCTTGCCCTCGAAGGAGGTCACGGCCAGGGGGCCGGCAATCATGAAGATGATGCCTGCAAAGGGGGCGAAGGTTGCGATGGAGAAGCCGGTGAGGGCACTGGCGGCGGCGCCCAGAATCAGGGAGCCTGCGCCGACGGCCAGGGGCAGCCACTTGGGGGCCTGGCGGCTAGCGAAGCGGGATGAGGTGGTAGCTACAGACATTAGTTAGCTCCTGAGAAGTCCTTGTAGCGGGCCACGATCATGCGGGCCAGGACGTTGACGATGAGGGTGATGACGAAGAGCACCAGACCTGCGGCGATTAGCTCTGACATGCGCAGACCGTAGGCCTCGGGGAAGTTGAGGGCGATCTCTGAGGCGAAGGTCTGGTTGCCGGACTTGATGATGGAGGCGGTCAGCGGGCCGGACGCCAGCACCAGGGTCACTGCCATTGTCTCGCCCAGGGCGCGGCCCAGGGCCAGCATGACGGAGGAAATGATACCGGTGCGGGCGAAGGGGAAGACGGTCATGTGAATCATCTGCCATCGGGTGGCGCCCAGACCCAGGGCTGCTTCTTCCTGCAGGGTAGGGGTCTGGATGAAGATTTCGCGGCACATGGAGGTGATAATCGGCAGAATCATGATGCCCAGGACGATGCCCGCGGTCAGAATGGTCTTACCGGTCTGTGAGGCGGGGCCTTCGAAGATGGGGATGAAGCCCAGGTAGGTGGCCAGCCAGTCGTAGAAGGGCACAATCTTGGGGGCTAGTACCGAAGCGCCCCAGGCACCGAAGATAACGGAGGGGATAGCGGCCAGCAGGTCAATCACGTAGCCGATGCCCTTAGCCAGCTTGCGGGGGGCGTAGTGGGAGATGAACAGAGCCACGCCGATGCCGATGGGGGTTGCCAGGAGCAGGGCGATGGTTGAGGCGATGAGGGTGCCGATAGCCAGCGGGATGATGTACTGGATGAAGCTACCGCTGGTGAGGTCTGCTGGGTCTGCGGTGAAGACCGGCATGGCCTGGGCGACCAAGAAGATAGCGACAGCTGCCAGGACGATAAGAATAAGGACGCCGGCGCCGAGGGAGATACCCGAGAAGATTTTATCTGCTGCCGGGTTGCCGACCTCGGGAAGGTCCTTGGTTTTCGCGCGGGCGCTGCTGGTGCCCGGCTGCGGTGCTGCTGTGGTTGACATGGGAATGTGAAGCCTTTGTCGTTTTGACGCGGTTCAAGGTGCGACCGGGTGGGAAACCTGGCCGCACCTTGAGGAACACGGTGTTACTGGGTAACGGTGATGGATTCGATAGCCTTCTGGGCATCAGCGGTCAGTGCGCTGGTCAGGGGGGCTGAGTGGGCTGCGTCAGCGGCGTCCTGCTGGCCCTGCTCGGAGACTACGTAGTTCTCGTAGGCCTTGACCAGGGTGACGTCGTCTTCTGAGGAGTAGCCGGAGCAGACGATGTGGTAAGAGACCAGGACGACGGGGTAGGCGGTGGAGTCATCGGGGGTGCGGTTGATGTTGATTGCCATGTCGTTCTCGTTCATTCCGCCGACGCGCTCGGAGAGTTCAACGGTCTTAGCTGCTGCTTCTGCTGACAGTTCAACGTAGGAGTCGCCGACCTTGACGTTGACCTTACCCAGGTCGCCGATGGCGGAGGCGTCAGCATAGGTGATGGCACCCTCGGTGGAGGAGGTGGTGGAGACAACGCCGGAGGTGCCCTTGTTGGATTCACCGGCGTACTGGGAGGGCCAGTTGCCGTCTGCTTCTACGTCCCAGGCACCGTTAGAGGTGGCAGCCAGGTATTCGGTGAAGTTCTGGGTGGTGCCGGAGTCATCTGAGCGGTGGACGACGGTGATCTTGGTGTCGGGCAGGGTGACGCCTTCGTTCTGTGAGGCGATAGCTGCATCGTTCCAGGTGGTGATTTCGCCCTTGAAGATCTTAGCGATGGTTTCGCCGTCCAGGTTCAGTGATGAGACACCGGGCAGGTTGAAGGCTACGGCTACGGGGGAGATGTAGACGGGGATGTTGATGGCGCCGCCGTCACCGCAGACGGCCTTTGATTCTTCCCATTCGGTGGCCTTGAGGGGGCGGTCTGAGCCGGCGAACTTGGCGCCGCCAGCGAGCAGGGCCTCGCGGCCTGCGCCGGAGCCGTCCGGTGAGTACTGGACGGTGCCGCCCAGGTTGGCGAAACCGGTTTCCCAGGCGGTGATTGCGGCCTGCTGGGATGAGGCGCCGACGCCGGTCAGGGGGGTGGAGGGTAGGGAAGCTGCACTGGAGCCTGCGTCTGATGAGGTGGCGGTGCCGGTTGCGTTATCTGAACCGCAAGCGGTGAATGCGAGTGCGCCTACAGCTACAAGGGAGCCCCAACGAGCAAGTGACTTAGCCTTCACAGGTAATTTCCTTTGAGTTTGTATGCCCTACCCTGTCTCGTGTGAGAACTGTGTGAGACGGTGAGTAGGAAGGGAACGGTGTCTAACGCATCTGACTTTAGGGGCGTTAGGTAGCAGGTGGGCTAGCAGTGGGTGAACGGTGGGTGAACAGGGGGCGCACAGTTAGGGTTAAGGACGCAGGCGGTCGGGTTGAAGCCGCGGGTTTAGAATGGTGGGTATGGGTTTTGGTCAGCAGGTTGAGAGTTTAAAGAAGCGGGCGCAGGAGCATAGCCGTTTGGGCTGGCGCCGTATGAAGGATGGCTTTTTCCAGTCTCTTCAGATTGTGGCCTCGGGTATCGGGGCCTATCTTTTTGCGGAGAAGGTGCTGGGGCATACCGAACCGATTTTTGCGGCGACCGCTGCCATTGTTTCTCTGGGCTATATCACCGGCGCTACCCACGCCCGCCGCATCCTAGAAGTGTCGTTTGGGGTGACCCTGGGTATTTTGATAGGCGACATGATGATGCTGGCCCTGGGGCGGGGCATCTGGCAGGCGGGATTGGTGATGTTCCTGTCGATTATGCTGGCCCGTTTTTTGGATAACGGTATTCTTTTTACGATTCAGATGGGTCTGCAGTCCTGTCTGGTGGTTTTACTGCCGCCGAATATTGACGGTCCCTTTGCCCGAAGCCTAGACGGTATTGTCGGTGGCCTGTGTGCTTTCTTGCTCATGTTCCTCTTCCCTAAAGACCCGCGTCGCACCCCGCGTGAGAACGCTAAAACCATGATGGGTTCTTTTGCAGCGGTCTTCCGCGATGCCGGTGAGGCCATGGAGCACTACGACGGCAAGGAGGCCTGGCATGCCCTGGCATCTGCCCGTCGCCTACAGCCGCTCTATAACACCTGTGAGAAGGACATTATTACCTCAAAGGGCATGGCCCAGCTGGCCTGGACGGGCCGGTCTCATATGAAGGAGCTCGACCGCTATTCACAGGCCCTGGGCAAGATTGACTACGCTATCCGCAACACCCGGGTACTCAACCGCCGACTCGCTTCAACCATCAACAATGTGCAGATTTCGCAGGAGGCTATCACCTCTATCGCTGAGGCGCTGAAGAGCATTGGTGACGCGGTGGAGGTGCTGGGTGAAGGTATGTCTGCCCCCGAGGCGGACGTCCGTACCGAGCGGAAGATGAAAGCCCGCCGTGATCTCTCGCAGCTGGCTGGACGGCTAGAGCCGCACATGATGGGTGTGCGCACCATGGAGGCCGAGGCCCTGGCGCTGATGCTCCGCCCCCTGGTGGTTGACCTGCTAGAAGCTTCGGGCCTGACCCACCAGCAGGCAGTGGATATGCTGGTGCCCTTGGGCGATTCCATGACGGAGCACGCCCCCACCACCACGATGCTCCCGGTGCAGGCAGATGCGGACGCCGGTGGCCAGCAGGGTTCCCGACGGCAGCGGGTAGAACAGAAGCACCGGGACGATACCCGCCAGCTCACCACGGTACTTCGGGCTAAAGACCGCGCCCCCATTCGGGAGATCCGCGAAGCCTCGGTACGCGACCCCCGCAGTATGCCTGCCGTACCCCCGGCAGGAAGCGGGGCGGATGCGTCCGCCCAGATGCTCGACAGCGCTGCTAGAGTTGAGAAGCAGCAGGCCCTGAATACAGCCCAGCTAACCGTGATTGAGCAGAACCTCAAGAAGGAGAAGGGCGACTAACCCTGGCCGGGAAAGAGCAGGGCCAGGGCCTCCCCTAGCGAGGCCACCTCGCGTACCGATACCCCGGCGGGTACATCACCCACACCGGCAGGTGAAGCAGGCACAATCACGTGGGTAAAGCCCAGTCGCCCGACCTCGGCGATCCGCTGGCGGATGCCGGGAACAGCTCGTACCTCACCCGCTAAGCCGACTTCGCCAAAGACCGCCAGCTTGCGGGGCAGGGGCTTATCTTGGGCGGCGGAGGCCAGGGCGATCACGCAGGCCAGGTCGGCGGACGGCTCAGAAATCTTAGCCCCACCCACGGTTGAGATATAGCAGTCTAGCTTGCCCACGTTGAACCCGGCCCGCTTCTGGAGCACAGCTAAGAGCATAGAGATACGGGAGCTGTCGAGGCCGCTGGTGGTTCTTCGGGGCTGCGGAGTGGCGCTGGTGTCGAGCAGGGCCTGAACCTCAGCAAGCAGGGGGCGGCGGCCCTCCATAGTGACGGTGACACAGGTACCTGAGACTGGGTGCGGGGTGCGGGAGACAAAGAGGCCCGAGGGGTCGGTGACGGGGGCGATGCCGTCCTCGTGCATATCGAAACAACCCACCTCGTCGGTGGGGCCGAAGCGGTTCTTGATAGCCCGCAGCATACGAATAGGGGTATGCTTATCACCCTCGAACTGGCAGACAACATCGACCAGGTGTTCCAGCAGGCGGGGGCCAGCGATAGTGCCTTCCTTGGTCACATGACCCACCAGCAGGGTACACATATTGCGGCGTTTAGCGGCAGCAATCAATGAGGCGGCAACCTCTCGCACCTGGGTGACGCCGCCGGCGCTCCCCTCGACTTCAGATGAGGCCAGGGTTTGTACCGAGTCCACAATCAGTAGGTCGGGGTTGACCTGCTCAATATGGGCCAAAGCGGTGCCAAGATCGGTTTCGCTGGTCAGGTAGAGGGTATCGGCCAGGGCCCCGATACGGTCGGCGCGAAGCTTAACCTGGGCCGCCGACTCTTCGCCGGTCACATACAGGACGTTGTGGGGCTTTCCCGTTGATTCACCGCGGGCAAAGGTAGCGGCCACGTCGAGCAGCAGGGTGGACTTACCGACGCCGGGTTCACCGGCCATGAGGATAACAGCTCCCGGCACAAGGCCACCGCCTAAGACACGGTCGAACTCCGGGTTGCAGGTGCTCATGTACTGAGCCACGGTAGAATCGACCCGCCCAATGGGCTGGGCGGGAGTCTGCACGCTCGATGCCACGGTGGTTTTCGCGGTAACCGGCCCGACGGCTTCTTCTACAGTGCCCCAGGACTGGCATTCGCCGCAACGCCCCACCCATTTAGCGGTGGTCCAACCGCATTCGGTGCAGCGGTAGGCGTTAGCGGAGCGTGAGCGGGTTGTTTTACGGGTAGCCATATGAACAGCATAAGGCCGGTGGCTGACACTTTAAGCACGGCCAGCTGCCGCCAGTAGCTAAAGCCTACATAAATCTCTCTAAGAGCGAGCTTTCGGCCATGCGAGAGAGGGATTCTCGAATCACGCGGGCGCGCTGTTCACCGATACCTTCCACGGCCCGCAGGTCATCGAGGCTGGCAGCCATGAGCGACTGTAGGCCGTCAAAGCGGTCAACCAGGCGGTCAGCAACTGCCCCGGGCATGGACTTGATACCGGCCAGCAGGCGGTGGCCGTGGGGGTGCAGGGGGGCGTCTAGCTCTTCACCCAGCCCTGCGGTACGGGCGATGGTCAGGGGATCAACGATTTCCTTATCGTCAAGCTGGGCTAGAGCGTCCACAGCAGCCTGGAGGTCTTCGGGGCTTGTGTCTGCGGGCAGGTAATCGCGCAAGACGACCCAGGTAGCGGGCAGGTCATGGGTGGTCAGTTCTTCAAGCTGCAGAGCAACCAAGCGGCCCACCTTGCCCAGCTCCACCACGTAGTGGCCCGCCTCAACGGTGATTCTACGGACCATCTCCATGCGCTGTAGGGTGCTGGCTACGTCGCGCAGGGTTACGTTAGCTTCAATTTCTAGGGAAGAGAGCTGGTGGAGCACCTGTTCAAGGCGCTCTGTATAGCTATCGAGAGTGCGGATAGCCTGATTAGCGCGGCTCATGAGCGACTGGGTGTCTTCAACCGTGTAGCGGATCCCCTCGGTGTAGAC
The DNA here is from genome assembly GCA_019115985.1 of Candidatus Rothia avicola. Lineage (GTDB taxonomy): Bacteria > Actinomycetota > Actinomycetes > Actinomycetales > Micrococcaceae > Rothia > Rothia avicola. Next base: position 21,012 of record DXCN01000059.1, on the reverse strand, counting down.
CGAGATCAGGGACATCGATGCGCTCACCGCGATGACGGGGAAGCCGGTTTGTTTTGCCACGCGTTCTGCGGTGCGGTGGCGGGTACCCGACTCATTGGTATCGATAGACGGGTCGGGCAGGAGCTGTACCCCGGCTGCCAGCAGGGTGGAAGCGTCCTTGTCGCAAACAATCGCGCCGTCCATCTTGGCGAGTTCCCGCACACGGGTGGCAGAGAATTCGGTGTTGATAGCAAACCCGCCCGATGACATCTGCGCTACGGTTCTATCGCTGCCCAGCACGATTAGCGCACCGGTGCGGCCGCGCAAGATACGTTCCAGCCCCTCGCGGAGTTCGGTACCGGGGGCGATTTGGGCGATTGTTTTCAGCAGAGATTCACTATAAGCCGTTAGCACTCCACCAATTTTAGTGCACAGGGAGGCTAGAAACGGCACCGCCCCGGCAGGCACAGGGCGGGCCGGGGCGGTAGCGGTCTGTGGGGCTAGGGGGCTTAGCCGGTGACGATGATACGGACGGGCTGTGAGGCCACGCCGTTGACGGTTGCGGTTGCCCAGTAGTAGCCGGGCTGGATGGTTGCTGCGGTGTTGCAACCCAGGACGTTGAGGGAGCGGTCCCAGGTCAGGGCGGTGGTGTTGGTGGCACCGGCGGCAACTTCGGCGTCGGCTACGGGGTTGGCGTAGCACTGGGCATAGTTGTAGACCTGGGCAGGGCCGGAGGTGATGTTAACGTCTACGTTGTTGGCGCCGCCGGTCACGATGCAGGGGTTACCGGAGGTGTTGGTGTAGGTGACAGCCAGGGCGGGGTTCTGGCCTGCTGCGTAGCTGGTGCGGTCGGCGGTCAGGCTTACCTGCAGGTCGGCTGCGGTGCAGGCTGTTACGACGGCCTCGGTGGGTGAGTCGGACGCAGTGGGTTCAGCTGATTCGGTAGCTTCAGCAGACTCGGTAGGCTCAGCTGATTCGCTAGCCTCTGCGCTCTCGCTAGCGGTTGCTGATTCGCTGGCGTTTGCAGATTCACTGGCTTCAGCGCTTTCTGAGGGGGTCGCTGATTCGGTGGCGCGCTGACTAAAGTCGCTGAAGGCTTCGGCGCTGGTAGAGGTACTTGCGGTGGCGGTTGCGTTATCGGAACTGTTACCCCGACCTGCCAACCAGCTAATCAGACCGATAATGAGGAGCAGAACAAGAACCAGGATGAGGACGGCAACAATGCGGCGGCGGCGGTAGACCTCGGGTGAGACTTCTTCCACCTGTGAATCAACGTTTTCAGACATATATCTAGAGTACCTTTTTCTATGCCACCTGCGGAACTTTTGCGCTGTGTTCGTGCTCCTGGTTGCGGGTGTTTTAGAGTGTTGGAGTGTCTTTTACTTTGCCGCTGAGCCAGCTGACTCCCCAGGAACTTGAGAACCTACATACCGAGATTAACGGGTGGTATTTAGAGAACCGCCGTGACCTGCCCTGGCGCACCGGGAGCAATACTCCCTGGGAGGTGATGGTCAGTGAGTTTATGCTGCAGCAGACTCCGGTTAAGCGGGTACTGCCAGTCTGGGAGACCTGGTTAGAACGCTGGCCCTCCCCCGCTGATTTGGCGGCTGAAGATTCGGGCGAGGCTGTGCGGGCCTGGGGACGTCTGGGCTACCCCCGCCGGGCACTTCGCCTACACGCTGCGGCGCAGGCAATCGTTCAGCAGTACGATGGTCAGGTGCCGGGTAGCTACGAGGAGCTTTTGGCCTTACCCGGCGTGGGCTCATATACCGCGGCAGCTATATCTGTGTTTGCGTTTGGGGCACGGGCCACGGTGGTTGATACCAATATCCGTCGGGTTCATGCCCGCCTTATCTCGGGCAAGGCGCTGCCTGCTAAGGCGCTTACGGCTGCCGAAACCCGCTTAGCCGACGAGCTGATGCCCGCTGACCTGGCGGCGTCCTGCCTGTGGAATGTCTCGGTCATGGAGCTGGGAGCTCTCATCTGCACCGCTAAAACCCCGAGCTGCGAGCGTTGCCCGGTGGTGGATTCCTGCGCCTGGGTTGCGGCAGGACGCCCCGAGGCCGACTATGTGCCTAAGGGCCAGGCCTGGGCCGGGACCGACCGTCAGCTGCGGGGTGCCATGATGGGCGTGCTGCGCGCCGCCCAGGAGCCGGTTCCGACCCAGCTGCTGACCAGTGTGGGGCGGGCAGATATTGTTGTTCCCGAGGGGCTTGTTCCTGCTGTTGCCAAGCTGCAGGCTCTGTCTCCCCCGCCGGAGCAGGTTGAGCGCTGTTTCTCGGGGCTCCTGGCGGACGGCCTCGCCCGGCTGGTTGAGGGCGATAAGGTCAGCCTTTAACCGAAGCTCACGGTCGTTGCGCTGCCCCAGAAAATCGCTGCGAAGGGAATAACCACTCCGGCAATGAAGGAGAAGAAGAAGTAGCCTCGCTTGAAGACCCCGTGCTGGCGGGGGTAGCGCACCCCGTTAGCGTATGTGCCTGCGATGAGCAGAATAAGGGACAAAAGTTGGGCAGAGGGAGCAAGGAGCACAAAGACCAGCACCGGGTACCAGGGCTGGGCGAAGAAACCAGGTCGGTAGTTGAGGTAAACCTGACGGCCGGTGGTGTCGTAGTGGGTGTCTGTTCTCTTTAGCATGTCAGCCTCGCTTCTGCGGTGCCCTCACTGTCAATGGAGAAGTTCACGCAACGGGTGTAGCCATAGCTGTTGAGGCTGGTGCGGTTGAACTCCCGCACCACCGATACCCGGGCTGCAGGCCCCTTTTCTTCCCATATCTTAGGCTCCCTGTCGTAGACCGAGTTATCGCCAAGCAGGGAGAAGCTGGATGAGGTGTAGGTGAGGTTACTCAGGTAGGTGATGGCAGAGCCGTCGGTGCACCAGCCCAGGGAGAAAACCGTGGTGGTCAGGTCAGAACCCAGCAGGTTTTCTTCTGTCACCGGTGTGCTCGCCTGCCAGCACTGATGGTCTGTATAAAGGGCCGCTTCTTTTTCGGTGATCTTATCGCGGGTTGATCCCGTTACCAGGTTGCTGACGCTCCAGGAGTTCACCGATACAAGTAGGGCACCGTCATTGTTCCGCATGTAGTCCCAGTTCTTCATTTGCTGACTAGAAACAAGCCAGCCCAGCAAGAGGGGCAGAATAACCAGCACAGCGGTACATACCCGCCCTAGCAGGATGGTATGATGCCCAGTTTTCACCGTTCTCCTCGCTTTCTCGCTGGGGCTAGGGGTGCGCGTCCGTCACGCTCACCCCGGTCGCTAAGGTAAGCACCAGGTGTACCACGGGCAGGAGGGCCACAAGCACCACCGAAAGATAGAAGTAAACAGGGTAAAAGACCTCATAGACCCTGGGGTAGCGCACCCCGTGGGCATAAACACCAGCAGCTAACACCAGCCACAGGGCTAGGGGCTGATTCACGAGCAAGAGCAGGAGCAGGGCCAAAGGATAAACCCAGGTCGCAAAGAGGCCGGGTGCTGTCTGTAGAAAGACCGGGCGACCGTCCTCAGCCAGAACCGTACCGGGTACCTGTTCTAGGTCTAATTGGGGACGCACGAGAGCTCTCCTTCCGCTGTACCTTCAGCGTCGAGGGTAAAGGCCACGCACCGTTCGAAACCGTAGCTCGGCAGTCCGCTACTGTTATTCACCATGCGGCTAATAACCGTGCGGTATGACTCGAGAGAATCCAGCTCATAGGCCAGCGAATAATCGGGGTTAGCAGGCGGGTCTGAGCGCATATTAGGGCCCTCGTAGTCAACCGTGGTGGCGTCCTGCTGGTAAACGATGCCGCCGTCCTTCGCGCACCAGATAACGGAGAATTTATGGGCCAGAAGCTCCTTGCCCAGAATATTCGTTTCGGCCACGCGGGTGAAGGCCTGCCAGCACTGGGCATCGGAATAGCCTGGCACTGCTGCCTTGCGGGTCACCGTAATATGTTCAATAGGCTCACTGCCCGGTGAGCGCCCTAAAGTTGAAATTCCCGCCAGGAAAAACGAGGCAGCAACGGCGAGCAGGAGGCTCAAGCCGAGTGCGGCACCGGCAACGATGCCGGGTCGCTTTTTCTGACGGTATGTTCCCTATAAATCCTGACGATTCATGGTTCACACCTTTCAGAAGTTGTGAACTAGATTACCTTAAAAGCCAGACGTATTCTAGACCTGCAGAAGAAAAACCTCCAGCTCCTCCCCCCTAGATTTCCAGAATCATCCGGGTATTTCCCAGCGTATTGGGCTTCACCCGGGCAAGGTCAAGAAACTCAGCCACACCCTCATCGTGCGACCGCAGCAGCTCCATAAAAGTCTCAGAATCAATCTGATCCTGGTTCTCCATCACCCTAAATCCCTGGCGCTTGAAGAAATCTACCTCAAAGGTCAGGCAAAAAACACTGGCAACTCCCAGATGCCGGGCCCGCTCCACCAGAGCGGCTACCAGGGTGTGCCCCACTCCCCGACCGCGCGCAGCAGGAGCTGCCACCAGCGTCCTAATTTCAGCGATATTCTGCCACATCACGTGCAGGGCTCCGCAGCCGAGAACCTGCCCGGCGGCGTCCTCAACAATGAGGAACTCCTGGATAGCTTCATAGTAGGCCACGGCCTCTTTATCAAGCAGGATCCCCTCAAGCGCCAGGGGGCGTACTAGGGCCTGGATAGCGGGTACATCGTGCACGGTGGCGGGGCGGACGGTCACATCTGTCATTTCTCAAGGCTACTGCCCTGCCCACCCGGAGGCCAAAGCCCCGTGAGGCGCAAAGCCGCATAAACAATAAATCAGCCCCCGACCGCTAAGCGGTGCGAGAGCTGATTTACATCATTACACACACATACACACAAGAGTCTTCTTGTCCTAAAGTTGCCCCACACACCGGGGCATTGAGTCTTCAGGGGCTCTGTCGAACCGTATGACTCAAGTATGACAAGCCAGCCTTGGGTGACGGTTTAAAGAATCTGTGTCCTTCCTGGGAGCTTGGTAAAGTTTCGGTATCATTTCCCCCTTATTCGACCCATCAGGTAAAAAGCCGTCCGCCCTCACAGGATAGGCGATTCTCTCAAATCTCAGGGGATAGGACTCATACGGCTAGCTCCTCCTTTTTAAACAGAACCGACGATTCAAAGATACAGCGCGTTAGCTCTGCATACCGCGCAGGAAGACCTTCTGAGCGTCTTTGTATGTTTTCCGACTCTCCTCCTCCTTGATATCTCGCAGAGCAGACATGGCAAAATCTTCCTGCTCACTCTCATCTGCCAGTACCTCAAGACACTGTTCCAGAGCCTCGCCCCAGAACAGGCCAGCCAATTTTTGCCCTGCTTCGTAGGCAGCTAGCAACACCGGGTCTCCCTCACATAGCTCAATAATGTCTTCATTCTCCCACACGTCAGAATCCCAGATACTCCCCTTCTCCTGATTCAGAGAGAGGTTAGTAGAAGCCCTCAGAAGATGACGAAAATCGCTACAGTCGGTTGGGAGCAGACGCTCTCCCCAGGCAATGATTTTGAGCCCCATCATTGCTTGTAACCGAGGAATCTTTACACTAGCGTCACCTATTTCAAGAAGTTCAGCTGTCTTATAGGCCTCCGCCAAACCGCGAAGCTCCCAACGACTATCACCATGGCTAAAAGAACCATCCCTCGCTATGGGCCCAAAAGGGATAATATCAATGGGTGTTCCACCAAGATAACGGCGAGTGAGCACCCCACGCTGAGAGCCAAACGCATCAAGCTTTTCCCTAAAGTCAGGGAAATCTTGAACGGCAACGCTCACATCAAGGTCCTGGGTTCCTCTAGGACTCTTCAAACCGGCTCTATTCAGATGGATGTCTCTTACATAAGAGCCAATTATCATGTACTCATGTCTACCCAGTAAGTTATCAATTTCTAGTATCTTGTCCTCAAGAAAGGCAAACACGTCGTCGCTAGTGGAACCTTTGAAGGTCTTCATCATGGCTCCACATCTCTTGTGCTATCAGGGCTTGACGCTCATCCCCATCTGCAAACTCATCAGCAAAGATAAGCAAGGAAGGTGCTAAGCCACTCTTAGGGAAATAAGTGGGATTCCAAAATCTCTCTCTCAGTACGATGTTGCCCTCAGGATCAGGACGAAGCCGCAAAGCACGAGTTACCTCTTTCCAAGGGTAAACGCCATAAAACAGGCTTTCTTCAGGGCGAATCCCGTAACCCTTAGTCAACATTGCCGTTTCACCGCCCAGCTGGACGTCGCTATCCCAGGCCTTCACCTCTTCAACAATTTCGTAAGGCCCAGGCCCTAAACAAACCCGGGTACGGAGCTTGGGTTTAAGAATGCCAGCATAAAGCTCTACCCACCGTCGGGCGAGCTGCTGAGGCTTCAGAAGAAAACGTCCGCTCCTCGCTACCCTTATATAACCATCCCGGTCCAAATCTCTGAGAGCATTTGAAACAGCACCAATCGACACCCCAGCAGCATCTGCCAGTGTTCTAACAGGTTCATTAAGCAAATCAGGGTTCACCAGAACTGCAAAAACAACCCTAAGCCCTGCAGGAGTAAAAGCTCTCGATGCACTCTTCGAGGAGCCTTGACTAAGGTTACCGCCCTTTTTTCTTCCTTCAATCCATATCCTGTAACCGTGACCCTCAAGATAGGCATTTCCTGCAACGTCGATAAACTGTTGATTTTGCTGCCGGATCCATTCATGGAAGCTTGGAGTTACATACGGTAAAACCAGCAAAGTCGTTGCATTCACTTCATCATAAACTTCCTGCATTTCTGGTGCTTGCTGTCTATTCATTTTCACTTGTCGCATAAATATCGAAGCATTAACAGAGTTACGTGATGCTTCCCGAGCTTCTAGAAAGTATGGCTTTTGCCCTTCGCAAGGGTAGAAAAGAGACTTCTCAGCCTCCCATCTGCCTCTTGGAAAGAGCTCCATAAGTCGCCCTAAGGCCCTTTCAAAAACAGTTCCGTTCACATTTTCCACATATTCATAATATGTGAACAATCAAAATTTGTGAACAAAAAGCCGCCTACGGCGTCCTTGGTATCAGGACGCCGCAGGCGGCTTGCACTTACAGAGGCGACTTAGCGCTCGTCGGCTTCGCGGGCCTCTTCAGCCTCGAAACGCTGCTCGGCGATCTCGTTAGCTACCTCAGCTTCGGGGATTGCGGGCAGCTCTTTCTCGTCCTCGCCAAAGGCCTTGTCGAAGGCCTCGGCGTCCAGCTCACCCAGGGGAGCTGACGAGAAGGTGAACTTGGCCAGGTCACCCTCGCCTTCAACGTCCACGGTAATCTTCTCACCGGACTTGATCTCACCGAAGAGAATCTTCTCAGAGAGCGGGTCTTCCAGGTTGCGCTGTATCTCGCGGCGCAGCGGGCGGGCACCCATAGAGGGGTCGTAGCCCTTAGCTGCCATGAGAGCCTTAGCCTTATCGGTCAGCTCAATTGACATATCCTGCTCAGCCAGGCGCTTGGCCAGGCGGGCAATGAAGAGGTCAACAATCTGCAGAATCTCAGACTCGGAGAGCTGGGGGAAGACGATGATGTCGTCCACGCGGTTGAGGAACTCGGGGCGGAAGTGCTCCTTGAGGGATTCCATCGCGCGGCCCTGCATACGCTCGTAGGAGCCCTGGTCGTCGCCGACCTGCTGGAAGCCCACGGGCACACGGCGGGCCATTTCGCGGGAACCTAGGTTGGTGGTCATGATGATGACGGTGTTCTTGAAGTCCACCACGCGCCCCTGGGAGTCGGTCAGGCGGCCGTCTTCCAGAATCTGCAGCAGGGAGTTGAACAGGTCAGCGTGAGCCTTTTCGACCTCGTCAAAGAGCACAACGGAGAAGGGCTTACGGCGAACCTTCTCGGTCAGCTGGCCGCCCTCCTCGTAGCCAACGTAGCCGGGAGGGGCACCGAAGAGGCGGGACACAGTGTGCTTCTCCTGGTACTCCGACATGTCCAGGGTGATGAGGGCATCCTCGTCGCCAAAGAGGAACTCAGCCAGGGCCTTAGCCAGCTCGGTCTTACCGACACCGGTGGGGCCTGCAAAGATAAAGGAGCCACCGGGACGCTTGGGGTCCTTGAGGCCCGCACGGGTACGGCGGATTGAACGGGAGAGAGCCTTGATAGCGTTCTCCTGGCCGATGACGCGCTTGTGCAGCTCCTCTTCCATCTTGAGCAGACGGCCGGACTCTTCCTCGGTGATCTTGTAGACCGGAACACCGGTGGAGAAGGCAAGGACGTCGGCGATAACCTCGGGGGTCACCTCACCGAAGGCGTCGCCGGCATTGCGCCACTGCTGCTCGGCTTCTTCCTTCTCAGCAGCCAGCTTCTGCTCCTTATCACGCAGATCAGCTGCCTTCTCGAACTCGTTAGCTGCAATGGCTTCTTCCTTCTCGCCCTTGAGCTTGGCGATGCGCTCTTCGAGCGCCTTGATTTCAGGCGGAGCGGTCATGCGCTTGATGCGCAGGCGGGCACCGGCCTCGTCAATCAGGTCAACAGCCTTATCGGGTAGGAAGCGGTCAGAGATGTAGCGGTGGGCCAGGTTAACGGCGGTTTCCAGGGCTTCATCTGAGATGGTGACGCGGTGGTGGGCCTCGTACTTATCGCGCAGGCCCTTGAGAATCTCAACAGCCAGTTCGGGGCTGGGCTCGTCGACCTGGATAGGCTGGAAGCGGCGCTCCAGGGCAGGGTCCTTCTCAATGTGCTTGCGGTACTCATCGAGGGTGGTTGCACCGATGGTCTGCAGCTCGCCACGGGCCAGCATGGGCTTCAGAATTGAGGCTGCGTCGATAGCGCCCTCAGCGGCACCGGCACCAACTAGGGTATGGATCTCATCAATGAAGAGGATGATGTCGCCGCGGTTGCGGATCTCCTTCAGCACCTTCTTCATGCGCTCTTCGAAGTCACCGCGGTAACGAGAACCGGCCACCATGGAACCCAGATCCAGGGTGTAAAGGTGCTTATCCTTGAGGGTCTCAGGAACGTCCCCGTGGACGATAGCCTGGGCCAGGCCCTCAGCAACGGCGGTCTTACCCACACCGGGCTCACCAATCAGCACGGGGTTATTCTTGGTACGGCGAGAGAGCACCTGCATAACGCGCTCCATCTCCTTATGGCGACCAATCACGGGGTCAAGCTTGCCCTCGCGCGCCGCAGCTGTGAGGTTGCGTCCGAACTGGTCAAGAATGGCAGACCCAGCCGGGGTGCCCTCGCGGGAGTTGCCCGCGCCCACACCGGCAGTCTCCTTACCGCCCTCACCGTTGTTGTTACCGGGGTAGCCAGAAATCAGGTCCATCACGGTCTGGCGAACCTTAGCGGGCTCAGCACCCAGCTTGGTCAGGATCTGGTTGCCCACACCCTCATTAGCGCGCACCATACCCAGCAGGATGTGCTCGGTACCGATGTAGCCGTGGTTCAGCTGGATAGCCTCGCGCATCGACAGCTCAAGAACCTTCTTAGCGCGCGGGGTAAAGGGAATATGACCGCTGGACGCCTGGGGGCCAGAACCGATGATGTCCTGCACCTGGTCGCGCACGGCAGTGAGATTAATACCGAGCGACTCAAGAGCGCGAGCCGCAATACCTTCACCCTCGTGGATCAGACCGAGCAGAATGTGTTCGGTGCCGATGTAGTTGTGGTTCAGCATGCGTGCTTCTTCTTGGGCAAGCACGATGACGCGGCGGGCGCGGTCGGTAAACCGTTCAAACATTGAACACTCCTTGGAAACTTACTATTACCCAAAAGATTACGCGCGTTTTTCAGCCTGCGGGGCCCTGTTCGCCACGGAATGAATGGGGCTTATTTATCAGGGGTTCCGCATGCTCACACTGGATGAAGCCCAGCAGATTCCGAGCGCGCGAGGAAATAAATCTGCGGGCGGAATAGGCGCAAGCCTGACCCTCACGCCCCGCCTAACGGCGGATTTCGTTCGCTCTTGTGTGCTCGCGCACTCGCACTCGCTCACTTCATCGGTGCCAGCAGCTTCGCTGTGAGCATGCTTCACCCGCACTTATTGAATAAGCTTCATTTACCCGATAGGACCTGCCGAAAATCACCCAATTTTTCTTCTACACGCATGTTTTATAGGTCGCTTATAAATAATTGAGGCGGAACCCGCCCATCGGGTTCCACCTCATAGAGACAAGAAGAAGATTATTTACTTGCTTTCTTTGCCCATAGCCTTGTAGTAGGCATCCTGAATGTTCTGGTGAATACGGCCGCGGCTAGAAACCTCGTAGCCGTTTTCCTGGGCCCACTTACGAATTTTAGCGATTTCGGGGTTACGCTTAGCGGTGGTGCGTGAGCCTGCGGGGCGGCCGGGGGTGCGCTGGGCACCCTGGACGCGGCGGGCCTTAGCGGCGAAAGGACGGATGGCGTCGCGCAGACGGGCAGCGTTGGCGCTAGAAAGATCGATTTCGAACTGGCCGCCATCGAGACCGAAGCGTACAGTTTCTTCTGCGGGGCCGCCGTCGAGATCGTCTTCAAGAATAATCTTGACCTTCTGAGCCATTATTTTCTCCTTGGATGAAGTTGTTGAGGGAATATGAGCTCAACCGCGTTTGTGGGTAGGGAGGCCTGTAGGAAATATCAGCCTCTACCCTTGTCTGTGGGGTACGCAATCGAGTTAGTCACCCTTGATGACTAAAATAGATAATACATATTCTTTTCTCAAAAAGGAAGTAAGGTCACGCTTTAGAGAACACAAAGGGTTTTATTTAGTTTCTGATGTTCCAAAAGGGTCTCGGGTTCCGTCCGCTTTTTTTACAGAGCGGTACCAGGCTTCGGCGTCCTTTTCGATATCCTGCCGGGCGGCGCGCTCTGTGCGGTCAGCGCGGTTCATCCAGCGCAAAATGAAATAAAGCACCAGGCCTGCACCGATGGAGGGAACCAGGCCAATCAGGAATTCCATCTCTTCTTACCTTTCGTGGGGTTATGCTCCCTCCAATCTACCCCAGATAGCTGGCAAACAGGGCGCGAAAAAGCCCGCCCGGCAGGCTGCCAGGCGGGCTAGAGGGGTGGTAAGGACGCTTTACTCAGCTTCGGGCTTCATGAGCGGGAAGAGGATGGTTTCGCGGATGCCTACACCGGTGAAGAGCATAATCAGGCGGTCGATGCCCAGCCCCAGGCCGCCCATGGGGGGAGCACCGTATTCGAGGGCGCGCAGAAAGTCATCGTCGAGCTGCATGGCCTCGTCGTCGCCACCTGCTGCCAGCTTGGACTGCTCGGTCAGGCGCTCACGCTGGATCACGGGGTCAATGAGCTCGGAGAAGGCGGTGCCTCGCTCCATACCGCCGATGATGAGGTCCCAGGCCTCGATGAGGTTGGCCTCAGAGCGGTGCTGGCGGGCCAGCGGCTGGGCTGAGGGCGGGTAGTCGTAGACGAAGGTGGGGTTGATGAGGGTGGGTTCAACGATTTCACCGAAGAGCTCAACAACCAGCTTCTCGGCGTCCCACTTGGGGTCAACGGGGACCTCGTGCTTCTCGGCGATAGCGCGCAGTTCTTCTGCGGTGGTGGCGGGGGTAATCTCAACGCCCACGGCCTCGGACAGGCCGGGGTAAACACCTAGCCACTTCCATTCACCGGTCAGGTCGATGGTACCGGCTTCGGTTTCAATCTGGTGCACGCCCACAGCGTCGGCGCAGGCCATGATGATTTCCTGCATGCGCTTGGCCATGACGAACTGGTCGGCGTAGGCCTCGTAGCATTCCAGGGTGGTGAATTCGGGGCTGTGGGTGGAGTCTACGCCCTCGTTGCGGAAGACACGGCCAATTTCGTAGACACGTTCCAGGCCGCCCACCTCAGCACGCTTGAGGAAGAGCTCGGTGGCGATGCGCAGGGTCATGGGCTGGTCAAAAGCGTTCAGGTGGGTTTCGAAGGGGCGGGCGGCCGCACCACCGTGAATGAGCTGCAGGATGGGGGTTTCCAGCTCGATGTAGCCGTGGTCATTCAGCACGTTACGCACGGTCTGGGTGATCTTGGCGCGCTTGATGACCAGGTCACGGGCTTCGTCGCGCACCATCAGGTCGAGGTAGCGCTGGCGGACGCGGGTCTCTTCGTTCAGGTCGGAGTGCAGGTTGGGCATGGGGCGCAGGGCCTTGGATGCCATCTGCCATTCGTCCGCCATGATGGAGAGCTCGCCGCGGCGGGATGAGATGACCTCGCCCTTGACGAAGACGTGGTCGCCCAGGTCAACCAGGGCCTTCCAGTCAGCCAGGGATTCTTCGCCCACGCTGGCCAGCGAAATCATGGCCTGAATGCGGGTGCCGTTACCCTGCTGCAGGGAGGCGAAGCAGAGCTTGCCGGTGTTGCGGACGAAAACGACGCGTCCGGCCACACCAACGATGTCGCCGGTGGTCTGGTCTGCTTCAAGCTTGCCATCGTACTTCTCACGAATTTCGGTGATGGTGTGGGTGACGGGGACGCCCACGGGGTAGGCTTCGCGGCCAGATTCGAGCAGCTTGGCGCGCTTTTCGAGGCGAATCTGCATCTGCTCTGAGACGCCGTGGTCGAAGGCGGTGGTTTCGGCGGGGGTGTTGCCCTGTTCAGTCAATGATGTACCTGTTCTTAGGTTGGGTATAGAGGTCTTAGTTGATTTCCATGTTATCGATGAGGCGGGTGGAGCCCACGTAGGCTGCCACGAGCGCTAGCACACGTGCCTGTTCGCTCTGGGGGGCCTCAAAGGTGTCGGTATCGACGACTTCGAGGTAGTCCAGGCGCACTCCGTCGGTGCTATCGATGGTGGTACGGGCCTGGGCGACGTCCTCTGCGCTCAAGCTGCCGGTGATGTACTTTTCGCGCAGGGTTGCCAGGGTGCGGGAAAGCACCAGGGCCGCTTCGCGCTCTTCAGCACTTAGGTACTGGTTGCGCGATGAGAGGGCAAGGCCGTCGTCCGCGCGTACCACGGGCACAGGCTTGATGGTTACCTGGTGGTTGAAGTCCTTAACCATGCGCTGAATGAGGGCCAGCTGCTGGGCGTCCTTCTGCCCAAAGTAGGCGTTAAGGGTACCCTCCCCTACCAGGGGCTTGAGGATATTGAAGAACTTATTGACCACGGTCAGCACACCGTCGAAGTGGCCGGGGCGGGTCTTGCCCTCAAAGAGGGTACCCAGCTTGCCGGAGACAACGGTGATTTTGGGGTCACCACCGGGGTACATTTCTTCAACAGTGGGGGCGAAGATGACGTCGACGCCCGCTTCGGTCGCCAGGGCGGCGTCCGCTTCAAGAGTGCGGGGGTAGCGGTCGTAGTCTTCGTTGGGCCCGAACTGGAGGGGGTTGACGAAGATAGAGAGCACCACAACATCGTTCTGTTCGCGGGCACGGCGAATCAGAGTGGCGTGCCCGTCGTGCAGGGCGCCCATGGTGGCTACATAGCCTACGGTGAGGGGCTTCTCTGCGGCGGGGGTTTCACCGGTGTCTCGGCGGCGGCTGGCGGTGGTGAGGGCCAGGAGCATTTCGTTGCCAAGATCGGTGATGGTGTGTGCGATAGGGGCTTGACTCGTCACGGTGGTGAGGGGTCCTTTCGTGTTTTGCGCCCTCCCAGTTTACCCGGCGAGCGCTTGAAGCACAGCATGGTAGCTCTCAGCGGTGAGGGCTCCGCGGCTATGGGCGCGTTCGGCGGTGGCGCGGGCGAGGGCCAGGTAGGCGGCCTTGATGTCGTCTGCGTTTTCTTCGAGTGCGTAGCTGGCTAGGGTTTGGGCGTGGGCGGCTACGGTGTGGGAGTCTCCGCGGGCGACGGGGCCGGTGAGGGCGCTATCGCCGTTGGCGAGGGCGTTGTCGAGGGAGGCTCTCAGCAGCGGTTCGATGTAGCGGGCCGGGTTCTCGATGCCGATGGAGGTCAGGATTTGGAGGGCCTGGCCGGTGATGGTGACCAGGTGGTTGGATCCGTGGGCGAGGGCTGCGTGGTAGAGGGGGCGGTCGCCTTCGGCGATGAGGACGGGCTCCCCTCCCATTTCGACGACCAGAGCCTGGGCGATGGGGGTGAAGGGGGCAGGGCCGGTGACGCCGAAGCTGGTGTTGGCGAGGCGGGGTAGGTCGAGGGAGAGGCCGGTGAAGGTCATGGCCGGGTGAATGGCTAGGCCGATGGCGCCCTGGGCGGTAGCAGGGGCTAGGACGCCCACACCGTGGCGCCCCGAGGTGTGGATGAGAATTTGCCCGGGCCGCCAGCCGTCGGTTTCGGCGATACCTTTGACCAGGTCGGGTAGGGCGTCGTCGGGTACGGCCAGGAGCACTACTTCGCTGGTGGTAATAATCTCGGGGATGGTGGAGACAGGGACGCCGGGGAGCAGGGCTTCGGCTCGGGTGCGGGAAGCTTCTGAGACGGCGTGGACGCCGGTAATCAGGTGCCCGGCGGCGCGGAGGGCTGCGCCGAGCACGGCTCCTACCTTCCCTGCGGAGATTACGCCGATGCCCAGGCGGGCGGGCTTGAGGTGGTTGGTGCTCTGCATGGGGCCCTTTCTGTCTGCGTCCTGCCTGCTTAGTTTACCGGGGCACCCGTGCTACTCACTCCCTAAGACCCTACTCCTTCTCTCTTTACCCTAGAGTTTGTCTCAGGGTGAAGAGAAAAAGAATAGGGTGATGCAGGCGCAACCCCCATCTGGGCCAGGCGGACGGTCAGGGCGCGGGCGACCTCGGCGTCCACATTATGCACGGAGGTGGACAGCGTTCCCCCTGCGACCCGCAAGGACAGGTGGGCCAGCCCAGCCTTCTTCTGCAAGGGCCCCTGGGCCAGCTCAAAACTCTGCACCTTACGGTGCGGCACAAAGGTTAGACGGCGCACCCAGCGACCCGAGCGGGCCAAGAGAAGCAGAGGGGTTACCGCAAAACCGTTGCGGCGGTAGGTGAGCGGGTCAAACCAGCGGGCAGATTCAGGAGATACCGTAAAGCCCTGATCGGTGCTGCTTCCCGCCAGGCCGGCTAAGAGCTGGTCAGGTGACACGCCGCCGTCCTGCTGGGCAGGGAGCACCAGGGGCAGCACCCGCATCACGTCATCGAGCGTGCCCACCGGCAACAGCTCCCCGGCAAATTCACCCTGGTCACTGCCTTTACCCAGCAGAGTGACCTTGATTCGGTACCAGCCGGCCATGCGCCACAGCAGGGGCTGCTCCACCGAAATACGCTGAATACGGCCCTCGGGCAGGGTCTGGGTGGTGGTGTCGGTAAAACCGAAGCGGGTTTTCAGGCCGTCCGGGCTGGTGGACAGCGAAAAATTGAAACCGGTGTTAAAGCGCTTCCAGGCGCTCGAAACGATAGCCAGGATAACCGCCACGTTCGAAGCGAAAATAGCCCCCAGGGACATCTCTGCCCAGAACATCAGCCCTCCCATCGCCAAGAGGAACAGCAGGCCCACGGCCCAGCCCAGGCTCAGCACCATCGACCCCAACAGCCGCGCAACCGGCACCTTGACGATAAGCTGCTCACCGGCGTCCTTAACCCCCAGAAAATTCTCGGTGAGATGGTCGCTCAGGCGGTCTGCCATGTCGCGGTGGGCGGGCTGATCGGCAGGAGCGGACGCCGGCGCCGGGGAGTCTGCCGCATCGGCTTTGAGGGTGCGCACCCGGGCTAGAAGCTGCTCACGCAGGGCGCGGGCGTCGGCGTACTTGAGGAACTGCACCCGCAGTGCAGAAGAGTCGCCGTCTGCCACGTCGAATTTAAGCTCTGCCAGGCCCAGCAGGCGGGCCATCAGGGGGCGGTTGACGTCAATAGACTGCACGCGGTCCAGCCGGGCCTTGCGCTCGGTTTTGAAGAGCATGCCGCTCTTGATGTAGACATTGTGGTCATCGACCGCAAACCGGTAAAAGAACCAGGTCGAGAGGAAGGGCAGTAACAAGAGAAGGAAGAAGACGGCCAGCACTCCCAGGAACCAGAAGCCCCCGAAGATGCTCGTCCAGGAGAGGAAGACGGTATCTGGCGGGCCGCTCTGCCCAAGTTCGCGCAGGTCAAGGGGTTCTTCGCTGGTGAAGAGGTCCTCGACCAGGTTGTTAGCGACGGTGTAGACGAACACGACGATAATCAGCCAGGCCCTCACCAGGGGTGAGAGCGGGTGAGCACGACGCCAGGTAAGGGAGGCTTCTTCGCGGGCGGTGATATCGGTGGAAACCGCCGGTGGTTCTGAGGTGGGTACCTGTTCACTCATTTAGAGGCCCTCCATTCTGGCGTCTGACAGGTCGGTGAGAACCTCGCGCAGCTGGTCAGCCTCGCTCCTGGCCAGGCCCGGAATGGTGATGCTGTTGGCCGCGGTTTTTACCTCGACGCTGGCCAGTGAGAGCGCGTTTTCGAGCGGTCCAGAAGACACATCGACGTACTGAATACGCCCGTAGGGTACGGCGGTAACTGAACGGAAGAGCAGGCCGGAGCGCTTGAGCAGGTGGTCAGCACGTTCACTGTAGCCGATAGCCTGCACCCGGCGCTTGACCAGTATCAGCGTCCACAGCCGCCAGATGAGCACCAGGGCAGGTAGGCCCCAGTAGGCCCAGGGTGCCCAGTTCCAGCTCTCCACCACAAGCGTCATGATAAGCGGCAAGGACACCAGCCCCAACAGAATGAGAGACCAGACCAGAGAGGTGATGAGCTTAACCCGAACGTACTTCGGCGAAACCCGCTTCCAGCTGACCTCGGGCAGATCTATAGTCTGCTTGCCCAGGCCATCAAGGTCGAGCGGGGGCAGGGTAGGTGTAAATTGCGGCTCGTTCATGGTGCTCTCTCGTTACGTATAAGGCTTATTCATAAAGGTAGGTAGGCAGGCTCACAGCGAAGCTGCTGGCTCGGATGAAGTGAGCGGGTGCGATAGCACGCAAGAGCGAACAGAATCCGCCGCTAGGCGGGGCGTGAATCGCCAGTGATGAGCACCGAGATTCCGAGTGCGCGAGGAAAATAAATCTCGGTGCGAATCTGGCGAGCCTGCGAGCCAGCTAGCGAACCAGCGAGAGGGTCGGCAGTGAGCGTGAGCCTGACATACCTTATAAAAACCCTCTATACGCTTCAAATGTGGTCTACACCATTATGACACGGAGGTGAGGAAGCTAAACCGGACGTTACCTTAGGACGAGGCGTCCGGCTTATTACGGGCCAGGTGGCCGGTCTGCGGGCTGACCCCGCCGACCCCACCACCGGCGTCCCTATCTCCCGGAGGTACCTTGCACCAGTTCTCGGCGACGATACCGGCAACCAGCATCACCAGGCTGCCAGCGAGGGCAAGCAGGCTCTCGATGAGGGGTTGGGCGGTGGCACGGGCGGACGCCAGCCCCACCTGGTAGACCACAATCGCGACCTGCCAGCCGCCGACCAGGGCACCGGTAAGGGCCAGGGCCTGGGCGAAGACAGCGACCCGGGCGGCCATGAGGGGGTTCATGGAACCGGCCTTCTTACGGGTCTCGACCCGGCTATACCGGTGGACTTGCCGGGCGAAGTAGAGAGCCAGGCCTGCCAGGATGAGGGCAGCGACCAGGGTGAGGGCGGGCAGGGACAGCTCGGGGCCGCCTGACTGAACGCTCAGGAGGTTGAGGACCGCCCCGCTTGCAACGCCTACACCCGCTAGGAGGGCAAGGGCCCGGCTTCGCAGTTTCACGCGCAGACCACCGGTGCTGGGTGGAACTCGCGGATGCCGCCGGCGTCCGCTGCTTTGTCTGCCAGCTGGCGTACCGATGAGCCGAGGAGCAGGGCTGAGGGGTCCATGCGGGCCCAGGGTTCCAGCACAAAGGCGCGTTCAGCAGCGCGCGGGTGGGGCAGGGTGAGGTCGGGGTCGTCCATCTCAAGTGAGGCAATATCGATGATGTCGATGTCAAGGGTGCGCGGGCCCCAGCGGACGTCGCGGGTACGGTGGTGCTTCTGCTCAATCTGCTGGGTGTATTCCAGTAGCAGGAAGGGGCGTAGGCTGGTTTCGATTTCGACCACCATGTTGGCGTAGTCGGGCTGGCCAGCCGGGCCACCCACTGGCACCGTGATAGCGATGGGGGAAATCTTGGTCACCGCGATTTTCTCGTGGGAGCAGATATCACCAATCGCCTTGATGAGGGTATCTTCGCTATCGCCCAGATTAGACCCCAGGGCAAGGATCGCTTTAACCGGCATGCTTCTCCCTAAAAATCGTCACCGACACGTCAGCGAAGGTCACCTCGATAGGGGCTTTGGGCTTGTGCACGGTCAGTTCAACCGCGAGCAGGGGGAACTTCTCGAGCACAGCGGACGCGATACGCTCGGCCAGGGTTTCGATGAGGTCGAGGGATTCAGCGGTCACGATTTCGCGGATGACCTCTGCTACTTCGGCGTAGTTGACGGTGTGCGCGACGTTGTCGGTGGCGACTGCCTGGGTGAAGTCCGTGAACATGGTGATATCAACGAAGAAGGGCTGGCCGGTCTGCTTCTCAGAGTCGAGCAC
This sequence comes from Candidatus Rothia avicola, assembly GCA_019115985.1. GTDB lineage: Bacteria > Actinomycetota > Actinomycetes > Actinomycetales > Micrococcaceae > Rothia > Rothia avicola. The sequence continues at coordinate 2,706 of DXCN01000059.1, read as the reverse complement.
ACCGTGGTAGCCCACGCTACCCACGCCAGTGAGCGTAATGCGGTCGGTACGGGAGTAATCTCGCTGGCCCGACGATGAGCTGTGATCGTGCATGGTCACCTTTCACCGAGTCTGGTTCACCGGTGGTAGTTCAGAGTTGAAGCGCCGGTGCTTTGTAGCCATTATCCACGCCCGGGGGCGGTGCCCGGTGACCGCTGTGTGTGCCCTCAGACATACCCAAAGACAGCCTCACCCGGGCATTTATTGGGAAAAGCAGTAGTTAAGCGGGCTTAGAGTACGACCTCTAAAGCGCTTAAAGTCACAAAGACATTTTCATTTATGACGCTTCTGTGTCACGCCCAATCGCTGCTTAGCCCCTAGCGGGCGGACGCCTGCCGCCAGGCCTCACGCACGGCCAGGGCATCGGCGGTTGCCTGCACATTGTGTACGCGCACAGCCCAGGCCCCTGCCTCAGCAGCCATGACTGAAAGAGCCGCACTGGCGACGTCCCGTTCGGTTGCCGCTCGCTCAGCAACCTGCTCTGCAGGCAGGCCGGAGGCTGCGGCGTCCTGCTCCTGCAGAAGCCTGGCAATAAAACGTTTGCGGGAACCGGCCACCAGCACCCGGTGCCCCTCGGCGGCCAGGGCCTGCAGGCCCGCTAGAATCTGCCAGTTCTGTTGCCCATGCTTAGCAAAACCGGGGCCCGGATCAAGAATAATCTGCCCGGGGGCTACTCCCCCGGTGATGAGCCGCTCGCGCAGGGTAAAGAGCTCGTTAAACACTTCAGCGGCAACGTCGGTGTAGACAGCCTGGGAGTCCATAGTGAGGGAGGTGCCGCGCGAGTGCATGAGGATATAGGGTACGCCCAGCTCAGCAACGGTCTCAATCATGTCTTCGCGCAGGCTCATCCCGGCAACATCGTTGATGATGTGGGCCCCAGCGGCGACGGCGGCGCGGGCGGTTTCGGGGTTGAGGGTATCAACCGACATGACGATATTCTCGGCGGCTAAAGCTTCGATAACGGGCAGGACGCGGCGCTGCTCCTCAGCCAGCGGCACCCGGGTAGCGCCGGGACGGGTGGACTCCCCTCCCACATCGATAATGTCTGCCCCCTGCGCAACCAGGGTCTTGGCGTGCGCGACTGCCGTGGCGGCGTCCGCGTGCAGGCCCCCGTCGAAGAAGGAATCGGGGGTGACGTTGAGAATACCCATAATTAGGGTGCGGTCGGTCGGTAGATTCTCGTAGGAGCCGTGGGCGTGGGGAAGAGTCATGCACCCAGGCTAACACGCGCGTCCCTGCCCACCTTAGCCAAGGGGACCGCAAAGCCTAAAAAGGACCGCATATTATGCGGTCCTTTTTTGAAAATCAGGTCCCCTTGGGGGAGGTTAGGAGGCCTTGATCAGGCTCATTGCCTCGGCACGGGTGGCGGGGTCGCGCAGGACCCCGCGGACGGCACTCGTCACCGTCTTCGCCCCAGGCTTGCGCACACCGCGCATCGACATGCACATGTGCTCAGCCTGAATCACCACAATCGCACCGGTAGGCTTCAGGTGCTCTTCAAGAGCTTCAATCACCTGGGTGGTCAACCGCTCCTGCACCTGGGGGCGCTTAGCGTAGACATCAACCAGGCGGGCAAGCTTCGACAGGCCGGTAACCTTACCGTCACCACCGGGAATGTAGCCGATATGGGCGTGCCCAAAGAAGGGCACCAGGTGGTGCTCGCAGGTGGAGTAGAAGGGGATATCCTTCACCAGCACCAGCTCGGAGTGGTCAACATCGAAGGTGGTTCCCAGAAGGTCACCGGCGCTCTGGTGCAGGCCGGCGAACATTTCGTCGTAGGCGCGGGCTACGCGGGCGGGGGTATCGAGCAGACCGTCACGGGTGGGGTCTTCGCCGATAGCCAGCAGAATCTCGCGGACAGCGGCCTCGATACGGGGCTGGTCAACTGCCATTAACGGGGCCCTCCCAGGGGGTCAACGTCGGGGTTACCTGCGGGGCCCGCGGCACCGGGGTGGGGGTTACCAGGGTCCATGGGGTCAACGGTAGGCTGCTGGACGATGGGCTCCTCGTCAACCGGGGTCTCGTCGGCCTCTGCCTTGGCTACCTTGACCGGGGGCAGGGCTGAGGGTTCGCGGTTGGACTTGGAGTACCAGTGGTCGCGCTCGGGGCGCTTGCGCACGCCCGCAAAGATTTCTGCCAGGTCATTTTCGAGTAGGGTTTCCTTTTCAAGCAGGGCCAGGGAGAGGGCATCGAGCACGTCACGGTTATCGCGCAGAATCTCGTAGGCCTCATCGTGGGCCTGCTCCAGCAGGGCTGCGACTTCCTGGTCAACCAGGTAGGCCATCTCGTCGGAGAAGTTGTTTCCGCCGCCAGCACCGCCGCCCAGGAAGGGGTCAGATTCCTTAGCTGCAAGTCGAACTGAACCGACCTTGGCGCTCATGCCGTACTCGGTCACCATCTTGCGGGCGGTATCGGTTGCTTTCTGAATATCGTTGGACGCACCGGTGGAGGGGTCGTGGAAGATCAGCTCTTCGGCGGCGCGGCCACCCATAGCGTAGGCCATCTGGTCGAGCAGTTCGTGGCGGGTGGTGGAGTACTTGTCGTCCTGGGGCATGACCATGGTGTAACCCAGGGCGCGTCCGCGCGGAAGAATCGTAATCTTGGTGACGGGCGCTGAGTTGCGCAGGGCAGCCGCGACCAGGGCGTGGCCGCCTTCGTGGTAGGCGG